>JBOHAM010000089.1:0-28306 GCA_050697735.1 Gaiellaceae bacterium | reverse complement strand
GGCGCGAGGGCAGCCAAGAGCTCGTAGTCCTCGCCCATCGTCCAGAAGGGGAGGTCGGCGACCGCCTCGATCCCGGGTGCGTGCGGGATCCGCTCCGGCTCGAGCACGATCCGGCAGCCGGAGCGCTCCGCGATGCGCGCGGCGTCGCCCGCGATCCCGTCCGAGAGGTCGACCAGCGCGTGCGCGACGCGCGCGAGCCGGCGGCCTTCCTCCAGCCGAAGGGGCGGCCGGCGGTGGCGCGCGACGAGCTCGTCGAAGCCGGTCAGGGCCTCGCGAAGCGCGTGCAGTCCCGCCGCGGCCGCACCGAGCGGGCCGGTGACGACGAGCACGTCGCCCGGGCGGGCGCCTGCGCGACCCGGCACGCGCTCCGAGCGTCCCACGGCGGTGACGACGACGGCGAGCTCCGCGCCGCGCGTGACATCGCCGCCCTCGACCGGGACTCCGGTCTCCGCCAGGCCCTCGTAGAGCTCCGCGACCGCCTCGGCGCCCGTGTCGGCAGGGAGCACGAGCGCGACGAGCAGCGCCTCCGGCTCGGCGCCCATGGCCGCGAGGTCGGACAGGTTGACCGCCGCCGCCTTCCAGCCCAGGTCGCGCCAACCCGTCCAGGCCCGCCGGAAGTGGACGTCCTCGACGAGCGCATCCGTCGTGACGACGACCCCACCGGCGAGGACCGCGCCCTCGGCGTCCTGGCCGCCGGCGAGGCCCCGCCGCTCGAGCTCAGCGAGGAGCCCGAACTCCCCGAGCCGCGCGAGCATCGAGATGGAAGACGTCGACGGGCCCCGAGCCGCCCCCGATGCCGGCGAGCCCGTTCCTGACCGCGTCGGACGCGATGGCCGCCGCCCCGCGGGCCGCGTCCTCGAGGTTCTCGCCCCAGGCGAGCAGCGCCGCGAGACTTGCCGAGTGCGTGCAGCCGGCGCCGTGCGTCGCCTCTTCGCCGTGGCGCTCCACCGGAATGGGTACGTGCCGCTCGCCGTCGAAGAGCCAGTCGACCGCCTCGGCGCCGTGACCTCCGGTGACGACCACCGCGGCCGCGCCCAGCTCGTGCAGCGCCTCGGCCAGCTCGAGCCGGTCCGCGTCCTCGGCGTACGGGCGACCGGCGAGCGCGCAGGCCTCGTGGAGGTTCGGGGTCACGACCGTGGCGAGCGGGAAGAGCTCGCCGACCAGGGCCGAGACGGCGTCGTCCTGCAGGAGCTTCGCGCCCGAGGCGGCGACCATGACCGGGTCGACGACGAGCGGGACCGGGCGCTCGGTGAGGAAGTCCGAGACCGCCTCGATGATCCGCGCGCTGAAGAGCATCCCCGTCTTCGCCGCGTCGACGCCGATGTCGTCGAAGACGGCGTCGAGCTGCGCGCGGGCGAACTCGGGCGGCGCCTCGTGCACACCTGTGACCGCCAGGGTGTTCTGGGCGGTGAGGGCCACGATCGCGCTCGTGCCGTGGCAGCCGAGGCTCGCGAACGCCTTCAGGTCGGCCTGGATCCCGGCGCCGCCGCCGGAGTCCGAGGTCGCGATCGTAAGACAGCGGGGAGGCACCGGGACGGAAGCTAGCATCGGTCGGGTGGCGACCGTCACGTGGGCAGACCTGCTCGAGGGCGAGGAGCTCGCCTTCCTGGGCGAGATCCCGCCCGCCGAGGCGCGTACGGTCGCTCTGCCGGAGCTGCACCCGAAGCTGGAGACGGCACTCAGGGGCAGAGGCGTCGAGGCCCTCTTCGCGCACCAGGCGGAGGCGCTCGAGGCGGCGCGGCGCCGCGAGAACGTCGTCGTCGCCACGGGGACCGCCAGCGGCAAGACGCTCGCGTTCAACCTGCCCGTGCTCGACGCGCTGGCCGCCGACCCGAAGATCCGGGCGCTCTACCTCTATCCGACGAAGGCCCTCGCACAGGACCAGGCGCGGGCGTTGGCCGAGCTGGCCGTCCCGGGCGTGCGCGCCGCGATCTACGACGGCGACACGGAACACGAGCGCCGGCGCCAGATCCGCACCTGGGCGAACCTGATCCTGACGAACCCGGACATGCTCCACGTGGGCGTCCTGCCGCACCACGACCGCTGGGGCGACGTGCTCGCCAACCTCCGCTACGTCGTCGTGGACGAGGCGCACGTCTACCGGGGCGTCTTCGGCTCGCACGTCGGCAACGTGCTGCGGCGCCTACGGCGGCTCGCCTCGGCCTACGGCGCCGAGCCGCAGTTCCTGCTCGCCTCGGCGACGATCGCCAACCCGGGCGCTTTGGCGCGCTCTCTCCTCGGCATGGAGGCGACCGTGGTCGCGGACGACGCGGCACCCCGAGCCGCACGCACGGTCGCGTTCTGGAACCCGCCCGTGATCGACGAGCCGCTGCAGCTCCGCGCCAGCGCGCTCGGGGAGGCGTCCCGTCTCCTGGCGGAGCTCGTCGGGCGCGGGCTGCGCACGATCTGCTTCGCCAAGAGCCGCAAGGCGGCGGAGCTCGTCCACCGCTTCGCCGTCGACCGCCTCGACGCAGAGACCGGGGCGCGCCTCTCCCCCTACCGCGCCGGCTACACGCCGGCCCAACGGCGGGAGATCGAGCGGCGGCTCGTCGAGGGGGAGCTGCTCGGCGTGACGGCCACGGACGCGCTCGAGCTCGGCATCGACATCGGGCTCCTCGACTGCGCCATCTCGGTCGGCTTCCCCGGCACGATGGCGAGCCTGCGACAGCAGTGGGGGCGAGCCGGGCGGCGGAGCCACGGCCTGGCCGTGCTCGTGGCGAGCGAGGACGCACTCGACCAGTTCTTCATGCGCGAGCCCGAGGCGCTCATGGAGCGACGGGTCGAGGCGGCCATCCTCGACCACGCCAACCCGCGCATCCTCGACGGGCACGTGCTCGCGGCAGCGTTCGAGGGGCCGCTCGACGAGGGCGACCGGGCGACGCTCGGCGACGAGGCTCTGGTGCAGGCCGAAATCCTTGCGGACGCGGGCGAGCTGCGCCGTACGCGGGCGGGCATCGTCTGGGCCGGGCGGGACTACCCGGCCGGGCGCATCGGCCTCCGCTCGGCGAGCCCGGAGTCGGTAGCGGTCGTGGACGGGGCCACGGGGACGGTGCTCGGTATCGTCGAGGCCGAGCGGGCCCCCTCCACCGTCCACGAGGGCGCCATCTACCTCCACATGGGTGAGTCCTACCGGGTCCTGGGGCTCGACCTGGCGTCGCGCTCGGCACTCGTCGAGCCCTTCACGGGCGACTACTACACGCAGGCGAAGAAGGAAACGACGACGGCGATCGAGGAGGCCGAGCTGAGCGCCCGGCGGCTGGGCATGGACGTCTCCTTCGGGCGCGTGAGCGTGACGGAGCAGGTCGTCGCCTACCAGAAGAAGGCGATCCGAGACGGGGCGACGCTCGACCTCGTCGCGCTCGAGCTCCCTCCGACGAGCTTCGAGACCGAGGCGATCTGGTACGTCCCGGACGAGTCGCAGCTCGAAGGCCTCGACCCCCTCCCGCGGCTTCTAGGGGCGCTCCACGCGGCCGAGCACGCCATGATCGCCATCCTTCCTCTCTGGGCCATGTGCGACCGCTGGGACATCGGCGGTCTCTCGACCAACCTCCACTTCCAGACCGGCCGCCCGACGGTGTTCGTCTACGACGGCCACGCCGGCGGCGTCGGCATCGCCCGCCGCGGCTACGACGAGCTGGAGGGCTGGGTCGGCGACACCGAGCGGCTCCTCGCCGGCTGTCCCTGCGCAGACGGATGCCCCTCCTGCGTCCAGTCCCCCAAGTGCGGCAACCTCAACGAGTTCCTCGACAAGGACGCCGCGCTGACGCTCCTCCGCCGCCTCCTTGCCGGCTAGCGCAGGAAGACGGCGATGCTGCGGACGACGTCGCGACGCCGGTCGACGCGGGCCTGGTCCCGGCCGGCGTTGCCGTAGACCCGGTCGCGCACACCGTCGCGCGCCTGGATCGTGTCGCCGCCGTCGCCGCCGCGGAGGACGTCGCGCCCGGCCCCGCCGGTGATGGAGTCCCGTCCCCCCAGCCCCTGAAGCTCGTTGACGCTCGAGTTGCCGGTGAGCCGGTCGTCGAAGCTCGAGCCCCTGACGTTCTCGATCTGCGCCAGGGAGTCGGTTCCGTCCCCGATCGCCTCGCCGGCCGCCAGGTTGACGACCACGCCCACCTGGAGGTTCGTCGCAAAGAAGCTGGAGTAGTCGGCCGTGTCGACCCCCGGACCGCCGCGGAGGGTGTCCGAGCCTGCGAAGCCGCGGAGCCTGTCGTTTCCGCCGCCGCCGTCGAGCACATTGGCGCCGCCGTCGCCCGTCAGGACGTCGGCCCCCGGGCTTCCGGTGGCGTTCTCGACCGCCGTGAGAAGATCCGTGTCGCCCGAGCTCGAGGCCGTGCCGGCCGTGACGTTGACATGCGCCCCGGAGCGCAGCGAGTAGTCGACCGTGTCCACGCCGGTCCCGCCGTCGAGGAAATCCTCCCCTGCGCTGGCGAACAGGACGTCGTTGCCCGCGCCGCCGGTGAGAGCATTCGAATCGAGGGCGCCCGTGAGGACGTCACGGCCGCTTCCTCCCGTGACGTTCTCGAAAGCCGTCAGCGTGTCGATCCCAGCGCCGCCCGTGTCCTGTGCGCCCGCCGCCGAAAGGTCGACCGAGACGCCGACGGTCGAGGACGAGTAGTCGGCGGTGTCCCTGCCGCCGCCGCCGTCCAGCGCGTCGTCGCCCGCGGCTCCCGCAAGGTCGTCGTCCCCGTCGGCGCCGAGGAGCGAGTTGGCACCCACCGTGCCCGTGAGCGCGTCGTCGAACTGCGATCCGGTGACGTTCTCGGCGTTCAGGACGGTATCCGTGCCCGCGCCGCCGGTGTTCTGCGCGGCGACGCTCGCCAGGTTGAGCGTGACCCCGCCGTCGGCGGCGGAGTAGTCGATCAGGTCCGACCCCGCGCCGCCGTCGAGCGTGTCGTTCCCGCGGAGACCGGCGAGCGTGTCGTCGCCGTCGTTTCCGTTCAGGACGTTCGCGCCGGCCTCGCCGGTGATCGAGTCGTTCCCGGAGCCGCCCGTGACGTTCGAGATCGCCACGAGGGTGTCGGTGCCCGTCGTCGCCGTCGCTGCCGAACCGGGGCTCGACCCGCTCACGGGCCCCAGTACGACCATGACGTCCTCGGTGAACGAGGAGTAGTCGACGCTGTCGGTGCCCTGGTCGCCGTCGATCGAGTCGTCGCCGGCATCGCCGATAAAGGTGTCGTTCCCCGCGTTCCCGGAGAGGATGTTGGCGCCGCCGTCGCCACCGAGCAGGTCGCCTCCGCTGCCGCCGGCCAGGTTCTCGAGCTCTGTGACCGTGTCGGTGCCGGCGCCGCCCGTCACCTGCGGCGAGGACACCGCCAGCAGCAGCGTGACTCCTCCGGTCACGCCGGAGTAGTCCAGCGAGTCGGCGTCGTTTCCGCCCGAGACGACGTCGTTTCCGGCGCCTTCGAGAATCGTGTCGTCGCCGTCGTCGCCGAAGACCGAGTCGTTGCCCGCTCCCCCGGTCTGACGATCGGCTCCCGGACCGCCGGTCAACACGTCATCTCCGCTGCCCCCGTCGATGACGTCGTCGGCGGGCCCGCCGGTCAGGTCGTTGCCGCTTGCGCTTCCGACCATGACATTGTTGCCGCTGCCGCCGGCCGCGTTCTCGACGTCGGCCCCGACGTTGTCCGACTCTCCCGCTTGGCCGTCGTCGAAGACGCCGTCCATCGTGACGGTCACACCGGCGAGGCGACCGGCGTAGAGCACCAGGTCGTTGCCGCCGCTTCCGGCCATCGTGTCGGTTCCGTTCGACGCGTCGCCCTCGTTGAAGACGTCGTTCCCGAGGCCGCCCGTCAACGTGTCCCCGCCGGCGTCGCCGGCGAGCTCGTCGTCGCCCTGGCCGCCGGTGAGGGTGTCGTCGCCGTCCCCGCCGGAGAGAACGTTGTTCCCGGTGCCGCCCGTGATCGTGTCGTCGCCCTGGCCGCCGGTCATCGCGTCGTCACCGCTGTCGCCGTTCATCGTCAGGAAGAGGAATGTCGCCCCGCCGGTAACCGCGTCTCCCGCTCCGGAGACGACATCGGCACCGCCGCTTGCATTGGCGGTCCCGAGCTCGACTCCGCTCAGCGTGACGTCGATGTCGTCGTCGTCGTTCACGTTCGCGCCGGACGTCCCGAGGACGATCGTGTCGTCGCCCGCACTCCCGGTGAACGTGATCCGGTCGAGCACGCCGGTCGAGAGGTCGACCACGAACTCGATCTCGGCGACTCCGGAGCCCTCGGCGGCGACCCCGGGAGCGAACTGCCCCCCGCTCAGGTCGATGGTGACGTTCTCGGCGCCGGTCGTGCCGTTGACGACGACGGTGTCGGTCGTGGTCGTGGTCGCAGCTCCGCACGCGGTCACGCCCACCATGATGCGTCCGGCGTTCGCGCCCGTTCCGACCGCGATCGAAGCCGAGTCGCCGGCCGCGCTCATGTTCACGGTGGCGATGCCCGCGGCGAAGCCGCACGTGACCGCTGCCTGAGCGGGAGCAGGCAGTGCGACGGCGACAGCGAGGATCGCCAGCTTGACAAGTGTGCGTGCGCGCAGCATCGGCCCTGGAGCGACCTTTCGACGGCACCGGAGAAATCCTTTAGGCCGACCGAGCTCTTACTCCAGGCCGGCGAGGCGGAGCGCGAGGTCGACCGCCTCCGCAGGCGAGGCCGCCCGCTCGACGCCGTCGCCCGCGACCTCCCAGCCGGGCTCGAGAACGACGACGGGGCGCCCGAGGACGCGCGCGAAGCCGATCTCGGCGAGCGTGCCCCAGCGGCCGCCGACCGCGATCGCCGCCTCGCAGGAGGCGACCACCGCGAGGTTGCGGGCGTGACCCGTCCCGGTGGCGACCGCGTAGTCGATCCACTCGTTGGCCGCTCGGACGCTCTCTCCCGGAAGGATCCCGACGGTGGTGCCGCCGGCGCCCTTGGCGCCGCGCGCAGCGGCCGCCATCACCTCGCCCAGGCCGCCGCAGACGACCACGCAGCCCCGCTCCGCCAGGAGCCGGCCGACCTCTTCCGCCTGGGCCTCCGAGCCGGCGCCGCTGCCGATCACGGCGATCTGGGCCACGGCTCGATGATATGACTGCCGCGGTGTCGACTCGCAAGGCGCGGGGTGGAACGCTCGTCCTCGGCGGGGGCTTCGCCGGCGGCTACGTCGCCCGCCTGCTCGGCAAGGCGGGCGCCACGATCGTCAGCCCGGAGAACTTCATGCTCTACACGCCGATGCTGCCGGAGGCGGCCTCCGGCACGCTCGAGCCGCGGCACGTCGTCGTCCCGCTCCGGGTGATGTGCCCGCACGCGGAGCTCCTGCTCGGCCGCGCGACGGCCCTCGACGAGGACGCGCGCCGGGTCCAGGTCGTCGTCCAGGGCGACACCTCAGAGCTCGAGTACGAGCACCTGGTCGTCGCGCTCGGGGCCGTCGTGCGCACGCTGCCGGTTCCGGGCCTCGCCGAGCACGCGCTCGGCTTCAAGGACCTCGCCGGCGCGATCCACCTGCGCAACCACGTCCTCCGCGAGCTCGAGGCGGCCGCGGCGGAGACCGACCCGGAGCGGGCCCGCGCGCACCTCACCTTCGTCTTCGTCGGAGCCGGCTATGCCGGAGTCGAGGCGCTCGCCGAGCTCTCCGACCTCGTGCGCGACGCCCTCCGCTACTACCCCGGCCTCCGGAGCGTCGAGCAACGCTGGGTGCTCGTCGACGCCGCGCCGTCCATCCTCCCGGAGATTCCTCGCGGTCTCGGCGCCTACGCGGCGCGCCAGCTCGCCAAGCGCGGCGTCGACATCCGCGTCTCCACCACGCTCGAGTCGCTGGACGCCGAAGAGGCCGTCCTCTCGGACGGAAGCCGGTTCGCGACCCGAACGCTCGTCTGGACGGGCGGCGTGAAGGCGAACCCGCTCCTCGGCGAGCTGGACCTACCGCTCGACGAGCGTGGGCGGGTCCTCGTCGGCCCGACGCTCCAGGTGGAGGGGCGCGAGCACGTCTGGGCGCTCGGCGACTGCGCCCGCGTGCCGAACGAGGCGACGCCGGAGAGCCCGGACCCACCCACGTGCCAGCACGCCCTCCGGCAGGCGCGCCGCCTGGCGAAGAACCTGCGCGGGGAGCGCAAGCCCTACCGCTACCGCATGCTCGGCCAGGTGGCGACGCTCGGGCGGCACAAGGGCATCGCCGATGTCCTCGGCGTGCACCTGCGCGGGTTTCCCGGCTGGTTCGTCACGCGGACGTACCACCTCTTCCAGCTCCCGCTCGTCTCCCGCAAGCTGCGCGTGGTGGCCGACTGGACGGTGGCGCTCTTCTTCCGCCGCGACATCGCCGAGCTCTCCATGCTCGGCCATCCCGAGCGTCTCGAGCCCCCGCCCGGCGAGAAATAGGAGGGGCGCCCGTCTCCGGGCGCCCCTCGGCGTTCGTTCGTCCTGCTCCTCCTGCTAGCCGGGGAAGCGGAAGAAGGCGCGGTGCTGCTTGCCGTCGTCGCGCGTGAGCACGAACTCACGGCAGGTGCCCCTCCACTCGCCCTCCGTCTTCCAGTTGAACTGGTAGACGCCGTTGGCGTTCACCGTCAGCGGCGGCCTGTTGCCCGGGCTCGCCGCTGCAATGGGGAACTCCCGCGGGGTGATGGTCACGGCCTCCGGCTGGCTCGGCACCTGCAGGGTCGAGCAGTCGACCTTGCGCGAGAAGGGCGAGCCGCTGTCCTTGAGGACGTCGAGCCCGGTGTAGCCGTCCGCGGTGAACTTCAGCGGCACGGTACTGCCGGCGTGCTCCCTGATCAGTGTCCCGTACGGAACGTCGGCCTGCTTCTGGAAGCCGCGGCGGCAATCCGGATGCGTGTCGAACGCCTCGGAGTTGTCGTTGCGGTCCGCCGAGGTTCCCTGCACGGCGCTGAAGCCCAGGCCGCGCCGGGAGAAGGACGCCCACAGCATGCAGGTGTCCTCGCCCTCGCTCAGCTCGTCGCCGGCCGCGATGATGGCCGAGCGCGAGGTGACGAGGCCCGGGAAGCAGCCCTGCAGCTTGAGCCCCTCCGTCACGTACTGGATCGCGCGGTTGTTGCCGCCCGTGTTCCAGGCCTCGTAGACGTTCGGGTTGAAGCCATGCTTGTTGATCAGGTCCCAGGTCATGTCCCAGAGGATGGCCGCCCAGCCGTGGCCGACCCCGTGCGGCACGGACAGCGACGAGCCGCCCAGCCAGGCGTTCGACTTGATGCTGTCGTACGTGAACGGCTGGTTCGTCATGTTCCGTGAGTAGGGCGCGGGGCGAAGCCCGTCGGCGGTGCGGTCCGGCTCGAAGAGGACGTACGGCACGAGACCGCGCGTGCCCTCCGGGTCGTCCAGCTCCGGGTTGAGGAGCAGCGAGATGGCGTAGTAGTCGCTCCAGCCCTCGCTGCCGCGCTCGCTCCCGCCCAGGCAGTTCTCCGTGGGCCCGCCCGTGAGGCGGTTCGAGACACCGTGGCCGTACTCGTGGAAGATGATCCCGGTGTCGAAGTCGCCGTCGCGGATCCCAGGGTGGTCCGGGTGCTTCCGCACCGTCCCCGTTCCGGGCAGCACTGCCTTGAGGGCGGCCCCGTCGGCCGTGCTGACGCTGACGGCCGGGATGCCGGGCGGAGCGGCGGTCATGTCGCCCTCCAGCGTCGGCGGATTGCTGCTGCCGGTGTTGTTGGCGATCACCACTGCGGCAGCACCCGCGGCCTCGGCGTTGTGCACCTGCTCGAGGAAGCTGCACACCGGAGGCGGATCCTCCGGCGGCTCGGGCGGCTCGTTCGCCCGGTCGACGACCGCGATCGCTCCGGCCGGGAGCGGTCCGTACGGCTCGCAACCGTCGTTCACCGTGCCGACCGGCGGCGTTGCGACGCCGTCGTTCACGAGCACGATCGGGCCGCTGATGCCGGCAGGGGAAGCGGGAGGCCCGAAGCGCGACCAGCCCGCTCCGAACTCGCCCACGCCGTCGACGACGACCTGGTTCTGGCGCCCGAACGCATTCCCGGGCCACAGGAACATCTGCATCCGCGGCGTCCCGGGCGGGTCGCCCGGGTCCTCGTCCGGAGTCGAGAAGTTGGCGTTGTTCGTGCCGCTCCCGTCGGCGGCCTCGCAGCGGACGTAGTCGCCCTCCTGGCCGCCACGTCCGTAGTTGTTCGCCTGGAAGTTCCCCGACGCCTCGTCGAAGCCGTACCGGTAGAGGACGTCGTGGATGATGTTGCAGCCGTAGAACAGGTTCGTAGTGACCGCCTCGCGGTACGCCTGCGCGTGCTGCGAGAAGTCGACCGGGAAGTCGAAGTCGAGGCCGAGCCCGCCGTCGGGGCTCCCGCCGAAGTCCATCGCTTCGTCGTCGTCCTGATCGAGGTAGGCGTGGTTGTTGTTCCCCCGCGTGATCGTGAACTCCGCGCCCGCGATCCCGTTCGTGTCGTGCCAGCCGAACGGCGAGGCGAGCCCGTCGGCCGGATCCCCGACGAGCTGGCGAGGCGCGTCGTTCGGGCTCTCGTCCGGGAGCCGGAAGACGCGGTAGCTCGAGCCGTCGAAGACACGGTCGGGCGGGACCGGGTAGGTGGTCGCCGCTGCGGCGACGAAGTTCGTCCGCCCGAGCCTGCTCGCCAGGTCTCCGAGATCGTCGTGGTCGGTCCAGTCAGCGGAGGCGAGGAGCTCGCCGGTCTCCGCGTCGACCGTCGCGTTCCAGAGATGGGCGTCCGAGGAGTCGTCGATCGTCACCTCCCAGGCGAGCCGGAGCCCGTCAGCAGTCGGCTGCCAGCCGAGGCGCGCCGGGATCGGCTCCCGGGAGATGCCGCCCCGCGAGACGACGGTCGCCTGCGCCGCTCCGTCGCTTTCGCTGAGGACGCGAAGGTTCGCCGGGTCCTCGAGCTCGAGCCCGTCGGCCGCCGCCTCGACGGCGTCCGTCGCCGCGAGGTCGTCGTCCCCCGAAGCCTCGGCGAGCCCGCTGACGAAGCCGCCGCCGACGAAGATCACTCGTCCGTCGGCCGCGACGTTGACCGTCGCGTGAGCTCCGAAGACCTCGAGCCCGCGGTAGCGCTGGCTCACGTTCACGTGGGTGATTCTGCTGTGCGCGCTGCGATAGCTGCTCGTGACGAAGAGCTCGGCGACGTCGGCGCTCGTGGCACCGAGGTCGGACGCGTTCGCCCTCACGTGGGCGAGCGCGATGCCGAGCTCGTCGTCGCCGGCGGGCTGGCTTCCGGTGTCGGGCGCAGACATGGAGCCCGGTACGAGCACGAGCGCCGTCAGCGCACCGACAAGGGCCAGTAGCAGCCCAGGCGGCCTGCGAGACATATCCCATTCCCCCTTTTGCCCCGGACACTGCCTGCCCCCGGGGCTCTCGAACTGACAAGGCGGCGGGAGTCTCTCAGGGGTTCTTGCCCCTGTCAAAGAGAGAGGGGCGCCCTCTCGGAGCGCCCCTCCTGCCGTTCTGCTTCTCTCCTCCTAGCCCGGGAAGCGGAAGAAGGCGCGGTGCTGCTTGCCGTCGTCGCGCGTCAGCACGAACTCACGGCAGGTGCCTCTCCACTCGCCCTGCGTCTTCCAGTTGTAGTGGTAGACGCCGTTGGCGTTCACCGTCAGCTTCGGCTTGCCGGCCGGCGTCGCCGTCGGGATGGGGAACTCCCGCGGCGTGATGGTCACGGCCTCCGGCTGGCTCGGCACCTGCAGGGTCGAGCAGTCGACCTTGCGGGAGAACGGCGAGTTGCTCGCCAGCACGTCCAGGCCGGTTGAGCCGTCCGCGGTGAACTTGAGCGGCACGGTACTCCCTGCGTGCTCTCTGATCAGCGTCCCGTAGGGGACGTCGGCCTGCTGCTGGAAGCCGCGCAGGCAGTCGGGGTGCATGTCGTAGGCCTCGGTGCCGTCGTTGCGGCTCGTCGTGCCGCCGTCGCTGGCGCTGAAGCCCAGACCGCGGCGGGAGAACGACGCCCAGAGCGTGCACGCGTCCTCGCCGCCGGTCAGGACCTCCTCGGCAGCCATGATCGCGTTGCGCCCCGTGACGAACGTCGGAGCGCAGCCCTGGAACTTGAGGCCGTCGTTGACGAGCTGGTAGATGAGGTTGTTGCCGCCGGTGCTCCAGTCCTCGTAGAGGTTCGGGTTGAAGCCCCGCTTCTCGATCAGGTCCCAGGTCACGTCCCAGAGGAACGCGGCCCAGGCATGCCCGATCCCGTGCGGCCGGGAGAGCGAGGCGCCGTTGAGCCAGGCGCCCTGCTTGATGCTGTCGTAGGTCGACGGCTGGATCTCCATGGTGCGCGAATAGGGCCGGTTCCGGAGCCCGTCGCTGGTCCGCGGCGGCTCGTAGAGGACGTACGGGTAGATGCCGCGCGGCCCGTCGGGGTCGTCCTTCGTCGTGTCGATCAGCGCCGTGATGGCGTGCCAGTCGCCCCAGCCCTCGCCCATCTGCTCGTCGCCCGAGAGGCAGTTGACGTTCAGCCCGCCGGTCAGGCGGTTGGAGACGCCGTGGCTGTACTCGTGGATGATCGTCGCCGTGTCGAGGTCACCGACCCGCAGCGGCGGGCGGGCCGTGTTGCGGTGCACCGAGCCCGGCGCCGGCGCAGCGGCGATCGCCGCCTTGATCGTGTTCCCGTCGGCGAGACCGATGCGGATGGCCGGGATCCCCACGGGCGGGTCCATCTCCCCGGACATGAGCCCTGGGTTGTCCGACGTGTGCACCACGACCACCGCGACCGCGCCCGCGCTCTCCGCGTTCACCGTCTGGGTGTAGTTGTTGCACGTGGTGGTCGTGTCCACCACGGCGATCGCCCCCGGCGGCAGCGCGTACGGCTCGCACCCGTCGTTGGAGGCCCCGCTCCCGTCGTTCACCAACACCAGCGTTCCGGGAGTCCCGGCCGTGGTCGCGGGCGGGCTGAAGCGGGCGTAGTGGGCCAGGTACGTGCCCGCGGCCGGCCCGGAGGCCACCGTGACGGCGCTCGGCAGGCCGGACCCGAACTCGATCATCGTCTGCATTCGCGGCCGTCCGCCGTCCTCCGCGGGGGTAGAGAAGTTCGCGTTGCTCTGGCCGGAGCCGTCCATCCCCTCGCAGCGGACGTCGTCGCCGCCGGTGCCGCCCCGTCCGTAGTTCGACACCTGGAAGTTCCCCGACGCCTCGTCGAACCCGTAGAGGTACATCAGGTCGTGCACGACGTTGCACCAGCGGAACATGTTCGTGATGTTCGCGGGCACGTTGTACTGCGCGTGCTCGTTCAGGTCGATCGGGAAGTCGAAGTCGAGCCCGACGCCGCCGTCCGGCGAGCCGCCCGTGTCCTGCGTCCCGTCGTTGTCGCGATCGGTGTAGGTGTGGGTGTTGTTGCCCCGCGTGATCGTGAACTCCGGGCCCGCGACGCCGTCGGTGTCGTGCCACCCGAAGGGCGACGCGAAGCCGTCGGCCGGGTTCGTGAAGAGCACCCGGTCGCTGTCGTCGGGGCTCTCCTGCGGGTACACGCGGTAGCTCGAGCCGTCCGCGACCGGGCTCGCCGGCTCGAAGACGGTCGGCCCCGCCGCCAGTGCCTCGACGGCCGCCGACGTCTGGCCGCCCGGCCGCTGGAGCCGGCTCGCCAGGTCCTCGCGGGAGTCGTGATCGGTCCAGTCGTCCTTCGCGAGCAGCTCGGCGGTCTCGGCGTCCACCGCGGCGTTCCAGTGGTGCGCCGAGGAGGAGTCGTCGATCGTGACCTGCCAGGCGAGTCGCAGGCCGTCCTTCGTCGGCTGCCAGCCCAACCGGGCCGGGATCGGCGCCTCCGAGATCCCCGCGCGCGAGAGCACGGTCTCCTGCGCCCTGCCCGCTCCTCCGCTGACGACCCGCAGGCCGTCCGGATCGGGGAGGTCGAGCTCCGCCGCCGCCGCCGCCACGGCCTCGGTGGCGGCGAGCTCGGCGTCGGCCGGGCCGGCCGCGCGCAGATCGGACACGAAGGCGCCCGCCGCGAAGACCACCCGGCCGTCGGCCGCGACGTTGACGGTCGCGTGGGCCCCGAAGACCTCCAGGCCCCGGAAGCGCTGGTTGAGATTGACGTGCGTGACGCCGTTGTGCGAGCTGCGATAACTGCTCGTCACCGCGAGATCGGCGATGTCCGCACTCGTGACGCCGAGCTGGGCCGCGTTGGCGCCGACGTAGGCGCGTGCCACCTCCACCGGCCCGGCCTCCGCCGAGCCCTCGGCCCCAGCCTCGGCTGCCGGCAACGCGCTTGGAACGAACGTGAGCGCGAGCACGAGAGCGACGACCGAAACCGGCCGCGAAAGCCTGCCGAACATCCTCATTCCCCCTTCATCGCCCCGGATTGCGTGCCCACGGGGCACTCGAACTACACGGCGGCCGGAGTCTCTCAAGGCGTATCGCCCCTGTCAAAACGGCAGCCCCGCTGGCATTTCGGCCACGAGAGAGGGGCGCCCGTTGGCGGGCGCCCCTCGCGTTTCGCTCTTTCCTCCTGCTAGCCGGGGAAGCGGAAGAAGGCGCGGTGCTGCTTGCCGTCGTCGCGCGTGAGCACGAACTCACGGCAGGTGCCCCTCCACTCGCCCTGCGTCTTCCAGTTGAACTGGTAGACGCCGTTGGCGTTCACCGTCAGCGGCGGCCTGTTGCCCGGGCTCGCCGCTGCAATGGGGAACTCCCGCGGGGTGACGAACTCGCCCTGGCTCGGAACCTGCAGGGTCGAGCAGTCCACCTTGCGCGAGAAGACCCCGCCGCTGTCCTTGAGCACGTCGAGCTCCGTGTAGCCGTCCGCCGTAAACCTGAGCGGCACGGTACTGCCGGCGTGCTCTCTGATCAGCGTCCCGTAGGGGACGTCCGCCTGCTTCTGGAAGCCGCGGCGGCAATCCGGGTCCGTGTCGAACGCCTCGGAGTTGTCGTTGCGGTCCGCCGAGGTTCCCTGCACGGCGCTGAAGCCCAGGCCGCGCCGGGAGAACGTCGCCCAGAGCGTGCAGGTGTCCTCGCCGCCCAGCGCGTCGGCGGCGGCGATGATCGCCCGCGAGCCGACGACGAAGCCCGGGCCGCAGCCCTGCAGCTTCATCCCGTCGATCACGTACTGGAGCGAGCGGTTGTTGCCGCCCGTGTTCCAGGCGCCGTAGACGTTCGGGTTGAACCCGTGCTTGTCGATCAGGTCCCAGTCGAGGTCCCAGAGGATGGAAGCCCAACCGTGACCGACGCCATGCGGGACGGCCAGCGTGCCTCCATCCAGCCAGGCGCCCGTCTTGATGCTGTCGTACGTGAACGGCTGGATCTCCATGGTGCGGGAGTAGGGGCGCGGGCGGATCCCGTCGCCTTCGCGGCTGTTCTCGAAGAGCGCGTAGGTGCCCATGCCGCGCGGGCCCTGGGGATCGTCGAGCGTCGGGTCGAGGGTCAGCGTGATGCCGAGGTAGTCGCTCCAACCCTCGCTCATCCGCTCCGAGCCGGTGAGGCAGTTGACGTTCGGGCCGCCCGTGAGGCGGTTCGAGACGCCGTGGCCGTACTCGTGGGCGATGATCCCGTTCTCGAGATCGCCGTCGCGAATCGGCGTGCCGAGGGTCCAGAGGTACATCTGCATCCGCGGTCGGCCGCCGTCCATGGCGGGCGTAGCGAAGTTGGCGTTGTTCGTGCCTCCGCCGTCCTGTGCCTCCGCCTGGACGTCGTCGCCGCCGACACCGCCCCTGCCGTAGTTGTTCGCCTGGAAGTTGCCGGACGGCTCGTCGAACCCGTAGCCGTACAGCACGTCGTGGATGGTGTTGTTCCAGTAGAAGAGGTTCGTGACCGCCGCGTCCCAGTAGTCATGCGGGTGCTGTGTGAGGTCGAGCGGGAAGTCGAAGTCGAGGCCCGGCCCGCCCTCCGGCTCGGTCGGATTCGGCTCGGGGACGATGGTGATGCTCCCGGTCGCCGGGAGACCGGCCTTGATCGTGTTCCCGTCGTCGAGCGAGATCATCACCGACGGGATGGTGATCGCGGGATCGTCGCCCCCCATCGAGAACGGGGGCCCGGCCACGTTGTTGGCCACGATGGCCGCGGGCGCGCCGGCCGTCTGGGCGTTCAGCACCTTGACCGTGAAGTTGCACGAGCCGCGGTCGATGAGCGCGATCGCTCCCGCCGACAGCGTGAACGGCTCGCAGCCGTCCGTGACCGTGCCGACGCCGTCGTTCACCAGCTCGATCGACCCGGCGACGCCCGCGGGCGGCACCGGAGGACCGAAGGAGGCGGGCACGGCGTCGTACTGTCCGGCCGCAGGGGACGGCGCGTCGACGATCACGGCCGGAAGGCCGCCCGTCGGCGCGTTGTCGTTGTTGTGGTCGGTGTAGGCGTGCGCGTTGTTGCCACGGGCGGTCGTGAACTCCGCACCCGGGGCGCCGTCGGTGTCGTGCCAGCCGAACGGCGAAGCCGTCGCGTCGGCCGGATTCTCCTCGAGCGTCCGCGGCCCGTCGTTCGGACTTTCCTTCGGCAACGCGAACACGCGATAGCTCGACCCATCGATCACCGGGTTGGGGGAGGAGAGCGCAGAGGCCTCCGCAGAGAACGAGGCGGAGGCTTCGCCTCCCGGCCGCGCCAGCGCGCTCTTGAGGCCTGCGAGCGTGTCCTCCGAGGTCCAGTTGTCCGCGCCGAGCAGCTCGCCCGTCTCGGCGTCCACCGTAGCGTTCCAGAGGTCAGCGTCGGCCGAGTCGGCGATCGTGAGCTGCCAGGCGAGCCGGAGGCCGTCTGCAGTGGGCTGCCAGCCCAGCCGCGCCGGAATCGGGTCGTCGGAGACGCCGCCACGGGAGACGACGGTCTTCTGAGCGGCCCCACCGCTCTGACTCAGCACGCGGAGAGCGGACGGCTCTGCGAGGTCGAGCCCGTCGGCCGCCGCCTCGACGGCCCCGGTCGCGCCGACGTCCGCGTCGGCCGACGAGGCCGCGCGCAGGCCGTCCACGAAGCTGCCGGCGGCGAAGACGATGGAGCCGTCGGCTGCGACGTTGACGGTCGCATGAGCTCCGAACACCTCGAGCCCGCGGAAGCGCTGGTTGAGGTTGACGTGCGTGACGCCGTTGTGCGAGCTCCGGTACGAGCTCGTCACGGCGAGATCGGCGACGTCGGCGGTGGTGACGCCGAGATCCGTCGCGTTGGCCCTCACGTAGCTCAGCGCAATGCCGAGCTCGTCTGCGGCGGGCTCGCCTTCTGTGTCCGACGCCGACATGGAGCCCGGCACGAGCGCGAGCGCCGTCAGCGCGCCGACGAGGGCCAGAAGGAGCCCAGGTGGCCTGCGAGACATGCCCATCCCCCCTTTTTGCCCCGGAAGCGGGTGCCCTCGGGGCACTCGAACTGACAAGGCGGGCGGGAGTCTCTCAGGGTGGGCCGCTTGTGTAAAGGGCGGCCCACCCTGAAGAGAGGGGGAGTGCCCGTCGCCGGGCACTCCCCAGTTTCCGACTACGCGTCTCTAGCCGGGGAAGCGGAAGAAGGCGCGGTGCTGCCTGCCGTCGTCGCGCGTAAGCACGAACTCGCGGCACGTGCCGCGCCACTCACCAAGCGTCTTCCAGTTGAACTCGAAAACGCCGTTCGAGTTGACCGAGAGCGGCCTGCCCGGCGGCGACTGCGCGTCGAGCGGGAACTCCCTCGGCGTGATGGTCGCGGCATCCGGCTGGCTCGGCACCTGCAGGGTCGAGCAGTCGACCTTGCGGGAGAAGGCCCCGCCGCTGTCCTTGAGCACGTCCAGGCCGGTGTAGCCGTCCGCGGTGAACTTCAGTCGGACGGTACTGCCCGCGTGCTCTCTGATCAGCGTCCCGTACGGCACGTCGGCCTGCTGCTGGAAACCGCGGCGGCAGTCCGGGTGCGTGTCGAACGCCTCGGAGTTGTCGTTGCGGTCGGACGACAGGCCCTGCGCTGCGCTGAACCCGAGCCCGCGGCGGGAGAACGTCGCCCACGCGGAGCACGTGTCCTCGCCCCCCAGCGCCTCCGTCGCGGCGATGATCGCCTGCGAGCCGGTGACGAAGCCGGGGAAGCAGCCCTGCAGCTTCATCCCGTCGATCACGTACTGGAAGGCGCGGTTGTTGCCGCCCGTGTTCCAGTCCTCGTAGATGTTCGGGTTGAATCCGTGCTTGTCGATCAGGTCCCAGTCGAGATCCCAGAGGATCGAGGCCCAGCCGTGACCGATGCCGTGCGGCTCCGCGAGCGACACGCCGCCCAGCCAGGCGTTCGACTTGATGCTGTCGTACGTGAACGGCTGGATCTCCATGTTGCGGGAGTACGGCCGCGGCCTGATCCCGTTGCCCTGCCGGTTCGCCTGGAAGAGGGCGTACGGGCCCATGCCGCGCGGTCCCTGCGGATCGTCGAGCGCCGGGTCGAGCAGCGTCGTGATGGCGACGTAGTCGCTCCAGCCCTCGCTCATCCGCTCCTGGCCCCCGAGGCAGTTGATCCCCGGGCCGCCCGTGAGGCGGTTGGAGACGCCGTGTCCGTACTCGTGCAGGATGATCCCGTTCTCGAGATCGCCGTCGCGCATCCCCGGGTGCGCCGGGTTTTTCCGCACGGTGCCCGTCGCCGGGAGGGCCGCCTTGAGCGCCGCGCCGTCGTCCTGCGTGACGCTGACGGTCGGGATCGTCGGCGGAGCGTTGACGAAGGAGCCCGCCAGCACCGGGGCGCCCCCGGCGGCGTTGTTGGCGAGGATGACGGCGCTCGCGCCGGCGGCCTGCGCGTTCTCCGTCTTCTGGAGGAACGTGCAGGTGCCGCGGTCGACGAGCGCGATCGCGCCGGCGGGGAAGCCGACGAGCGGACCGCAGCCCTGGCTCGGGGCCACGCTCCCGTCGTTCACGAGCACGATCGCCCCGCTCACGCCGGCGTTCATCGCCGGCGGCCCGAACCTCGCCCACGCGGCGCCGAAGGTGGCGCCGCCGTCGACGGCGACCTGGTTCTGGCTGCCGAACTGGTTGCCGGGCCAGAGGAACATCTGCATCCGCGGCGTTCCGCCGAGTGCAGGCGTGCTGAAGTTGGCGTTGTTCGTGCCCGAGCCGTCGGCGGCCTCGGCACGGACGTAGTCGCCGTTCGAGAAGGGGCCGCCGCCGTAGTTGATGGCCTGGAAGTTGTCAGCGGCCTCGTCGAATCCGTAGCGGGTGGTGATGTCGTGGAACACGTTGTTCCAGTAGAAGAGGTTCGTGGTGGCCGCCTCGCGGTACGCCTGCGGGTGCTCGGACAGGTCCGCCGTGAAGAGGAAGTCGAGGCTGTTCGTCCCGTCGGGGGAGCCTCCGAAGTCCATCGCCTCGTCGTCGTCCTGGTCCTGGTAGGCGTGCGCGTTGTTGCCCCGCGTGATCGTGTAGTCGGCGCCCGCGATCCCGTTGTCGTCGTGCCAGCCGAACGGCGAGGTGTCGCCGTCCGCCGGATTGTCGACCACCGAGAAGGGCCCGTCGTTCGGGCTCTCCTTGGGGATCTCGAGAACGCGGTAGCTCGAGCCGTCGATGACCGGGTTCGGGCTGCCGGGCTCGCTCAGCGTGGAGAAGGCCACGCCCGAGCGAGAGAGCGTCGCCGAGAGGTCGCCCAGGTTGTCCCGGTCGGTCCAGTTGTCGGCCTTCAGGAGCTCGCCGGTCTCGGCGTCCACGGCGGCGTTCCAGAGGTCGGCGTCGGACGATGCGTCGATCGTGACCTGCCAGGCCAGACGCAGCCCGTCCTTCGTCGGCTGCCAGCCCAGGCGGGCCGGGGTGGCCGAGGCGGAGGCACCGCCGCCGACCTCGAGCGCGTCGGCGGCCGCCTCGACGGCCGCGGTCGCGTCGAGCTTCGCCTGTCCCGAGGCGGAGGCGCCCAGGTCCGCGACGAAGCTGCCGGCGGCGAAGACGACCTTGCCGTTCCGGCCGACGCTGACCGTGGAATGGCCTCCGAACACCTCGCGGCCCTGATACCGCTGGTTGAGGTTGACGTGCGTGACCCCGTTGTGCCTACTCGCCACGGTGCTCATGACGAAGAGGTCGGCGACGTCGGCACGCGCCACGCCGAGCTCGGCCGCGTTCGCGCCGGCGTAGGCCAGCGCGACGTCCACCGCCCCGGCTGTCGCCGAGCTCGCGGCGTCTGTGTCCGCCGACGGCATGGCGCTCGGAACAAGCGCAAGCGTCAGCGCGGCCAGCGCAAGCGCCAGCCCAATTGATCTAGACGACGACATACGTTCCCCCTTACGCCCCCCGAGGGTTGCAGAACGCGCGGAGTCTCTCACCGCCCTGAGAACGGTGTCAATGGGCGAATTCCTTTGCCCTTTCGGCTCCGAAATCCGCCGTAAACACTCCGGCGGTTGCAGCCGATACACACCGGCATGAGAACGGTGCTGAAGGCGCGAGCGGCCACCGCCGTCGCCGTCTGCGCAATCGGCGCGATCTTGCCGGCCATCGCACTGGCCCTGGCCTGGCGCCGCCCGGCGCACTTCGGCGACGCCTGGCACTTCTGGGGGGTGGGCGGCGGCGCCCTCGCCGCTGCCGCGGCCGCCCTGACGCTCACGATCGTCGGCGCCCGCAGACGCGACGCCCGGACGGTCATCGTCGGCACGGCGTTCTCGGTGATGGCGGCGCTCCTTACCCTCCACGGCCTCTCCTCCCCCGGTGTGCTCATCGGGTTCAACGGCCTCGTCTCCTTCACGGGCGGCGCGACCCTTCCCGTCGGCGCCGCCGTCCTCGCGCTCACGGCGCTGCCCTCGGCACAGCGTCCCGAGACCGTCAAGAGGCTGCTCGTCCTGCAGGCCCTCCTCCTCGCGACCGTCGCCGTCGTCGGCACAGTCGGGATGCTGCGTCCGAGCCTCGTCCCGTCCGTTCCCGAGCCGGGCGGGGCGCTCGCCCTCGCAACCCTCGCCGTCGGCCTCGCGCTCCTCGCCTTTCTCGGCCTGCGCGCCGTCAACACGTTCCTCCTGACCCGCCGCCGCGCCGACCTCCTGGTGGTGATCGGCCTCGCCTTCCTCGCCAGCTCCCTCGTCGCCGCGCTCCTTCTCTCCTACATGCACCTCGGCTGGTGGCTAGGGCATGCCTTCGAGATCCTCGGGATCCTCCTCGTGGGCGTCCCGGTGGCGGTCGACCTCCATCGCGGGACGCAGTCGCGCTCGCTGACGGGCGGCCCCCGAGCAGGGGAGCTCGTCTCAGCCGAGGAAGCCTTCCTCGGCGCGCGCGTCCGGGCCCTTACGCTCCGGCTCGCGGAGAAGGACGAGTACACCGAGGAGCACACCCGCCGGGTCGCGCTCCGCGCCGTGCAGGTGGGCGAGGAGCTGGGCCTCCCGCCGACCAGGCTCCGCGTGCTCGCCACCGGCGGGCTGCTGCACGACATCGGGAAGCTCTCGGTCCCGGACGGAATCCTCAAGAAGCCGGGGCCGCTCGACGACGACGAGTTCGCCGTCATCAAGCTCCATCCCGAGTGGGGGCACCGCCTACTCGGCGAGCTCGGCGGCTTCCCCGACCCGGTGCGCCGGCTCGTGCTCGACCATCACGAGCGCCTCGACGGCAGCGGCTACCCGAACGGCCTGGTCGGCGGCGAGCTCGACCTGGAGACCCGGATCCTCGCCGTCTGCGACGTCTACGATGCGCTCATCTCCGAGCGCGTGTACCGCGCCGCCTGGAGCCACGAGCGCGCCGTCGAGCTCCTCAGGGACGAGTCGGGGACGTCCTTCGACGCCTCGTGCGTCGCCGCCCTCGAGCACGTGCTGGGCCGCGAAGCCTCCTTCTCGCTCGGGCTGGCAGTCTAGGGGGCATGAGCTCCGAGTTAGAGCGCGCGCTCGCCTTCGGGGAGACGCTGCGGGCCCGCTGCATGGAGCGCGTCGTCCCTTTCCGCTTCGGCCGCGCGCTCTTCAACGACAGCCTCCGCCTCGTGTGGGACCTGAACCTCCTGCGGGTCGACGATCCGGAGGGAGCGACTGTGACGGCCCTGGTCGAGGAAGCGGACCGGCTCCACGGGGAGGCGGGCCACGAGCACCGGCACGTCTCCGTCCCCCACGACGGGGCGGGCGAGGCGCTCGCCGATAGCTTCCGGGCGCTCGGCTGGCGGAGCGAGTGCTTCCTCCTCATGGACTGGCACGGCAACGGCACGCGCACCGCGGACACCTCGGGCGTGGAGGAGGCCGACGGCGCGGCTGTGAGAGCCCTGCGCGAGGAGATCGTTCGCGAGCAGCCCTGGGCGGCCCGCGAGGAGGTCGTCCGCATGGTCGTCGACGCGTCCGAGCTGGTCGGGCGGGCCGGCGACGCGCGGCACTTCGTCGTGCGGGTCGACGGCGAGGTCGCCGCTGCGGCCGACCTCTACTCCGACGGCCGCACCGCCCAGGTGGAGGACGTCGCCACCCTGAAGCAGCACCGGGGACGCGGCCTCGCGAGCGCCGTCGTGCTCCGGGCGGTCGAAGAGGGCCTCGCCACGGGGCACGACTTCCTCTTCCTCGTGGCGGACGCCGAGGACTGGCCGAAGGAGCTCTATGCCCGCCTCGGCTTCGCCCCGCTCGGCCGCACGTGGTCTTTCTACAAGACCCCCTCCGGCTCGAGCTAACGGATCTCGCGGAGAGCGCGGTCGAGCCGCTGGCGAGTGGAGAGGACGCCCGCGAAGAGGTCGCCCTCCCGCTCGACGCGCGCGAGCACGGCCTCCATGGTGAACGCCAGCGGGTCGAGCTCCTCCGTGACCTCCTCCCACGAGAGCGGCGTCGACACGGGCGCGCCGGCGCGCGGGCGCACCGAGTAGACGGATGCGATCGTCTTGCCCTCGCCGTTTTGGTTCGCGTCCACGAGGACGCCGCGCCGCTTCGCCTTCGACCACTCGGTGGTCACAAGGCCCCGATGGACCCGGGCGAGCGTGCCGGCGACGATCTCGGCGAACTCCCGCGTCTCCTGGTAGGTGTGCCGGCGCTCGACCGGGACGAGCACGTGGAAGCCCTCCGAGCCGCTCGTCTTGGGGAAGCCGGCGAGCCCGAGCGCGTCGAGCACCTCCTTCACGAGCAGCGCCACGCGCACCGTCTCCGCGAAGCCGACGTCTGGCGAGGGGTCGAGATCGAAGAGGACGAAGTCCGGGCGATCGGGGCGGTCGACGCGCGAGTACCACGTGTTCATGTCGATGCAGCCCATGTTCACCATCCAGAGGAGGGCGAGCTCGTCGTTGACGAGCGGGTAGGCGATCGTCCGCTTCTGCCGGCTCTCCCGGGAGGTCGAGCGGTACGTGCGCCTCGGGATCCACTCGGGCATGTGGGAGGGCGCGTCCTTCTGGAAGAAGTGGTTCCCCTCCCATCCGTCGGGATACCGCTTCATCGTGAAGGGCCGGTCGCGCAGGTGGGGGAGGAGGACGGGCGCGATCCGCTGGTAGTAGGCGAGCAGGTCTCGCTTCGCGATGCCCTCCTCGGGCCAGAAGAGCTTGTCGAGGTTCGAGAGCTTGAGCGTGCGCTTGCCGCGCCGGATCTCGTTCGCCAGCGGCTCCTCGCGCTGCACCTCGGTGGGCTCCTTGTCCTCCCGCAGGCCCTTGTAGGAAGGCGCGCGAAGGCGCCCGTCGTGCGTCCACTCGGCGAACTCGACCTCGCACACGAGCTCGGGCTCGACCCACACGATGTCGCCCTTCCGGATCTTCGGCATCTTGGGGACCGAGCCGAACGGCGGCTCCGGGCGCTCGAGCGGGCGCAGCCTGGCCAGGAGCCGGTCGATCTCGGCCTCGCTGAAGCCGGTGCCGCAGTTGCCGACGTAGCGAAGCTCGCCGTCCTCGCTGACGGCGAGGACGAGTGACCCGAAGCGGCCCGAGCACCGTCCCTGGCCCTTCGTGTACCCGGCAATCACGAACTCCTGCTCGTGGTGCGTCTTGACCTTGAGCCAGTCGGCCGTGCGCCGCCCGGGCTGGTAGCGCGACTCGGCCTTCTTGGCCAGCACGCCCTCGAGACCCTGCTCGAGCGCGGCGTCGTAGAGGGCTTCCCCGTCTTCGAAGACATCGGGGACGGTGACGAGGCCGCCGCGCGGGTCGACGAGCTCCTCGAGTCGTGCCCTGCGCTCCCGCAGGGGCAGTCGGCACAGCTCCTCTCCGTCGATCTCGAGCACGTCGAAGGCGTAGTAGACGAGCGGCCCCGAGCCCTGCTGCATCACCGAGAAGCTCGAGCGGCCCCGCTCGTCGAGCGCGCACACCTCGCCGTCGAGGACGCAGTCCGGCGTCCGCACGGCGCGCTCGATCGCCCTCGCCACCACCCGGAAGCGCTCCGTGAAGTCGTTGCCGCGGCGGCTCGTCAACGTCACCTCCCCGCCCCTCACGTCCGCGAGCGCCCGGTAGCCGTCCCACTTCACCTCGTAGAGCCAGCCGGGTCCCGTCGGCACCTCGCGGGCGAGCGTGGCCAGCATCGGCTCGTACGCCCGCCGCTCGCGTGGCGCCGGCGCCTCGGCGTCCTGCTTGCGGAGGAGGAGCCAGTTCCTCTCGTTGCCGTCCAGCTTCGCCGGGACGAGCGTCCAGAGACCGCGGAGGCGCTCGCCCTCGAGGCGGACGGTCAGCCCGCCGTCCCGCTTCTCCTCGACGAGCTCGTAGGTGCCGCGGTCCCAGATCTCGACCGCGCCCGCACCGTACTCGCCCGCGGGGATCTCGCCCTCGAAGGTGGCGTAGGAGAGCGGATGGTCCTCGACGTGGACCGCGAGGTGCCGCTGGCCGGGCTCGCGCGGGATCCCCTTCGGCACCGCCCAGCTCGCGAGCGCACCGTCGCGCTCGAGGCGGAAGTCGTAGTGGAGGCGGCGCGCGTCGTGACGCTGGATGACGAAGATCGGCTTGCCCGAGCCGGACCCCTCGCCGCCGAACGGCTCGGGCGTGCGTCCCTTCGTACGCTTGTGCTCGTACTCGCGGAGCCTGGGCACGGTCTAAGCATGCCTCGCACGGCGCGTTCGTGGACGCATGTGTTTACGCAGGAGGCACCCGGGTAAAAGCTGGGCGATCTTGATCGCCGACCGGGGGGGTTGGCAAGCGGGGCCGGCCTTGGTGCCGGCCCCTCGCTGTCCGGAAAAGCAGTCACAGGGGCGGGGGATAACCCTGTGGACGCTGTGGATTGCGGGAGTCTTACCCTCTACTCGAGGTACATGCCCATCGCCCGGAACTTGCGCCTGCGCAGGGCGCGGCGCTCGTCCGCGTCGAGCGGCTGGACATCGGCGAGAGCCGCGCGGAGCGACTCCGCCAGGAGCGTGGCCGCGCCGTCGTGGTCGGCGTGGGCTCCGCCCTCGGGCTCGGGGACGATCGCGTCGATGATGCCGAGCTCGAGACAGTGGAGGGCGTCGGGCTTGAAGGCGGCCGCCGCCTTCTTCGCCTCGCCCGCGTCACGCCAGAGGATCGCCGCGCAGCCCTCGGGCGAGATCACGGAGTAGATGGCGTTCTCCTGCATCAGCACCCGGTCGGCGAGCGCGATGGCGACCGCGCCGCCGGAGCCGCCCTCGCCGATGACGCAGGCGACGCTCGGCACGCCGAGCCGCGCCATGAGGAGCTGGCAGCGCGCGATCCAGCCGCCCTGGCCGTGCTGCTCGGCTGTGACCCCAGGGTAGGCACCCGGGGTGTCCACGAGGGTGAGCACCGGGAACCGGTGGCGGTCGGCGAGCTCGAACGCCCGCATCGCCTTGCGGTAGCCCTCCGGGTAGGTCATGCCGAAGTTACGGTGCGTCCGCTCGCGGATGTCGCGCCCCTTCTGGTGGCCGACGAGGACGACGGTGCTCCCGTCCACCCGTGCGAGGCCCGCGACGATGGCCGGATCGTCGGCCAGCGCGCGGTCGCCGTGCAGCTCGACGAAGTCGTCGCAGATCCGCTCGACATAGTCGAGGGTGTAAGGACGATCCTGGTGCCGGGCGAGCTCGACTGACTGCCAGACGTCGTCCTCGCTCGGCTCGGTCGCCATGCGCTCGAGCTGGCGCTTGAGCCGGGCCATCTCGCCGGAGACGCCGACCCCGCGGAGAAGCGGCAGCTCGCGCAGCCTCGCCAGCCGCTCGCGCAGCCTGAGCTGCTCCGCCTGGGTGGAGGCACTCTCGGTCACGCGGCTCGCGAGAACATGGCCAGCAGGCGGCCGATGAAGGGACGGAGCTCGGCCCGGGGCACGATCGCGTCGATGTGCCCGAAGCGGGCGTTCGACTCGGCGAGGCCGAAGTCGTCCGGGAGCTTCTCCCGCGTCGTCTGCTGGACGACGCGCGGACCGGTGAAGGCGAGGAGCGCGCCAGGCTCGGACACGATCACGTCACCGAGGCTGGCGAAGCTCGCGAGGACGCCGGCGGTGGTCGGATGGGACATGATCGAGATGAAGGCGCACCGCGCCTCGTGCAGCTCGTCGACCGCGCAGACGGTCTTGGGCAGCTGCATCAGCGAGAGAATCCCCTCCTGCATGCGTGCGCCGCCCGACGCCGTGACGCACACGAGCGGCACGCCGCGCCCGGCCGCCCGGTCGCACGCCCGGGCGAACTTCTCCCCGACGGTGCTGCCCATCGAGCCGCCCATGAACGCAAAGTCCATCACCGCGAGCTCGCACGGCCGTCGCTCGATCGACGCCTCGCCCGCGATCAGCGCGTCGCCGAGCCCGGTCGCCACCTCGGCCTCGGCGAGCCGCTCCGTGTATGCGCGAAGGTCGAAGAAAGCCAGCGGGTCCGCCGAGCGGAGACCGGCGTCCGCCTCGGCGAACGTCCCACGGTCGGCTAGCTGGGCGACCCGCTCGCGCGCCCGAACGGAGAAGTGGTGACCGCACTGCGGGCAGACCCGCAGCGTTGCCTCGAGCTCGTCGTCGCGGTAGTGCGACTGACAGCCGGGGCAGGTGTTCGGGTGCCGCTTCCCGTCGCCCTCCGGCCTCTCCGCCGCGCGGTTCTCGACGGTCACGTCGATGCGGCCTTCCATGACCGGCCTATCTTACGGGCTCGTCTCGTCCGTTCCGCGCGGGGCTACAACCCCAGCGCGGACGTGAGGCGGGTGAGCGACTCGACGTTCCCGGGAGCCGGGGCGAGGCCCGTGATCCCGGCGCCGGCGAGCCGCCGCTCCGCCGCGATGCCCTTCAGCGTCGCCGCCGCCTCGACCACCGTGAGGCCGCCCGGCTCGGGCATGAAGGAGACCACCTCGTCGTCGGGATCGAGCACGTCGGTGTCGAAGGCGACGTAGACGGCGTCCGCGCCGGAGAGGGCGCGGCCGACCCCGTCCTCCCCCGTGTGCAGCCCGTGCGCGGCGATGAAATCCTCCTCGGGAGCGTCGAGGTTGCGCGCGCCGACGAGCGCCACGTCGTCGGCGGAAACGACATCCCCGTCGACCAGCATGCGCAGCGGCATCCCCCAGAGGTTGCCGCTCGGCGAGCTCTCCGGGGTGTTCAGGTCGCCGTGCGCGTCGAACCAGACGACCGCGAGCCGGTCGTGTCGCATCGCGAGGCCCTCGACCACGCCGACGTGTGCGCAACAACATCCGCCGAGGACGAGCGGCCGCTCGGGCAGCCCCGCCGCGAGCGCGAGGCTCTGCTCCCCGAGACTCTCCTCGTCGACGACCGCGGCCTCCGGGAACGGCAGGGGGAGGAACGCGGCCTCGGCCATGCACTCGCCACCGGTACCCCAGGCGCGGGGCACGCGCACGAGCCCGGCTGAGAACGTGCGCCCGCAGGAGTGGCACTCGTACTCGCCGCCGACGGCGACCGCGGTGAGGGTCTTGCAGTCGGGACAGCGGGCGCGCAAGCGGGACACGTCCCCAGCCTAGCCGCGGACGGGCGGCGGCGGGACCAGCCGCTCGAGCGTCTCCGGCAGCGCCGCGAGGTCGGTGAGCTCGGCGGCCCGCGGCAGATCGCTCATCTCCTCGAGCCGGTTGATCCAGACGGCAGTGATCCCGAGGTCGCGCGCAGGGGCGATGTCGTGGAAGAGGCTCGCAGCCACGTGGACATGGGTGTCGCCGCCGGCCGGGAAACGCTCGCGGAACGCCTCCCAGTGCCCGTGCGCCGGCTTGTAGGAGCCGATCTCGGAGGCGACCACGACGCCGTCGAACGGCACGCCGATCGCCGTCGTGGAGACGGCGAGCAGGTCCGCGTCAGTGTTGGAGAGGGCTACGAGCCGCCACCCCCGGACGCGCAGCTCGGCCAGCGCGCCGGGCACCTCGGGGAACACGGGCCAGCCGGGCAGGGAGTCGGCCAGCACGGTCTCGTCGCCGTGCGGGAGCTCGAGCCCCTCGCTCTCCGCGAGCAGAACGAGCGCCTCGCGCAGCACGTCGCGGTACGGGATCGACCCGGCGAGCTCGACGCGCGGCTCGATCTCGTGGTAGCGGGCGAGCAGCGCGGCCGCGTCCCCCGCCGGCCAGAGGCGCGCGAGCTCGCGCCCGATGCCCGTCTCCCAGTCGACGAGCGTGCCGTAGCAGTCGAACGTCGCCCAGCGCTGGATCGACAATGCCTAGTCCGTGAACTTGCGGATGACGAGGCAGGCGTTGTGCCCGCCGAACCCGAAGTTGTTCGAGAGCGCCACGTCCGTCTTCCACTCGCGCGCCTCGTTGGGGATGTAGTCGAGGTCGCACTCCGGGTCGGGCA
>JBOHAM010000088.1:0-12576 GCA_050697735.1 Gaiellaceae bacterium | reverse complement strand
ACGACAACCAGCACACCCTTAGCGGCGTCTCGGGCGACGACAAAGCGATCGTGCTGAGCTTTGACGCGGGGGAGACGCTCACCACCTGGAATCCCGCTGGGGTGTCCGTCGCGGAGGACGGACTACGCATCGCACGGGCGTCTCGCGTTAGATGGGAATGGTTCTACTACGGTCGCCCTAAGGCGCCGGAGAACCGCTACTCGATCGATTATCGCGTCGATCCTGACGGTGCCGTCATCGTTGAAGACACGGTCGACTGGTACGAACCACGGCACCAGCCGGATCCTTCCTCCGACGCTGTCGCGTTCCTCAAGGCCGTTCCGACGCTGGGATAACACTTCGGGCCCGGGCTGATATTCCCGGACCTTGACCCAAGCCACCGCACGTACGTGCCTTGAGCGCCACGTTCCATCATGGGTCGCAGCTAACGTTCTGCTAAGGAAACGGTCGCAAACACCGTTCAGCGTGTTTCCCTGTTCGAGACCGCCGAGAGCCCGCAAACCGGCATGAGTAAAGCGATCGGCGGAAGCGAACGTAACGAGACGGAAACGCTCCGAATCGCCTGATTCAGCTTTGCAAGCCGGAGGTCACCGGTTCGATCCCGGTACGCTCCATCCGCCGCAACGCCGCTAGCCATGAGGGTTTCCACTGCTAGCGGCCGCCGCCGGTCTCGGTGCCTGACGCCACCTCTACGCCACTACGCTCGGCGCGTGCCTCGAGGCGGCCGAGGATGGAGGCTTCGGAGTCGCGGGCCAGGTGGCCGTACGTGCGGTCGATCATGGCCACGCTCGTGCCCATGAGGCGGGCGACCTCGAAGGTGGAGACGCCGGCGGCGAGCGCCTCGGTGGCGAAGGTGTGCCGGAGGGCGTACGGGCCGCGCTTTGTGAGGCCGGCCGCCTCGAGCGCCGGGTACCACTCGCGCGTCCGCCACGTGTCGAGGTTGATGTGCCCTCCCTGGGGTGCGGGAACAGCAGCGGGGTGTCTACCCGTGCCGGGAGCGCGTCAAGGGCTGACAACGCCCGAGCCGTGAGCGGCACCCGCCGGCGCGAGCGCTGCGTCTTGGGGTAGGGCGTGAGCACGCCTCCGGCGTAGCGGCGAGCCGAACCCGAAGGCTTGGTTACTCCTCGTCCTTCTCGTCCCGAACGGGACGATCCCCGACCTGCACGGTGAGTACGTCAGGAGGCACCGCGTCGAGGCTGAAGGTGCTCGTCTCGAGGAGCTCCGCGTAGCCGTCGACCGAGTACGCACGCACCGAGTGGCGGTCCTCAATGTCCGAGTAGCGAGTTCCATCGCCGTCTCCGACGACCTTTTTGTCGTCACTCAAAAGGTGGTCAGTGTCGCCGAGGAGCGCCGTATGGATGATCGAATCGGCACGCGAGTCGCCGGTGTAAGGCGCAGCCGCCACGGGCTCGAAGTACTCCACTCGGCGCACTGCAAACGTCGCCGCGGCGAACCGCTTCTGGAGAGCCTGCTCGGGCGAATGGTCGAAGCTCTCAGTCAGCTTTCGGTGAACCTCGCCAAGGATCGCATCCGATGTCGCCAAATACAGCTCTTCCGGAGCCCCGTACGGCAGTAGGTCGGCGATCGCAGCCGCTTCAGCCGCGGCAGCCTCCTCGAGTTCCTGAGGGTTCGTTCCGTGAAGCCGCCCAGCACCGGCGTTCTCAATGTCGCCGACCAGATCTCCTAAGTGGTCCCGTGTTCGGCACGCCGCTCCGTAGCGGAAGAGTCCCAGCAGTGCCCTGGCTCGGCCTCGTCGGGCGAGGGCCGGGAGGAGGATGTTGGTGTCCAGCAGTACGTAAGGCAGAACGGCGCAGATTACAAGGCGACGCTCTGCCCTACGCGTTAATCCTCGATCGAGATGTTGTAGGTCCCGCGGAGCTTCTGCGTCAGGAGAGACCAGGGGAGTAGGTACTGCCCGGTCGGCGTCTCCAGGTACGGGACCTCGCCACGCTTGATCCAGTTGCGCACCGTGTTCGCATGAACGCCCAACAGCGCAGCGGCCTCGGCGGGCTTCACCATCTGCTCCTGTGGTTTTGTCCTGATAGCCATCGGTGGGACTCCTGTCTCTAGTCGCGTGGAATTCTCACACTAGCCGAATTCCACAAGTTCCACAATTTTACACGTTCCCCTACATCCATAAGACTCGCACGTAGCGCACAATCTTCCCGTAACACAAGAGTCGCACGAAATGCACAATCCGCACATCCCTCACAAGGGGGGATCGTGGCTATCCGATCGGACGGACCTCAGCCGCGCGCTTACGAGCGTCATCTGTAAGCGAGCCACCCGGCTCGGGCGCGTGCACGACCGGTGCCCCTCTACGCCCCGCTGCTTCCGCGGAAAGCTCCCGCCCGCGACCCGGGCCCGCCCCGCCCGAGACGCGCACGAGCTAGCACCCAGCCCGGCCTGGACGGCTGCGAACATGAGGCGGTGGAACCGCTGCGGCCGGAGGAGGAGAAGGGGATGGTGCCAGGTCTTGCATTCGAACAAATCCCTGCAAACTGGCGCCTTCTCCTCCTCCCGATGCTGACGTGCAAGACCTGACACCGCCGCGTTTTCGTCGCGGGTCATACTTCGACGCCTCACGCGACCCCGCGGGGTCGCCGAACGAGAGGAGGGACGATGCCGCTCTATCTATCGAAGTTCAGCTACACGCCGGAGACCTGGGCCAGGATGATTGGCAACCCGGAGGACCGCCGGAAGGCCGCGCAGGAGTACATCGAGTCGGTAGGCGGGAAGCTGCACGGATTCTGGTACGCCTTCGGCGAGCACGACGGTTACAACCTGTGGGAGGCCCCCGACAACGTGTCCATGGCGGCGGTCGCCCTGGCGATTACCGGCGGCGGTGCGCTTGGCTCGCTCGAGACGACAGTCCTCCTCACCGTCGACGAAACGATGGATGCGCTGCGCAAGGCCGAGCAAGTGGGGTATCGAGCGCCCGGCGCGTAGCGGCTCGCTACGGGTAGCTCTCGCCGAGAGCCGCCGTGCCCGCGGCGCGGGCTGCCGCCGCACCCACGCGCTCGGTCTTCACGAGCTCCTCGCGCCCGCCTCCGCCTGAGATGCCGAGGGCGAGGACCGGGCCCACGCCGGGGGCGTAGAGCTTGTACTCGAGGACGTTGGGCTCGAGGGCGTTCGTGTCCTTCGTGAGCAGCGCGTCGCGGTAGTGGCCGGCGGGGACCTCCACCTGCTCCTCGACGCTGAGCACCTCGCCGTTGTCCTCGGCCTCGCCTTCGTAGTACTCCTGCCGGTAGGCCAGGTCGTCGGCGGGGTCGGCCGGCACGATGATGCCCGGCAGGGCGCCGTCGACGCCCGCCTCCCAGGAGCCCGCCTTCGTCGTGAGCTTCCCGCCTTCGAACTCGGCGGTGTCCTCGCCCAGGTACCAGACGTTGCCGTCGGCATCCTGCGCGTACCAGTCGACGGTGTCCTCGATCAGCTCGCCGTCCTCGGTGACGGTGTCGCGCACGACACGCGCGGTGACGCCATTGGCGAGCGCCACGGTCTCGGTGCTCACCGTGACGACGACCTCGAGCCGCTTGCCCTCCTCGTCGATCTCACGGTACGTCCAGCGCGTTCCGGGGCGCATCGGCCAGTAGCGGTTGTCGATCTCGACGGTGAAGCTCGCCGGGTCGAGGTCGACGGGCTCGCTTCCCTGCGGCAGGCCCTGGGCCTGGAGCGCCGCCCCGTCTCCGCCTCCGCAGCCGGCGGAGAGCAGGACTCCGGCCGCGGCGGCGGAGGCGGCTGCGATGCGCGCGCTCACGCGTCAGTCCTCGTCCTCGTCTCTGTCGTTCTCGGAGCCGACGACGTCGAAGCTCTCGTCCAGCTGGACGTCCACCTGGCTGCCGTCGTCGAGGGTGACTTCGACCTCGTAGTAGCTCTCCTCGTCGCCGACCTCGGTGCCGGTGACCCTGCCTTCGCCGGTGTGGGCGAGAGCCGCGGCTTCGGCCCGGGCGAGCGCGGAGCCCGTGATCGGGCGCTCCGTGGCGTCGTCGTCCCCGCCGGCGGCGATGGCCGCCCCGCCCCCGATCGCCAGGAGGCCTACAACCAGCGCGACGACCACTGCGATCCTATGAGTCTTGAAGTACGTCATGCCGCCACCGTAGGCGGGGCAGATGAAACGGCGATGAGAGCGGGCTACGCGCCGTGCAGCTGCGCGAGCGCCTCGCCCGGGAGCGGGAACCAGCGGATCCGCTCGAACGGGGTCGTCCGCGGCTCCGGGGCCGGGACGCGCGGTGCCTTCTCCGCCTCGCGGATGATCCTCCGCGCCTCCGTGAGGTAGCCGGGGAGGACGCTCTCCGGCTCGCCGGCGGGCCGAGGCGGCACGCCCAGGCCGGCAGCGCCGAACGAGACGTCGTCCAGGGAGAGCGACGGCCGGGTGGGGCCGCTGCGGTGGTGCCAGAGACCCGTCTCGGGATCGAAGCGGTAGAGCGAGAGCAGCTTCCAGCCCTCGTTGGCGATCAGGTGGACGGCGTCCACGACGTACCGGAACACGGCCTCGCTCCAGAAGTAGTTGAAGCTCACCCGCGTGAACGCGAGCTTCGCGCCGTGGTGGCCCCGCGCGACCTCGGCGTCCATCCGCGCCGACCAGTCGTCGTCGATGCCGTGGAGCCGGTGGAGGTACGGCCCTGCGCAGAAACAGCCGCTGCGCGCCTGGATGCCGAAGAGGTCGCTGAGGAGCGCGACGACGAAGTTCGCGTGCAGGTGACCTCGCCCGTGGCGGAGGCCGAAAGAGACGATCGCGAGGCGCTCGACGTCCGGGTTGCCCAGGATCTCGATGTTCGGATTCGCTCCCCAGGACTTGAGTGCGCGGCGGACGAAGTCGTCGTCGCGCCGGCGGATCTCCTCGGTGCCGACCGCCTCCTTGAGCGCGAACACGAGCCCGGCGCGGATCGACTCGACAATCGCTGGCGTGCCGCCCTCCTCGCGGATCTCCGGCTCGGGGTGGTACGTGTGCCCGCGAGGGGTGACGAAGGTGATCGTCCCGCCCCCGGGCACCGCCGGCACGCGGTTCGTGAAGAGCGAGCGCTTGGCCACCAGGATCCCGGGCGTGCCGGGCCCGCCGACGAACTTGTGCGGTGAGAGGAAGACGGCGTCCTTGTAGGCGAGGTGCCGAGCCGGGTTCATGTCGATGGGGAGATACGGCCCCGCGGCGGCGTAGTCCCAGCACGAGAGGGCGCCGTGGCGGTGGAGGAGGATCGCGACCCGCTCGACGTCGGTGACGATCCCCGTCACGTTCGAGGCGGCCGAGAAACTGCCGATCAGGAGCGGCCGGTCGGCGTGGCGCCGCAGCTCCGCCTCGAGATGATCGAGGTCGACGCGCCCGTCGGTGTCCTCGCGGATCGTGACGAGGTCGGCGACCGATTCGCGCCAGGGGAGCTCGTTCGAGTGGTGCTCGTAGGGTCCGACGAACACCACCGGCCGCTCCGCCGCGCGATTCTCGAGGCCGAGCACGCGCATGAGCCGGTCGATCGCGCCGGTGGCGCCCGAGCCGCAGAAGAGGACGACGTCCTGCTCGCCTCCGTTCACGGCGCGGTGGACGATCCGGCGCGCGTCCTCCCGCAGCGCCGTCGTCTGCAGCCCCGTCGCCGAGGCCTCCGTGTGCGTGTTCGCATAGAGCGGCAGAACCTGGTCGCGGATGAAGTCCTCGACGAACGAGAGGGCCCGGCCCGAGGCCGTGTAGTCGGCGTAGACGAGCCGCCGGCGCCCGAAGGGCCCGTCGAGCACGGCGTCGTCGCCGATCACGGAGCTGCGGATCTCGTCGATGAGAGCGCTCATGCGATGTCCTCTCACCGGACGGCCGGAGGGCGTCCCGCCTTCCCGAGTATCGCCAAAGCGCCGAACTGCGCCCTACACTGAGGGCGCCGAGAACGGGGGCCCGCTCTGAGCGAGATCGTCGAAGCTGTCGACTGGATCAACCTCGCGCTGCTGAGCGTACTCGCGGTGGCGGCCGTGTGGCTCTGGCGGCGGCGGCAGAGCCGGACGGCGCTGTGGGCTGCGGCGACCTTCGCCGTGCTTGCGCTCGTTGTCGACGCGGGCCGGTTCGTGCCGGAGGACCCGACGACGCTCGCGGGCGAGATCGCCCTGCGTGCGCTCATCGCGCTCCTCGTGCTCTTCCCGTATCTGCTCTACCGCTTCTCGGGCAGCTTCGAGCCGGCCTCGCGCCGGCTCGAGCGGGTGGTCGGCCTCATGACGGCGGCGATGCTCGTCTGGACGTTCGCGCTCCCCGAGGTGCCCGGCGACGACGAGCCGCGCTCGCTCGGGTTCCAGCTCTATCTCGCCGGCTTTCTCGTCCACTGGACGGTGCTCACGATCGTCGTCGCCGTGCGGCTCTGGCGCGCCGGGCGCGGCCAGCCGAGCGTCGCGCGCAAGCGGGTGCGCTTGCTCGCCGTTGCGGCGGCGCTGATCACGGTCACGCTCTTCCTCGCTGCGTTCGTCGGCGGGGACGACGGTTCGGCCTCCGAGCTGGTCACGAGCCTGCTCACGATGGGCAGCGCGCTCGCGTTCCTCGTCGGCCTCGTCCCTCCGGCGGCCCTGCGGGCAATCTGGCGCCGGCCCGAGCAGGAGCGCCTGAGCGACGCCATCGCCGAGCTGATGACCGCCTCCTCCGAGCACGAGGTTGCCGCGCGGGTCCTGCCTGCGATGAGCGACATCGTCGGCGCCCGCGCGGTCGCCCTCGTCGACCAGACGGGCCGGCTGATCGACACGCACGGGGCGGGGGACGAGGCTCTGGCGGAGGCGGCTCGGCGGGGTCAGGTCGTGGACGTGGCGATGCCGGGCGGTGCGCTGCGCATCTGGACGACGCCGTACGCGCCGTTCTTCGGCGACGAGGAGCTGCGCCTGCTCCGCTCGCTCGGCGCCCTCACGGGGCTCGCGCTCGACCACGCCCGCCTGTTCGCGCAGGAGCGGCAGGCCCGCGAGGCGCTCCAGCGCGCGGACGAGGTGAAGACCCAGTTCGTCGCGCTCGCCGCCCACGAGCTGCGGACGCCGGTGGCGAGCCTGCGGGGCTTCGCCGAGACGATCGAGTACCGTCGCGACCAGCTCTCGCCGGAGCAGCTCGAGCGGCTCGAGGCGACGCTCTTCGAGCAGATCAAGCGGACGGCCGATCTCGTCGAGCAGCTCCTCGACCTCACGCGTCTCGACGCGGACGCGATCGCGGTAGAGCCGCGTCCGGTCGAGATCGCGCCGACCCTCGAAGGCACGGTGCGAACGGCGGCGGGCGAGCGTGCGCCCGAGGTCGCCGTCGAGGTCGACCCTCGCCTGCGGGCCATGGTCGACGAGTCCGTCCTCGAGCGCGTCGTCTCGAATCTCGTCGTCAACGCGCTCCGCTACGGCGAGGCCCCGGTCTCGGTCCGGGCGGTGCAGAGCGACCGCCACTTCCGGGTCGTCGTGGAGGACGCGGGCGACGGTGTGGCGCCGGAGTTCGTCCCGCGGCTCTTCGAGCGCTTCACGCGCAGTGCCGGCAGCGGCCGGCAAAAGAGCGGCAGCGGGCTCGGCCTGGCCATCGCCCGCTCGTACGCGCGCGCGCACGGCGGCGAGCTCCTCTACGAGCCGGCCTCGCCCCACGGCTCCCGCTTCGAGCTCGTCCTGCCGGCGCGGCCGCTGGAGAGCACGTCGCCATGAGCGAGCTCAGGCGCCATCGGCTCGAGGAGAACCAGAGCCTCTTCCGGGAGGTCAACGAGCGCATCGGTGCGACCGCCGACACCCAGGGCACCGACGTGCACGTCTACGAGTTCGTGTGCGAGTGCGCGAGCATCGACTGCTTCGAGCGCTTCGAGCTCTCGCTGGGCGAGTACCACCGCGTCCGCGAGCGCGCCGAGTGCTTCCTGGTCGTCACCGGGCACGAGCGCCCGGAGGCCGAAGAGATTGTCGAGCGCCTCGACAAGATCGCGGCCGTCGAGCCACGGCCGGCCGGCGAGGCCGCCGCGGCAGGCCAGTAGGGCGGGTAGACAGCAAACAGGGGAGGCATGTGCCTCCCCTGCCGATTCCGCCGCCACGGCTGCGGCTCCCGGGCGACTCCGGACGCCTGGCAGGGGAGCTGCGGCTTCTCTCCCACCGACGCTTTGCTCTGGCTCCCTCATCGGTCGCGAGCCACGGGGCCCGCATCCCTCGAACGGGCGACTCGGCGGCTTGTCAGCGGAGGGGGAATCAGGAAGGATGCCGGCGCCGGTCAGTTGTTCACGAACGAACCTAGGGGGACACCATGAGCCCATTGGCAGGCGGGGGCGGCGGCCGTAGCCGCGCGCTCCCGGCACTGATCGCGCTCGCCGCCGTCGCGGTCTCGCTCGCCGTCGCGGCGCCGGCCGGAGCGCAGGCGACCGGGCCGGTCTTCATCGACGGCCAGGCCCAGCCGGTCTTCACGGCGAGCCCGACGACCTGGGTCCGGGAGGAGCTCTGGGTCGAGTCCGATATCGACAGCGACTTCGACGGCAAGCTCGACCGCATCCACGTCGACGTCACACGCGTGCAGGAGACGGAGACGATCGGGCTCAAGGTCCCGGTCGTCTTCGAGACGAGCCCGTACTACGGCGGGAGCGTGGACGTAGTGAACTGGGAGGTCGACCACGAGATCGGCGACCCGCCGACGACGAGGCCGGTCACCGCGCCCGAGTTCTTCGACACGAGCCCGATCATCTCCAACTCGCACGTCAACACGTGGGTGCCGCGCGGCTTCGCCGTCGTGCATGCGGAGGGCACCGGGACCGGCCTCTCCGAGGGCTGTCCGACCACCGGCGACCCCTTCGAGACGCTGGGGCCGAAAGCCGTCGTCGACTGGCTGAACGGGCGCGCGAAGGGCTACACCAGCCCGACCTCGTCCGACCGGGTCTTCGCCGACTGGACGACGGGCAAGGTCGGGATGATCGGCACGTCGTACAACGGCACGTTGCCGATCGGCGTCGCCACGACGGGCGTCGAGGGCCTCGAGGCGATCGTGCCCATCTCGGCCATCTCGAGTTGGTACGACTACTACCGCGCCAACGGCGCCGTGCGCGCCCCGGGCGGCTTCCAGGGCGAGGACGCGGACGTGCTCGCCGAGTACACGTACACGCGCCCCGACCAGCAGATCTGCCGGCCTGTGATCGCCGACCTCGCCGCGAACCAGGATCGCGTGACCGGCGACTACAGCCCGTTCTGGGACGCCCGCAACTACATGAACGACATCAGGAACGTGCGCGCCGCCTCGCTCGTCGCGCACGGCAACAACGACTGGAACGTCATGACGAAGCACGCGGCCGTCTACTACCAGGCGCTCAGGGAGCGCGGCGTGGAGCACATGCTCTACTGGCACCAGGGCGGCCACGGTGGCTCGCCGCCGCTCGTCCGCACCAACCGGTGGTTCAGCCGCTACCTCTGGGATCACGAGAACAACGTCGAGAGCGACCCGCGGGCGTGGGTCGTCCGCGAGGGTCAGAGCTCGCAGAACCCGACTCCGTATCCCGAGTGGCCGGACCCGGAGGCGGCGCGGGTCACGGTGAGCTTCAACGGCAACGGCCTGGAGACCGGTCAGCTCACGCTGAAGGAGGGGAAGCGTGCCTTCCAGACGCTCGTCGACAACGCGACGATCGGCCCCGCCACGCTCATGAATGCAGCCGCATCCCCGAACCGGCTGCTCTTCAAGACGCCGACGCTCCTGAGCCCGATTCGAATCAGCGGGACGCCGACGATCCAGCTCACGATGGCGTTCGGCAAGCCGAAGGCGAACCTCACGGCGCACCTGATCAGCTATCCGGCCGCCGGCGGCAACGGGACCGTCATCAGCCGGGGCTGGATCGACCCGGAGAACCGGCAGTCGCCGGCCGTCACCGAGGCGATCGCGACCGGGAGGAGCTACAAGCTCACCTTCGACTTCCAGCCGAAGGACTCGGTGCTCGCCGCAGGCCGGCGTCTCGGCGTGATGATCCTGTCGAGCGATCGTGATCACTCGATCAGGCCGGCGCCGGGGACCGAGCTGACCATGAACCTCAAGGAGAGCAAGCTGCGGCTGCCGATCGTCGGCGGCCCGTCGACGTTCACGAACGCGTTCGACTGGTAGCACCCGCACGAAGGAGGGGCGCCCGGCTCGGGCGCCCCTCCACCTTGCTCGACGCCCCGGCGGCTACGGCCGCGGGAAGACGACCGGGCTGCGGTTTCCCTCGGTGTCGACGGCGCGCACGCCGAAGAAGAAGTTGTCCTTCGACATGTTCTCGACGACGTACGAGGTGACGTTGCCGACCTGGATCGACCTCTGCCAGTCGGCTGCGGTGGTCTCGCGCCAGACGACCTCGTAGCCGGCGAGATCCGGCTCCGGGTTCGCCGTCCAGCGGAGCGACGTGTCGTAGCTCAAGCCGCCCGCGATGCGGACACCCTTCGGTGCGACCGGAGCGTCGGCCAGTGCTGCGAGCGTCGCCGCGTTGACCTTCGTCACCCTCGCGACGTAATCGAAGTCGACGAACTCCGGCAGGTCGCCGATCTGTTCGCCGTTCTCGATGCGGACATTCTGGTGCTGGTGGTCGAAGTCCTCGTTCACCTCGGTGAACCGGACCGACGAGCGGAAGCCCTGCACGAGGAAGGAGATGTGATCGCCGCCGCGCCCGAAGCGGTCACGCCGGTAGATGATCTTGACCTCCATGTTCGTGTGGCCGTTGTCACCCACCTCCTTCACGAAGCGGGCCAGCTGCCGGGCGGGGGAGTCGTTTTCCCCGCCGACCGAGCGACGCGTGTTCGCCTCGGCGGTCGTCTCGTCGGTCGGGACGCCCTCGGCGAAGACGCGCACCGAGAACGGATCCCTGATCCCCGTCCCGCCGACCGAGCTGCCGACGATGTCGTTGGTGAACATGCTCTCGATCTGCAGGCCGTTGGCCTTCGCCTGCTGCGCGAAGTGGGCGGAACCGTAGAGGCCCTGCTCCTCGCCGGCCACCGCCATGAAGATGATGGTCGCGTCCCACTCGCGGGTGGACATGACGCGTGCCATCTCAAGGACTGCCGCGACGCCGGACGCGTCGTCGCCGGCGCCCGGGGCGTCACAGTTCGTGTCGGTCGGGCTCCCACAGATCGAGTCGTAGTGTCCGCTGACCACGTAGATACGGTTTGCCGACGCCGGCTGCGTCCCTCGCAGCGTCGCGACGACGTTCGTGATCACGGTCGGCACCGGGATCCGATTCGACACCGGCTGGACGAAGCTGTCGAGCGCGACGGTCAGCCGCCCGCCCGAGTCCGCCGCGTAGCGCTGGAACTCGGAATAGATCCAGTCGCGGGCAGCCCCGATCCCGCGGACCGGGTCGGTCTGCGAGGAGAGCGTGTTCCGCGTCCCGAAGCTGACGAGCTTCCTGATGGACGCCTCGACGTTGGCCGGGTCGATCTCCAGGAGCATCCTGATGACCTCCGGAGGCGTGCCCCGTGAGTCGACCGCGGCGCTCGAGCCCTGCGGGGCGCTGCCGGCCGATCCTGTCGGACCGACCAGGGTCGCCCCGAGAGCCCCGAGCACGACGATGACCGCCGCCACTGCGGCGCCTACGATGCGCTTTCGCATGTGTACCCCCTTGTCGCGTTCTCGGGGTCGAGCACCCCTTGCCGCAGACAGGCGGGCTCTCCCCCCGAAGAGCAGCGTGAGACTACAAGCTTCCCGGGATTTGGGCTAGCCGCTCAGGCCGCGCACGACATCGCCCATGCGCATGAAGCGAACGCCGGCCTGGAGGCAATGGTCGACGAAGCGTTCGAGCATGGCGACACGGTGCCCGCGGCCGATGACCTGCGGGTGCATCGTCACGGTGAGGATGCCGCCGTCGACGTTCGCGTCCATCCAATCGAGCTCCGCCTGCCAGATCTCGAGCACGTCGCTCGGCGTGGCACCGCCCTTCCGGTACGGGTCGAAGTTGAACTGGAAGTGCACCCAGTCGTCGAGCTCGAAGCTGAGCGGGAGCTCCCAGAACCTAGCTTCGCGCCCGCGCTCGAGCGGCTCGCCACGGGCGACGCGGTCGCCGATCCGCGGGCGGAACGGCCGGTAGTCGTCGGCCATGAGGCTTGAGTCGTAGGCGAAGCCGAGCTCCTCGACGAGGGCGAGCGTCGACTCGGAGAGGTCGGCCGACGGCGCGCGGAAGCCGAGCGGCGTGACGCCGATTCGCTCGAACGTCCTCCAGGCGCGCTCCATGTCGGCGCGCTCCTCGTCGTGGCTCTGTGTGCTCGGATCGAGGTGCGCGTAGGAGTGGTGGGCGACCTCGTGGCCGGCCTCGAGGATCGCAGCCGTCTCCTCCGGGAATGAGTCCACCGTGTGGCCCGGCACGAAGAACGTGGTCGGGAGGTCGTGCTCGGCCAGGAAGGCGAGAAGGCGGGGGACGCCGACGCGCGCGCCGTACTCGCCCCGCCAGAGCATCGCCGGCGTGACGCGGTCGTACGCGAGCCAGACGGAGAGCGCGTCGAAGTCGAACGTGAGGCAGACCGTGCTCCGCGGCATGCGGCTCGATGCTACGGACCGCCGCGCCGGGGCGCGTCGGTCTCGTACAGCTCGCGTCGCATCCGGAGGAACGTTTCCTTGAAGGCCCTGTCGGCGTCGTCGGGGAAGGGGTAGCCCTTCGGGCCGACGTAGACGGGGCTCGTGTCGATGTC
>JBOHAM010000087.1:0-13240 GCA_050697735.1 Gaiellaceae bacterium | reverse complement strand
CCGACCTCGTCCAGGACAAGGTGATCCCGGAGATCTCGAACGTCGACGACTTCATCGACAAGTCGGGCATGCGGGTCGTCATCGAGCTCAAGCGCGACGCGATCCCGAAGGTCGTCCTCAACAAGCTCTTCAAGCACACCTCGCTCCAGACGACCTTCGGCTACAACGCCGTCGCCCTCGTGGACGGCGTGCCGCGGACGCTGTCGCTGCTCGAGCTCGTCGGCCACTACCTCGACTACCAGCGCGAGGTCGTCACCCGGCGCTCCAAGCACGAGCTGCGTCGCGCCGAGGAGCGCGCGCACATCCTGCAGGGCTACCTGACGGCGCTCGACAGCCTCGACGCCGTGATCGCGCTCATCCGTGCATCGGCGGACACGGACACGGCTCGCCAGGGTCTGATGGAGGAGTTCGAGCTCTCGGAGATCCAGGCCCAGGCGATCCTCGACCTCCGCCTCCAGCGCCTCACCGGTCTCGAGCGGAGGCGCATCGAGGACGAGTACGCGGACCTGCAGGAGCGGATCGCGGAGCTGCGCTCGATCCTCTCGGACGAGGCCAAGATCGACGGGCTCATCCGAGACGAGCTGATGGAGATCAAGCAGATCTACGGGCGCCAGGACGAGCGGCGGACGGAGATCGTCGCCGCAGAGGAGGAGCTCGAGCTCGAGGACCTCATCGCCGAGGAGGACATGGTCGTCGCGATCACGCGCTCCGGCTACGTCAAGCGCCTGCCCGTGACGACGTACCGGGAGCAGCGGCGCGGCGGGATCGGCGTCATGGGCATGGAGCTGAAGGACGAGGACTACATCGAGCACCTCTTCGTCGCCTCGACGCACGACTACCTGCTCTTCTTCACCTCGGTCGGCAAGGTCTACCGGCTGAGGGTGCACGAGCTGCCGCTCGGTTCACGCCAGTCGAAGGGGCGCGCGATCGTGAATCTCCTGCCGTTCCAGCAGGACGAGGCGATCAGGGCCGTGATCGCGACGCGCGATTTCAAGGACGCGGAGCACCTGGTCGCCGTGACGAAGAACGGGCTCGTGAAGAAGACGCGCTTCGAGGAGTACAACACCCCGCTCAAGGCGGACGGCATCATCGCCATCAAGCTCCGCGACGGAGACGAGCTCGTGAGCGTGCTCCATTCCTCGGGCGACGACGACATTCTGATGGTGTCCCGCAAGGGACAGGCGATCCGCTTCCACGAGAGCCTCGCGCGGCCGATGGGACGGGCGACCTCAGGGGTGACCGGCATGCGCCTGCGGAAGGGCGACGAGGTGATCGCGGGCGACATCGCCCGGAACGAGGCCGATCTCCTCGTGGTGACGGAGAACGGCTTTGGCAAGCGCACGCGCATCGACCAGTACCCGGTCAAGGGGCGCGGCGGTCTCGGCGTGAAGACGGTGCAGCTCACCGAGGCTCGTGGCCAGCTCGCCGGCTCCCTCGTGGTTCGCGAGGGTGATCAGGTCATGCTCATGTCCACCGGCGGAACCGTGATCCGCGTCCCGGCGGAGGGCATCAAGCAGAGCGGCCGCGCGACGCAGGGCGTGATCGTCATGCGCCTGCGCGAGCGCGAGACCGTGTCGACGCTCGCCCGCGTGGTCGAGCAGGACGAGGCGGTCATCGAGGCCTCCGCCGAGCCGGTCGGCGAGGAGATCTCGGGCAACGGCGCCGGGCCCGCGCCCGACAGCTCGTCGTAGCTGTCGTCCTCCTGACGACCGTGATACGGTCGACGAAAGCGACGAGCATGCTTCGAAAGACATACGAGCCTTGTCCTCTTCCCGGCAACCCGAAGATCTCCTGGAGCCAGTCGATCTCGGTCGGCGTCTCCAAGTGCTCCAGCTGACCCTGGGCCAGACCTGCCGCGTCGCCGGCGTCTCGAAGATGCAGCTCGACTACTGGACGACGAAGGCCCAGATCCCGACGAAGGGGCGCAAGCAGCGCCTCTACGACATGGACGCCGTCGAGACGGTGATGCTCATCAAGCAGGGGAAGGACAAGGGCCTCTCGCTCGAGGCCGCCATCGAGGCGACCGAGCGGTTCAAGCGGCGCCGGTCAGGCTTCGCGCAGGATGCCGGCCGCTGACTCGGGCGCCATCGTGTTGACGAAGTAGCCCGAGCCGAGCTCGATCCCGGCGAGGATGCTGAAGCGCGGGAGGATCTCGAGGTGCCAGTGGCCGCCTGCGTGGAGCCAGAGGTTGAGCGGCACGGCTCCCTCCGCCACGCGGAGCCGGCGCACGCCTTCGGCGGCCAGCACGAGCGCGGCCCCGAGCCGGTCGCCCGCGAAGGGTTCCCGCTCGCACTTCAGCGGCGCGGCCAGCATCTCGTAGGGCTGCCGGCCGGCGAAGGGGCAGAGGAGGACGACGCCGTCGCGCTCCTCGACGATCCGCATCCGCTGCTCCCGCTCCGCGGCGAGCACGCCGCAGAGGAGGCAACCCTCCGCGGCCTCCTGAGCCTTGCGCTCCATCCGGACGAGCGGCGGCTCCTCCTCGAGCCAGACCAGCTGCGAGTGGCTGTGGGCGAGGCTCGCTCCGCCGCCCGCGCCTTCGTTCACGAGCGCGTGGACGTAGGGGAACCCGGCCTCGATCGCGGCCGCTGCGCGGGCCTGCCACGTCTCGGCCACGAGCTCGAGCTCGCGCACGCCGAGATCGCCGAGCGTGCGCACGTGGCGCGGTGAGTGGACGACCACCTCCTGGCGGCCGACAGCCGCCCGGCGCATGAAGAGGCCGTCCTTCCGATCTCCTTCGCGGGGCCAGGGGCCGAAGGCCGGAAACTTGTTCGGGACGACGCGGACTCGCCAGCCGGGGGTGTCCGGGGCGCGCCCGGGAGGTCCAATGGCGAACGTCTCCGGCGGAGTCGCCGTCTCCCTCCCTTCGCAGAAGGGGCAGCCGGTGCGGTCGTCCTGCGCCTCCCCGTTGCCGGGCCGGGGAGCCCCTGGGCGGCGCGCGCGCGCGGGAGCGACGACGACCCACCGCCCCGACACCGGGTCGTGCCGGAGCTCGGGCGGCGCGTGGTCGTCCGTCAGCTGGAGCCCCCGGCGCCCCGGTCGATGAACGGCCGCAGGAGCTCGAGGGGGAGCGGGAGGATCATGGTCGTGGAGCGCTCGGAGCTGATCTCGAGCATCGTTTGCAGGAACCTGAGCTGGAGGGCGATCGGGTTCTCGGCCATCACGTTCGCCGCGTCCTTCAGGCGCTCGGAGGCCTGGAACTCGCCCTCGGCCGCGATCACCTTGGCGCGCCGCTCGCGCTCGGCCTCCGCCTGGCGGGCCATGGCACGCTGCATGCCGCTCGGGATCTCGACGTCCTTCACCTCGACGATGGAGACCTTGATGCCCCACGGCGAGGTGGCCTCGTCGATGATCTCCTGGAGGATCGCGTTGATCTTGTCGCGCTCGGAGAGGAGCTCGTCGAGCACGTGCTGGCCGAGGACGCTCCGCAGCGTGGTCTGCGCGATCTGCGACGTGGCGACCATGTAGTTCTCCACCTGCACGATCGCCCGCTCGGGGTCGATGATCCGGAAGTACGCGACCGCGTTCACCCGCACGGGCACGTTGTCCTTCGTGATCACCTCCTGCGGCGGGATGTTGAGCGTCACGGTCCGCAGGTCGACCCGCACCATCTTGTCGATGATCGGGATGAGCAGGAAGAGGCCCGGGCCTTTGGGCGGTGAGTGCAGCCGGCCCAGGCGGAAGATGACGCCGCGCTCGTACTCGCGGGCGACCCGGACGGCCGCGGAGAGCAGCAGGATGAGGAGGACGACGACTGCGGCGATGGCGATGAGAGCGGCGTTCATCGGGCTCCTTTCCGGCTGGGCGCCGCCATCCTATGCGACCGCAGGCCCAGGCTTCAGGCTGGAATGGCCTCCGGCGTCTCCGCCCGCACGACCTCGAGCTGGAGCCCGTCGCCGATCGCCTGGACGCGGACGTGCTCCCCGACCTCGATCGGGTCGCCGCTCGTGTGGGCGCTCCAGAGCTCGCCGTGCAGGAAGACGACCCCGGTGGGGGCGATGCGCCGGCGCACGACGCCGACCTCGTCGAGCATCTCTTCCCGCCCCGTCTTGGTGGGCGCGCGCCGCGCCTGGACGATCTTCGTGACGGCGATTGCGGTCACCAGGGCGAGCGTGCCGCCGATGGCGATCGCCACCGGAAGGGACACCTGGTACACGTCGCCCGCCGGGTCGAAGAGGAGGAGCGCGCCGACGACGAAGCTGACGGCTCCCGCGAGCGCGAGGGCTCCGTGGCTCGTGACGAACGCCTCTGCGCCGAAGAAGACCGCCCCGAGCAGCATGAGGAGGAGGCCGGCCCAGCTGATCGGCAGCACCTGCAGCCCGAAGAGACCGATGATCAGGGAGATCGCCCCGACCGTTCCCGGGAAGATCAGGCCGGGGTTCAGGATCTCGATCGTGATCCCGAGGAGACCGAGCGACATCAGGAGCACGATGATGTTCGGGTCGATGAGCGTGTCGAGAATGCGCTTCCAGAGCGACATCTCGACCGTCTCGACGTCCGCGCCCGCCGTGTTGAGGACGAGACCCTTCGGCTCGGTGGTCATCCCGTCGATCTCCTCGAGGAGCGTCGGAAGGTCGGGCGCCACGACGTCGACGACGTTCTGCTCGAGGGCCTCCTGCGCGCCCAGGTTGGAGGCCTCGCGGACGGCGTCCTCGGCCCAGTCGCCGTTGCGTCCGTGTGCCTCGGCGAGCTCGCGGGCGTAGGCCGCCGCGTCGTTCACGACCTTCCGGCGCAGGTCGTCGGAGATCTCGCCGCCGCCCACGGCGACCGGCGTGGACGAGCCGATGTTCGTCTGTGGGGCCATCGCCGCTACGTCGGCGGCGAGCGTGATGAACGCGCCTGCCGAGGCGGCGCGCGAGCCGGGCGGGTACACGTACACGACGACAGGCACGTCGGAGTCGAGCTCCGCCTTGATGATGTCCCGCATCGCGGAGTCGAGGCCCCCCGGCGTGTCGAGGAGGACGACGACCGCGTCGAAATTCTCCTCCTGCGCGCGCTCGATCTCGCCGACGACGAAGTCGCTCGTCACCGGGTTGATGTCGTTGGCCAGTTCGACCGCGAGGACACGCGGCGCGGCGTCCTGGGCCGGGGCCCCGCCCGCGAGCGCGAGGGCCGTCCCGAAGAGGACGAAGAGGAGGAAAATTGCCCGCAAGCGAGCCACTTCGGCTGTAAAGATTCTATCAGGGTCGTGCCGATGCCCTTGAGCACGGAGGACTCCTCTGCTCGGATGCGAAGGAGCCGCCGCCCCCTGATGAGCCTCTGCCGCACGCTTCTCCTCGCTCTCTGCCTCGCAGCCGCCGCTCCCGCCACGGCGGCCGCCGACGACGTGCGCGTGGTCGAACGCACCGAGCCGCTCGGCGCGGTCCGCTCGTCGGCCGCACGGGCGGCGCCGGCCCCCTTCACCCTCGTCGGAATCCACTGGCAGGGCGAGGGCGAGGTCGCCTTCCGCACGGCGCTCGAGCCCGGCGACTGGAGCGCCTGGCGCTCCGCGCGGCCGGAGGCGGAAGACCTCCCCGACCGCTCGAGCCCCGAGGCGGACGCCTCCCGCGGGTGGAAGATGGGCAACCCCTGGTGGACCGGCGAGGCGCACTACATCCAGTACCGGGTCACCGGGAGCGTCACGCGGCTACGGACGTTCTTCGTCTTCAGCCCGGTCAAGGGCGCCGACGCCGAGCGCGCCGCTGCGCTCGCGAGCGGGGATGCGCTCCGGGCCGATACGGCCGTCGCAGCGCTGGAGGCCGACCGGCCGCCGATCATCCGCCGGCCCGACTGGGGAGCGGACGAGACGATCGTGCGCGGCTCGCCCTCGTACGCCGACCGCCTCCGCTACGCGGTCGTCCACCACACTGCCGGGACGAACAGCTACTCCGCGGCGCAGTCGGCCGCCATCGTGCGCGGGATTCAGCGCTACCACGTCCTCTCCAACGGCTGGAACGACATCGGCTACAACTTCCTCGTCGACAAGTACGGCCAGATCTTCGAGGGCCGTGCAGGAGGCGTCGCCGGAAGCGTCGTCGGCGCGCACGCGCAGGGCTTCAACACCGGCAGCGTCGGCGTCGCGGTGCTCGGCAGCTACGGGTCGAGGAACATCTCCGCCGCAGCCCGCCGGTCGGTCGAGCGCCTTCTCGCCTGGCGGCTGGACGTCGCGCACGTCAACCCGCGGGCGACGCGCGACGTCGCCTCGGGCGGCAATCCTCGCTTCCCCGCCGGCCGGACGATCCGTCTCCGCGCCGTCTCCGGGCACCGGGACACGGGCTACACGAGCTGCCCGGGCGGGGCGCTCTACGACAGGCTCCGCGCCATCGCCAGGAACGTTGCCGGCATCGGCCTGCCGAAGCTCTACGACCACGCCGCATCCGGAGAGGTGGGCGGCCCGGTCCGCTTCACGGCCCGGCTCTCGTCCGCCCGAGCCTGGCGGGTGGAGGTGAGTGACGCGCTAGGCGCGCTCGTTGCCTCGGGGAGCGGGACCGGCACCGCCGTCGACTGGACCTGGGACTCCTCGACCGTGCCCTTCGGCTCCTACACCTACGAGATCAGCGCGGGCGACGCGGTGCGCCCGGCGTCGGACGACGTCCCGGGGCCGCCACCCTTGGCCGTGACAGGCCTGAGGGCCACGCCAGACGCGCTCACGCCGAACGGCGACTGGACCGGCGAGGACACGACCGTCTCCTTCCGTCTCTCGCGCCGGGCCACCATCGGCATGCGGGTCGAGGACGCCTCCACCGGCACGCTCGTCCGAACCCTGATGGCGAGCGGGTCGCGGCCGGCCGGCGCGTTCTCACGCGCCTGGGACGGGAGGACGAGCGGGGGCGCTCTCGTCGCCGACGGGCGCTATCGCGTCGAGGTGTCCGCCGAGTCGGGCGTGGAGACGGTCACCCGGGCTGTCGGCCTCGTCGTCGACCGCACGCTCGGCGGGATGACCGTCTCGCCCACGGTCGTCTCCCCGAACGGCGACGGGCGCTACGAGCGCCTGCGCATCGGGTTCCAGCTCACACGGGCTGCGAGCGTCCGCGTCCAGGTGCGGCGCGGCGGGGACGTCCTCCGCACGCTCCTTTCCGGCTCGCTGGCCGCCGGGGCGTACGCGACCTCGTGGGACGGGATCACGAGGAACGGGACGCGGAGCGGGGACGGAGACGTGACGGCGTACATCGCGGCGGAGACCGCGCTCGGGTCGAGGAAGCTTCGGCGGCACGCGCGAGTCGACGCGACGCGCCCGGTCGTACGCGTGCACTCGGTTCGAGTGACGCCGGGTGGCTACACGCGCATTCGCTTCTCGCTCAGCGAGCCGGCCCGGGTGCGGTTCTGGTACGGCCGCCGCACGTGGCGCGACGGCAGCAGCATCGTTCGGGACCGGCCGGCCGGCACCCAGGTGATCCGGCGCGGCGTACGAGCCGGCGTCGTGCGCCTCAGGGCCCGGGACGGGGCCGGCAACATCCGGTCGGTCGTCGCCCGCGGCTAGCGCTCGAAGAGGACTTCGCCGCTTTCGACGAGGCGCCGGTCGCCGGCGATCTCGACCTCGAGCCTGCCGCTGCGGTCGATCGCCACTCCCACGCCGGCCTCTCCGTCCACGAACACGCGGCGGCCGCGGAGGAAGTCGCGCGCGCCGAGACCCTCGTAGAGCGCGTTCAGCCCGCCGTCGCACCAGCGGTCGTAGGCGTGCTCGAGCCGGGAGAGGAGGTCGGCGAGGAGCGGGGCGCGCTCGCGTCGCACGCCGTCTGTCGTCAGGAGCGAAGCCGGAGCGACTCCGGCGGTCGCCGGGAGCTCCGCCCGGGTCTGGTTGACGTTCAGGCCGACGCCGAGCACGACCACGTCGCCCTCCGCCTCGGCGAGCACGCCGGCCACCTTCTTGCGGTTCACGAGGACGTCGTTCGGCCACTTGATCTGCGCCGAGAGCATTAGCTCGGCCTCGACCGTCTCCGCCATCGCGATGCCGCCGACGAGCGAGAGCTCGGCGAGCCGCCGTTCCGCGGGCGGCCGCAGGAGAACGGAGCAGAGGATGCCCGCCCCGGGCGGGACCTCCCAGGAGCGCCCGAGGCGGCCGCGGCCGGAGGTCTGCTCGTCGCAGACGGCGGCTGCGCCCTCCGGCAGGGAGCCGTCGAGGAGGCGCTGGGTCGACTCGCACCGCTCGCGGTAGAGGAACGGCCGACCGAAGCGGCCGGCGAGAAGCGGCTCGACGGCCTCGGGTGTGAGTGCGTCTGGCATCCAGGTGGCCGAGTGCGCAACTACACTAACCTCGCCGTGCAACCAGTCGCCACGCCCGAGCGTCAGACCGACCGTGGGGAGCCGTCCGCCGGGCGCTCCCTCAGGTACCGGAAGCTGAGCGACGTGGATCTCGTGAGCAAGGCGCGAAACGGAGACGGATGGGCGCTGGACGTCCTAGTCGAGCGGCATGCGCCGCGGGTGAACCGCATCGCCTCCCAGGTGATCGGCGATCTCGAAGAGGCCCGCGATGCAGCGCAGGAGTCGCTCGTCAAGCTCTGCACCCGGCTTCGCCAGTTTCGCGGCGAAGCGCAGTTCGGGACGTGGCTTCACCGCCTCGTCGTGAACACGTGCAGGGATCGACTCGCGCGCCAGCGGATCCGCCAGACGGAGCCGCTCGAGCTCCGGGACGAGCCCGCTGGCGAGGAGAGCGACCCTTCGCGGGCGGCGCTGCTCGCCGATGCCCGCCGCGAGCTCGCGGCCGCGCTCGCGCGCCTCTCTCCGAACCAGCGCCTGGCCGTCGTCCTGCGGGACGTCTTCGGGCTCACCTACGAGGAGATCTCGCGCGTCGCGCGCATGCCCGTCGGGACGGCGAAGTGCTACGTGCACCGGGCGCGTGCCCGCCTGCGCGTGCGACTGGAAGAGACGGCCGCCGGATGAGCCTGCCGCGGTGAGCTTCACACTGCCGCTGGGCCGGCGGGAGATCGAGCAGATCCTCCCGCACCGAGACCCGTTCCTGCTGCTCGACGAGGTCGTGGAGCTCGAGCCGGGGGCCCGGGTCGTCGCGCGCAAGCGCGTGCGCGAGGACGAGTGGTATCTCGCCGGGCATTTCCCCGGGCGGCCGATCATGCCCGGCGTGCTCATGGTCGAGGCGATGGCGCAGACCGGCGCCGTAGCCGTCCTCTCCGACGACGCGAACCGCGGCAAGCTTGCCCTCTTCGCGGGGATCGACGACGTCCGCTTCAAGCGCCTCGTCACTCCCGGAGACGAGCTCGAGCTCGTCTGCGAGCTCGAGCGGGTACGAGGGCCGGTCGGCCGCGGGAAGGCGACCGCGAGCGTCGCCGGGGAGCTGGCCGTGCGCGGGACGCTGACCTTCGCCGTCACGGAGGACGCGGCGTGATCGGCAACGTCTCCGGCAACGGGATCGCGGTCGGCATCACCGGCGTCGGCTCGTACGCGCCGGAGAAGGTGCTGACGAACGCCGACCTCGAGACGATGGTGGACACCTCCGACGAGTGGATCACCACCCGCACCGGGATCAAGGAGCGGCGGATCGCCGCGCACGAGCAGGCGGCCAGCGACCTGGCGCTGCCGGCGGCGCGCCAGGCCCTGGAGCAGGCCGGGGTCGAGCCGGAGGAGCTCGATCTCGTGATCGTCGCCACGGCCACCCCGGACATGCTCTTCCCGGCCACAGGAGCACTCCTCGCAGACGAGCTTGGCGCGAAGCGCGCGGCCGCGTACGACCTCCTCGCGGGCTGCACCGGCTTCGTCTACGCGCTGGCCCAGGCCTACGGCACGGTTGCGACCGGCCTCTCTCGCCGGGCGCTGATCGTCGGGACCGAGGTGCTCTCGAAGATCACGAACTGGCAGGACCGCGGGACCTGCATCCTCTTCGGGGACGGCGCCGGAGCAGCGGTCGTCCAGCCGGTCGAGGACGGCGGCATCCTCGGCTTCGAGCTGGGCGCCGACGGCTCCGGAGGGCCCGATCTGTGCGTTCCCGCCGGCGGCTCGCGCAGGCCCGTGACGGCCGACGCCCTCGAGGAGGAGGCGCAGTTCATCAAGATGAACGGCGCCGAGGTCTTCCGCTTCGCCACGCGGGTGATGGTCACGTCGGCCGAGGAGCTGCTCGCGGCTTGCGGGGCGGGCGTCGACGACGTCGATCTCTATGTCCCCCACCAGGCGAACAAGCGGATCATCGACCACGCGGTCAAGAACCTGGGCCTCGACCCGGACAAGGTGCTACTCAACATCGACCGCTACGGGAACACGTCGTCGGCCTCGATCCCGATCTGCCTCGCCGAGGCCCAGGCCGACGGGTTGCTCACGGACGGTACCCGCGTGCTCATGAGCGCGGTCGGCGCCGGGCTCACGTGGGGCTCGGTCTACATGACGTGGACGGAGGGTTAGGAGAGATGAAGATCGCATTCTGCTTCCCGGGCCAGGGCTCGCAGGACGTGGGCATGGGAGCCGCAATCGCGGCCGAGTTCCCCGCCGCCCGCGCGGTGTACGACGAGGCCTCCGAGGCGGTCGGCTTCGACCTGGCGGAGCTCTGCTTCCGGGGCTCCATCGAGGACCTCACGCGCACTGAGATCCAGCAGCCGGCGCTGGTAGCGACGTCGGTCGCGTGCCTGCGCGCCGTCGGCACGCTGGGGATCCGGCCGGACTACGTGATCGGCCACTCCGTGGGCGAGTACTCCGCGCTCGTCGCGGCCGACGCGATCGGGACCGGCGAGGCCGTTGCGCTCGTGCGCCAGCGGGGCGAGGCGATGGCGGAGGCGGCCCGCGAGACGCCCGGTGCAATGGCGGCGGTCATCGGCCTCGACGACGCCGTCGTCGAGCAGATCTGCAGCGCGATCGAGGGCGTCTGGCCCGCGAACTACAACTGTCCCGGCCAGGTGGTCGTCTCCGGCGAGAACGCGGCAGTCGACCGGCTGATCGAGGAGGCCGCCGCCCAGGGTGCGCGCAAGACGGTGAAGCTGCGGGTCAGCGGTGCCTTCCACAGCCCGCTCGTCGCCCGCGCGGCAGAACGCCTGCGCCCGGCTCTCTCCAAGGCGTCCTGGCGAGACCCGGCCCCGCCGTTCATGTCTACGGTGAGCGCCCGCCTCGAGGATGCCCAGCGCATCGGCTCCCTACTCGTCGAGCAGCTCACCGGTCCCGTCCGCTTCACGCAGGCCGTGCGAGGCCTCGTGAAGGACGGGGTGGAGACGTTCGTCGAGATCGGCCCCGGCCAGGTCCTGAGCGGGCTCCTGCGCCGCTGCGACCGGTCGCTGCGCACGATCTCGGTCGGCGACCCCGAGTCCGTGCGGAAGCTCGAGGACACCCTCTCGGCCGCCTGATGACCGCGTTTGCGTCGCTCGAGGGCAAGGTCGCTGTCGTCACCGGCGGCTCGCGCGGCATCGGGGCTGCGATTGCCCGCGAGCTCGGCGGAGCCGGCGCGCGCGTCGCGGTCAACTACCGCAGTGGCCAGGAGGCCGCCGAGACGATCGCGGGCGAGATCGGCGGTGTCGCCGTGGGCGCCGACGTGGCCGATCCCGGCGAGGCAGCCGGGTTGATCGAGCAGGTCGAGTCGGAGCTCGGCGACGTCGACGTCCTCGTCAACAACGCGGGGATCACCCGTGACACCCTCATCGCCCGCATGAGCGACGAGGACTGGGAGCAGGTCATCGACACGAACCTGCGCGGAGTCTTCAACACGTGCCGCGCCGTGTCCCGCAAGATGCTCCGCCGCCGTGCCGGGTCGATCGTCAACCTGACGAGCGTCGTCGGCCTGCACGGGAACCCGGGCCAGGCGAACTATGCGGCCTCCAAGGCCGGCATCATCGGGCTGACGAAGGCGCTCGCGCGCGAGCTCGGGACGCGCGGCGTGCGGGTCAACGCCGTCGCGCCCGGTTACATCGACACCGAGCTCACCAACGTCCTGTCGGAGGAGATCCGCGGCGCCATCCTCGGCAACACCCCGCTCGGCCGGCTCGGCGAGCCGGAGGACGTGGCCGCTGCGGTACGCTTTCTGGCCTCGGACGCGGCCGCGTTCGTCACGGGGGAGGTCCTCTTGGTCGACGGCGGCCTGGGGATGTAGAGGTGGCTTCGCTCAACGGACGCAGACGGGTCGTGATCACCGGGATGGGGGCGGTGACCCCGCTCGGGAACGACGCCGAGACCTTCTGGACGAACCTGACCGCGGGCGAGAGCGGCGCTGCGGGGATCACGGCCTTCGACCCGAGCGAGTACGCGGTGCACTTCGCCTGCGAGTTGAAGGACTTCGACCCGACGCAGTGGATCGAGCACCGCAAGGCGCGGCGGATGGACCGCTTCGCGCAGATGGTCATCGCGGCCGCGCGCATGGCCGAGGCGGACTCCGGTATCGACATCGAGGCCGAGACGGAGCGAACGGGCGTCTCGGTCGCCACCGGGATCGGCGGCCTGCAGAGCTTCCAGGACTGTTACGACCAGCTACTCGACCGCGGGCCCGACCGGATCAATCCGTTCTCGATCCCGGCCATCATCCCCAACATGGGCGCCGCCTGGGTCTCGATGGAGCTCGGGACGCGCGGGCCGCTGACGTCCGAATGCACCGCCTGCGCCGCCTCCAACATGGCCATCGGAGACGCGACGGACGCGATCCGGCTCGGGCGCGCGGACGTCATGCTGGCAGGCGGCACGGAGGCCGGGATCACGAAGGTCGGCATCGGCGGCTTCTCCGCCATGCGCGCGCTGTCCCGTCGCAACGACGACCCGGCCAAGGCGAGCCGGCCGTTCGACGCCGAGCGCGACGGCTTCGTCATGGGCGAGGCGGCCGCCATCGTGGTGCTCGAGGATCTGGAGCACGCGAGGAAGCGCGGCGCGAAGATCTATGCGGAGCTCGCGGGCTACGGGGTTTCCTCCGACGCGCAGCACATCACGGAGCCCGATCCCACGGGCCGCCACCCGGCGCGCGCGATGGCGATGGCTCTCGCGGATGCCGGGGTGGACTCGGACGACATCGCCTACATCAACGCGCACGGGACGTCGACGCCCCTCGGCGACGCGAGCGAGACGCGCGTGATCAAGATCGCGCTCGGCGAGGAGAAGGCGCGCGAGACGCCGGTCTCCTCCACGAAGGGCGCCACCGGCCACTGCCTCGGGGCCTCGGGCGCGATCGAGGCGATCGCCACGATACTCGCCGTGCAGCGTGACGTCGTCCCGCCGACGATCAACTATGAGGTGCCCGACCCGGAGTGCGACCTCGACTACATCCCCAACGAGGCGCGCGAGTGGAAGACGGACGTGGCGCTCTCGAACAACTTCGGGTTCGGCGGGCACAACGCCTGCCTCGTCATCCGCAAGT
>JBOHAM010000086.1:0-10153 GCA_050697735.1 Gaiellaceae bacterium | reverse complement strand
GGCTCGCCCTCGGGAGGCCAGGGGCTCATCCCCCACGTCCAGTTCTTGTGGTCGCGGTTGCGCACGACCAGCGCAAGCGGCGTCCCCAGCGTGCGGCCGTGCCGCAGCCCGGCGAGCACCTCGACCTCGTCCGTCTCGATCTGCTGCCGCGGGCTGCGGCCGTAGCCCTGCTGGCGGCGGCGTAGGTCCTCCTCGATCGCCGCCCGCTCGAGCACGACCCCCGCGGGAAGCCCGGTCACGATCGCCACGAGCGCCGGCCCGTGCGACTCCCCCGCGGTGACGAGCGTGAGCGTCACGAAAGGAAGACTAGAACGCCACGCACCTGCAACGCCCACGTCGCTTCCCCAGGCCCCACGCGCCGTTCGAGCCAAGTAACACTGTGTTACTTGGCTTTCCGGACTGCCGCTCGCATTGTCTCGACCGGGGCTGCGAGGCCCGTCCAGCGCTCGAAAGACGCGGCGCCCTGCGCGACGAGGACCTCGAGGCCGTCGACGACCCGCTCGCAGCCCGCGTCCCGGGCCGCCGCCACGAGCGCGGTCCCGGCGCCGTCGGCCCGATAGCTCAGATCGACGACCTGGCGGGCGCCGCGGGGCTCGAGGAGCTGGTCGTCCCGCACGGGCGTCGCGTTCACGAGCAGGTCGGCGTCGCCGCGCGCAGCGGGCCAGGCGTCGTCGGCATTGACCGGGCGGTCGGGGAAGAGCGTCCGCAGGCGCGCCGCCAGCCCGTGCACCCGCTCGGTGGAGCGGCCGGCTACGCGGAGCGAGGCGCAGCCGGCGTCGCAGAGCGCGACGGCGACCGCGAGCGCGGCGCCACCTGCGCCCAGCACGAGCACGTGGGCCCCGACCGCCTCGACCGCGCGGACGACTGCCTCGCCGTCAGTGCTCGACCCGAGGACCCGGCCCTCGCGCACGACGAGCGTGTTCACCGAGCCGCAGCGCTCCGCGACCGGATCGAGCTCGTCGCAGTAGGCGAGAACGGCCGTCTTGTGCGGGATCGTGACGTTGGCGCCCGCAAAGCCGAGTGCGACGAGGCCCGTGACCGCGGACTCCACGTGCTCGGGCTCCACGGGCAGCGGCACATAGGCCCAGTCCAGGCCCGCCGCGGCGAAGGCGGCGTTCTGCATCCGAGGCGAGAGCGAGTGCGAGACCGGGTGGCCGAGGAGCCCGACGAGCCGCGTCGCTCCGCTCAGCACTGGAGTCCCGCGCGCGGGTAGTCCAGGAACTCCTGCTCGCTCGCGGTGAAGAAGTGGCTGCGGCAGTCGGGCTTCCGCACAAAAAAGAGGAAGTCGACCTCGGCCGGGTGCGCGGCGGCCTGCATGGAGGCGAGCCCGGGGTTGGCGATCGGCGTGGGCGGCAGACCGGCGCGGTTGCGCGTGTTGTACGGGTTGTCGGACTCGAGCTGGCTCTGGAGGATGGCTTGCGTGGGCGGGATGTCGAGGCCGTAGCGGATGGTGGCGTCGATGCCGAGCGGCATCCCGGCCCGGAGGCGGTTGTAGATCACGGCGGCGACGAGCGGCCGCTCGCGCGGCACCTGCACCTCCTTCTCGACCATCGAGGCGATGATCAGCACCTCGTACGGCGTCAGGTTCTTCGAGCGCGCGTACTTCACGTCCACGTCACGCCACGCCCGCTCGAACGCCTCGAGCTGCATCTCGACCAGCTGCCGGGAGGTCGTGTCCTCGGTAAAGTCGTAGGTCGCCGGGAAGAGGAAGCCCTCCAGGTTGGGAGGGTCCGCCCGGGCGAACTGGGCAGGAACGTCGTCCGTCTGTCCGGTCTCCCGCAGGTACGCGCCCTCCCGCAGGGAGGGCGAGATGCCGCGCTCCTCCTCGGCGATCTCGTTGACGGCCGTGATCCGGTTGGCCATCTGCGCCCGCGTGAAGCCCTCGGGGAAGATGATGCGCAGGACCGGCTTGGGCGGCGTCGTCTCGGTACCGGCGCTGCTCGTCGCCTCGGCCGCGGAGCCCCCTCCGCCCCGGCCGATTTCCACGACCGCGTAGGCGATCGCGGCCGCCAGGCCGAAGCCGACGAGCACGCCGAGGAGAGCGGCCAGCCGGCCGCCGCTCCGCCGGCGATAGTCCCGCCTCAGGCGGGGCGGACCGTCGCCTTCCACTGCAGGTAGCCGGTCAGCAGGTGGGCGGCGGCGAGGGCGTCCTCGGCCGCCCGGCCGCCCGCCGAGCGGGCGAGAGCCGTGGTGAAGCGCTCGTCGAACGTCTCCACGGGCAGGTCGGTGGCGGCGCGCAGGCGCTCGACGAACCGCTCAGTCTCCTCCGCCTGGAGGCCGTGCTCGCCGCGCAGCGTCACAGGCAGCCCGACGACGACGTGCTCGACGCGCTCGCGCCGGGCGAGCTCGAGAAGGCGGGCGATGCCGGCCTCGGACGCGGCCCGCTCGACGACCTCGAGCGGCCGCGCGACGGTGCCGCTGGGATCGGACACCGCGACGCCGGTCCGCGCGGAGCCGTAGTCGAGTGCGAGCACCTTCACCGCGGCCGGATTCTACGCGCCGCCGCCGACCCGGGCGCCTCAGGCGAGGGCGGCACGGAGCGCCTTCTCGGCCTCGTCGAGGGCCTCGCCGAGCTTCTCCGGGTCGCGGCCGCCGGCGCGGGCCATCGTCGGCCTCCCCCCTCCGCCGCCGCCCACGAGCGCGGCCGCGGCCCTGACGACGTCGGAGGCGTTGACGCCCCGGTCGACGACCGCCTGGTCGACGTTGACCACGAGGTGCACCCGCCCGTCGTCGCGCGCGCCCAGGACCACCGCGGCCGGGCTGCGGCGCTGCTTTTCCCGGTCGGAGACCTCGAGCAGCGTGTCGGCGTCGGCGTTCTCGACCTCGGCGAGGTAGAGACGCACGCCGGAGACCTCGTGCTCGCGCTCGTTCACGACCGCGTGGGCCTGCACAGCCTCCGCCGCCGGCTTCCGCGCGGATTCCCGCCGCGCCTCCTCCAGGGCCCGCCGCAGCTCGTCCGCCTCGTGTGCGCGCCCGCGCAGGAAGGCGAACGCCTCGCCGGAGGTAACCGCCTCGATCCGGCGCACGCCGGAGCCGACGGAGCCCTCCGAGAGCACGGCGAAGGGCCCGATCTCGGCGGTCGAGCGCACGTGCGTGCCACCGCAGAGCTCCCGCGAGAATCCCTCGACCTCCACGACGCGCACCACGTCGCCGTACTTCTCGCCGAAGAGCATCATGGCGCCCAGGTTCCGTGCCTCTTCGAGCGGCGTCAGGAACGCCCGCACGGGCAGGTTCTCGAAGACGCGCTCGTTCACGAGCTCCTCGACCCGCCCCCGCTCCTCGGCCGTGAGCGCCTGCGGGTGAGTGAAGTCGAAGCGCAGCTTGTCGGGCCGCACGGCCGAGCCGGCCTGGCGCACGTGCTCCCCGAGCACGTCCTGGAGCGCCTTGTGGAGCAGGTGCGTCGCGGTGTGGTTCGTCATCGTGGGGAAGCGGACGCGCCACGGCACGGCCGCCTTCACGCGGTCGCCGGCCGCGAACCCCTCGCCGGCGAAGAGGAGCGCCTGGTCGTCGCCGAGGCGGAACGCGGAGACGAGCTCGGCCCGGGCGCCGTCCTTCTCGAGCCAGCCGGCGTCGCCCACCTGGCCGCCGCCTTCCGGGTAGAAGGGCGACTCGCGCAGCTTCGCCAGGAAGTGCCCGTCCGGGAGCTCCTCGAGCGCCCCGACCTGCGTCAGAACCTCGATGCGCTCGTAGCCGACGAACTCCGTGGCGAAGCCGGCCTCGCGCGCGAAGGTCGCGGCGCGCTCGAGGCCGCGCCCCGCACCGGCGCGAGAGATCTCCCGGTGCTCCTCCATCAGAATCGTGAAGCTCTCCTCGTCGAGGGCGAGGCCGCGCTCCCGCGCGAGCTCCCTCGTCAGCTCGACGGGAAAGCCGTACGTCGCCGTCAGGGCGAAGGCGTCCTCGCCGGACACGTCTCCCTTCGCAGCCACGTCCTCGAAGAGCCGCATCCCGCGCGCGAGGGTCTCGGAGAAGCGCTCCTCCTCGGCCCGGAGGACGTCCTGGATACGGCGTGGATCCTCCCGGAGCTCCGGATACCACGCGCCCATCTGCTCGACAACTACGTCCGCGAGGCGCCAGAGATCCTCGAGCCCGATCGTGCGGGCGTGCTGGACGGCGCGGCGGATGATCCGGCGGAGGACGTAGCCGCGACCCTCGTTCGAAGGCGTGACCCCGTCGCCGACCAGGAACGTCATGCCGCGACCGTGGTCGGCGAGAACGCGGTGCGCCTTCGTGGCGGTCTCGCTCGCATCCCACGCGACCCCGCTCTCCGCCTCGATCCAGGACATGATCGCCTGGTAGCCGTCCGTCTCGTACACGGAGCGGACGCCCTGCATGATCGCAGCCAGCCGCTCGACGCCCATGCCCGTGTCCACGTTCTGCTGGGGGAGCGGCGTCAGCGTGCCGTCCCCGCGGAGCTCGTACTCCATGAAGACGAGGTTCCAGAACTCGAGGAACCGATCGCAGCGCGGGCACGCGGGAGCGCAGTCGGGCTCTCCGCAGCCGTACTCCTCGCCGTAGTCGAAGTAGATCTCGGAATCCGGGCCGCACGGCCCCGGCCCGCCGACCGACCAGAAGTTCTCAGAGCTGGGGAGCCGCACGATCCGCTCCCTCGGCATACCGATCTTCTCCCAGAGCTCGATCGCCACCTCGTCCTCGCCGAGCCCCAGCTGGGGATCGCCCGCGTGCACGGTCACCCAGATCCGGTCCCAATCGATCTTCAGGTGCCCCTGGACGAACTCGGTCGCGAGCTCGATCGCCTTCTCCTTGAAGTACTGGCCGAACGAGAAGTTGCCGAGCATCTCGAAGAAGGTCAGGTGGTGGCCGTCCAGGCCGACCTCGTCGATGTCCGGCGTGCGGAAGCACTTCTGCACCGTGGTCGTGAGCGGCGCCGGCGGGGGCTCACGCCCTAGGAAGTAGGGCATCTGCGGCTGCATCCCGGCCGACGTCAGGAGCGTCGAGTGGTCGTCCGGGCGAGGGATCAACGACCAGGAGGGCAGCCGCTTGTGCCCGTTGGCCTCGAAGAAGGAGAGGAAGCCCTCCCGCAGCTCGGCGGACGTGCGCATGCGGTCGATTCTAGGCTCCCGGCCGGGCTTACTAGGCGTGGCGGCCGGTGGCGATCTCGTCGCGGACCTTCTCCAGCGACCGCCGGATGAGGCGCGAGACGTGCATCTGCGAGATGCCGACCTGCTGCGCGATCTGGGACTGCGTCAGGCCCTCCCAGAAGCGCAGGTGGATGATGCGGCGCTCGCGCTCGTCCAGAGCCTTCAGGCCGGGTGCGAGCACCGCGCGGTCCTCGCTCACCTCGTACTCGTGCTCGAGCGTGCCCAGCGACTCGAGCGGGTCGAGGTCGGAGTCGTCTCCATGCCCGGACGGCGCGGAGAGGGAGACGGTCGTGTACGCCTGGCCCGACTCGAGCGCCTCGAGGACCTGCTCCTCGTCGACGCCGGCCGCCTTCGCCAGCTCGGCGATCGTGGGCGAGCGCTCGAGCTGGATCGTGAGCTGCTCGAGCAGCTGCGAGAGCCGGACGTTCAGCTCCTGGAGGCCGCGCGGCACGCGGACCGACCAGCCCTTGTCGCGGAAGTGCCGCTTGATCTCGCCGATGATGTTCGGCGTCGCGTAGGTCGTGAGCTCGACGCCGCGATCGACGTCGAAGCGGTCGATCGCCTTGATCAGCCCGATGCAGCCGACCTGCACGAGATCCTCGAGCTGTTCGCCGCGGTTCGCGTAGCGGCGGGCGAGCGAGCGGACGAGCGGCAGGTACTGCTCGATCAGCCGCTCGCGCGCTTCGAGGTCGCCGCGGTCGTGATAGCTGCGGAGGAGGTCGCGGTCGGTGCGGCCGGCGTTCTCGTTCACGCGTCCTCCCGCGGGCTCGCCTGCGCGGCGACCTGCACGCGCTTCTGCAGGCGCAGCCAGTGGCGCCCCTCCTCCTCCTCGAGCGCGACGTCCTCGACGAGGGTCTCGAGCAGGCGCCGCATGGAGACGCCGACGGGGTTCTCGCGCTCGAGGTCGGAGCGCAGCTCGTCCGGGTCGACGGGCCCGACGGCGATCCCGACCGCGTCCGGCTGGACAAGCAGGCGCACGGTCGCCTCGGGCCCGGTCACGTACCCGTCCCGCTCGAGGACGCTCACGAGGGCGAGCTGGAGGTCCTCGAGATGCTCGTAGGAGAGGTCGAGCCGGGCAGCCAGGCCGCCGACCACGAGCCGCGCCACGCCGTGGTAGGGCTTCGCGTGCGGGATGGAGAGCGAGATAGCGTCAGGCGCCACCGGCGTCGCCCTCACGTCTCAGCTCGTCCGCGATCTCCTGCTCGCGTCGGGCGGCCGCGTCGCGGCCCGCCTCGTACGCGCCGCTCGGGCTCTTGCGCGCGCGCAGGGAGGCCAGGCCGTGGGCGATGCCCGAGGCGATGCCGGAGATCTTCTGGACGGGCCGCGTGATGGCGAGCGTCACCGCCCGGACGGCCGTGTCCACGCTGTCGGCGACGTCGACCGCACTGTCCGTCATGCGATCGACCTTGTCGAGCTGCATGTTCACGCGCTCCATCGTCCCTGCGGCCTGGTTGATCACCGGGAGGACCTCCCTTTCCAGTCCATGGAGAAACGACGAAAGCCGTCCGACGGTTCCGCCCAGGCGGACGAGGAGGTAGGTCAGCCCCAGCGCGACCAGCACGAAGAACACGCTGAGCGCGATCCAGAGGCCGTCGATCGCCTCGATCTCCGCGAGCGGCATCGTGCGATTCTACTGGGAGGGCTAGGCCGCCTCAGAGATCAGCCCGGCGCCGACGACGACGTCGTCCTCGTACAGCACCGCCGCCTGTCCCGGGGCAACCCCGTAGACGGGCTCGTCGAGCTCGAGGCGGAAGCCGCGGGCGTCGGCCACCACCCGAGCGGGGGCCGCGGGCGAGCGGTAGCGCAGCTTGACCTCGGCGCGCTCCACCGGGACGAAGAGGCGGCCGGCGCGGGCGTGGACCGTCCGGCGGGCGAGCGCTGCCCGCGGGCCGACGACCACGGTGTTCGTCCGCGGCTCGGTCCTGAGGGCGTAGACGGGCTCGTCGGCGGCGACGCCGAGGCCCCGCCGTTGCCCGGGGGTGTAGCGCCAGAAGCCGGCGTGGCGCGCGAGCTCGCGCCCGCCCTCGTCGACGACGGTCCCACTCCGCGGGGGAAGCCCGTGCCGCGCGAGGAAGTCCCTGTAGTCGGCACCGGCGAGGAAGCACGCCTCCTGGCTCTCGGGCCGTCCGGCGGCGGCGAGATCCGCGGCGCGCGCCTGCGCCCGCGTCTCCTCCTTCGTCTGCGTCCCGAGCGGGAACCAGAGCCGGTCGAGCGACCGGGGGTCGAGGCGGGCGAGCATGTACGACTGGTCCTTCGCCGGATCGGCCGCGCGGGCGAGGAGCGACCGGCCGCGGTGCTCCCTGATCCTCACGTAGTGGCCGGTCGCGAGTCGCGCCGCCCCGACCCTGCGCGCGAACCCGAAGAAGGCCGCGAAGCGGAACGCGCCGTTGCAGCGGACGCAGGGGTTCGGCGTCTCGCCCCGGGCGTAGCCGGCCACGAACGGCGCGACGACCGCGCGGCGGAAGCGCTCGCGCAGGTCGAGGGTCACGTGCGGGATCCCGAGCGCGTGGCACGTCGCCCGGGCCGCGGTCACGGCGGCCGGCGAGCAACAGACACGCTCGGCGTCGGGCCCCGCGGGATCCGTCCAGAGGCGGAGCGTGAGCCCGACGGGCTCGTGGCCCGCCTCGCGCGCCCGGAGGAGCGCGACGGCGCTGTCGACACCTCCGCTCATCGCGACCGCGACGCGGCGCGGGTCCGGCTCCGCACGCATCGCCGGGCCGAGCGCGTCGTGGAGCGCGTCGAGGGCGAGCGGCTCGCCCGGCACCGCTGCGGCCTCGAGCAGGGTCAGGCCCGCAACATGGCGGCAGAGCTCGGCCGCGCCCGGGCCGTCGCCCCGGGCGCCCGCGACCCGTCCGCGCTCGACGTCGAGCGCCATCCAGGCCAGGTCGCCCGCGCGCGCGGCATTCCCGATCAGCTCAGCGCTCGCCATGGAGAAAGGTAGTGCTCCACTCCGCCGATGATGCTTCGTGCGTGAGGAACCTGGACGTGCCAGGTGGGTGCCCTACCGACCCGAAGGCCGGACGCGGGCTCCCTCTCGGTAGATGTTGGTTCTACATATGCGCACGGTGCCACGTACGGAGTCGAGCACTGAGAGGCACTCTAGCGCAGCGGGCCGGGGTTTCTATTCGCCCGCGAAGCGCCAGCGAACGACGTCCTCGCCGGCGACGCCAAGCTGCTGCGCGAGCGCCGGGGTGAGGTCGAACGCGTGGCCGGCTCCGACCGGTCCGGAAGCGACGACCTCGGCCTGGGCGGTTACGCCGTCGCGCTCGAGCACAAGCTGCGCCCCGCAGGGGAGGACCGGATGGGCGACGCCGACGGTGACCGGCTCGACCATGATTCCGCAGGCCGTCACCTCCTCCTGGACGACGAGCACGCCGACCCGCGCCTCCTCCCACTCGACGACCGCCTGCGGCGGCGGCGCGGTCGCGTCCTCCCCGTCGATCCGTGTGAGAGCGATCGCGCCGAGCGCGCCGACGAGCGCCACGCCGGCGAGCGCGGCCTGCCGCCGCGCGAGGCCCACCCTCATCAGCCGGCGTGCTCGAGCAGCTCGCCGAACGACTCGCGCACGAGCCCGTCGAACTCCGTCGGCAGGAACCCGTCCGGCGTCGCGAATTGGCGCAGGTGGACGAACAGGTAGGACCACTCCTCGTACCGGCCCGGGTCGCGTTGCTGCTCGTCGCGCGCGCGCCGCTCGAGGTCCCAGAGGTTCCAGCGCCGCGGCGCGGTCGTGACCCGGGTGCGGAGGTCGACGACCCCGGACCGCGCCGCCGGGAGCACGGGCTCGGGCGGCGGGGGCTCACGGAGGGGCTCCGGCTCCGGCGGCGGAACGGGGCGGAGCGGCGGGCGCTCCGGCGGCGCCGGGGGCTCAGGAACGGGGATCGGAGCGAGCGGCGGCTCGGGCGCGACCGGAGGCTCCGGCTCCGCGGCGGGAGCGACGGGCTCGGGCGGCGGCGGAGCGGGCTCCGAGTACACAGACGGCTCGGACGGGACCGGTAGCGCCTCCGGCTGCTCCAGGGCCGGGACGGCCGGCTGCGCGGGCGGTGGGAGCGGAACGACCTCCGGCTCGCTCGCGACCGGACCGGCCTCCTCCGCGAGCCCCTCGGCCGCCGGCCGCGGGACCTCCTGACGCCAGGAGAGCCATTCGACGGCCCAGGCGACCGCGAGGGCCAGCGCCATGACGACGATCACGACGAGCGGCCGCACCTCTGCCAGCCAGAGGGCGAGCGCGACGGTCAGGAGGAAGCCCGCGAGCGCGAGAAGGCGGAAGATCGATCGCCTGTCAGGCACGCTCCGGCGCCCGCACCTCGTCTACGAGGCGCCCGGGCGCTCGTCCTCGTCCGCGCGATCGACGTCCGCCCCCTGAGCCGGCTCGTCCGCGGGCGCGGGCGCCTCTCGAAACGCCGCCGAGGGCAGCGGAGTGGCCTCCGCCAGCGACTCTGGGCCGGGACCGGGCTCGGGCTCGACCTCGGCGGGAGGCGGCTCGGCCGCCGCCGGAGGCGGGGTCGCGGGCGCGGGGGCCTGCGGCCCGCGCTGCGCCTCGACAGTCGCCTCGGCCGCCCGCACGATGGCGTCGACGGCCTCGTGCACGGCCGGGTCGCCGTGGCCGGCGGCGGAGAGAAGCTGCTCGGCGCCCATGCGCGCGCGCTGGACGATGACGTCTGCCTGCGCGCGGGCCCACTCGAGCGTCTGCTCGACCTCGGCGCGGGCGGAGTTGGTGAGCTCCGTCGCCTGGTGGCGCGCCTGCTCGGTGAGCCGGTTGCCGCGCGACTCGGCTTCCCGCAGCTCGGCGGTCGAATCGCGGTTCGCCTTGGTCAGGATCTCGCGCGCCTCCTTGCGGGACGCGCTCAGAATCTCGGTGCGCTGGCGCTCGGTCTCCTGGCGGATCCGCGCGATCTCGGCCTCCTGCTGCTGGAGCTCCATCTGCTTTTCGCGGATTTCCTGCTCGGCGCGCCCGACCTGCTTGGCGGCCGCGTCCTGCGCGTCGCGCTCCATCGTGTCGGCGAACTCGGCCGCAGCCCGCACGATGTGGAGCGCGTCCATGCGCACGGCGTGGC
>JBOHAM010000085.1:0-12916 GCA_050697735.1 Gaiellaceae bacterium | reverse complement strand
TGACTCCGGGCCCTCACGTCTTCGCGGTGCGGGCCCGCGACCGGGCCGGCAACGTGGACGACACCCCGGTCACCTGGCGCTGGCGCGTACGCTGAGAGCCCCCGGGAAAGGGCTCCGCCCCCGTTCGTGCGCATGCGCATCTTGCGTCATCTGACCCTCCGCCGCGGCGGCGACATCGCCGTCGATCTCGGCACCGCGAACACGGTCGTGTTCGTCCGCGGCCACGGGATCGCCCTCTTCGAGCCGTCCGTCGTCGCCGTGGACGAGACCTCGAACGAGGTGCTCGCGGTGGGCACGGAGGCGCGGCGCATGATCGGGCGCACGCCGGCCACGATCCGCGCGACGCGCCCGCTCCGGCACGGGGTGATCGCGGACTTCGAGATGACCGAGCAGATGCTCCGGCACTTCATGCGGAGGACGATCGGGAGCCGCTTCGCCCATCCCCGCGTCGTGCTCTGCGTGCCGAGCGGCATCACGGACGTCGAGCGCCGGGCCGTGGAGGAGGCGACGCTCGTGGCGGGCGCCCGCGAGGTCTGCCTGATCGAGGAGCCCATGGCGGCGGCGATCGGGGCCGAGCTCCCCGTCGAGGAGCCGGCGGCGAGCATGGTCGTGGACATCGGCGGCGGAACGACCGAGGTGGCCATCATCGCGCTCGGGGGGATGGTGGTGTGGAACTCGATCCGCGTGGGCGGCTACGAGATGGACGAAGCGATCGTCGACCACGTCCGCAAGAACCACGGCCTGCTGATCGGGCAGGAGCGGGCCGAGAGCGTCAAGATCGAGATCGGCTCGGCCGGCGCCAACTCCGCCACGGCCGAGGCCGAGGTGGCAGGACGAGACCAGGTCACCGGGCTCCTCCAGCGGCTCGCTCTCGACTCCGACGAGGTGCACCACGCCCTGGAAGGGCCGGTGCTGCGCATCGTCGACGCGGTCAAGGAGACGCTCGAGCGGACGCCCCCGCAGCTGGCCGCCGATGTGGTCGAGCGCGGGATCGTCCTGGCGGGCGGCGGCGCGCTCCTGCGGCAGATGGACGAGCGCCTACGCTCGGAGACCGGGGTCGCCGTCCACCTGGTCGAGTCCCCGCTCACCTGCGTCGCGCTCGGCGCGGGCCGCAGCCTCGAGGAGTTCGAGGCGATGGCCCGCGCCGCCCGCCAAAACTAGGAGGGTTTGGCGAAATATGCGCTTGAGCCGCAGGGCCGCGCTGCTCGCCCCGATGCCGCGTCCTCAGTCGCACCGATAGCTTCAACTATCGGTGCTCCCTGCGTCCTTGCCTCGGAACGACCATCGCACCCCTGCGACGAACGACATTCCGCCAAACCCTCCACGGAAGGAGTCCCGCGGGGGACGGCGTAGGACCTGGGTCCCATGCGCCCGACACGCCCAGTCGTGGTCGCGGGTCTCGTCCTCGCGTTCGCAGCGCCCGCGCCCGCCGACGCACTCCTGTCGCCCAGGCTCCAGACGGCCGGCCTCCAGCTTGCCCTGAGCTCGCGCGGGCTCTACAGCGGCCCGATCGACGCCATCGCGGGGCCCGGCACGACCCGTGCGGTCATCCGTTTCCAGCGCCGCCGCGGCCTCCTCGTCGACGGGATCGCCGGGCCGCAGACGCGCCGCGCGCTCGGACGGCTCGGCCGGCCGCTCTACGGCCGGCGTGCGATGCGCCGCGGGATGGTCGGCTGGGACGTCTCCGTACTCCAGTTCCTCCTCCTCCGCTCACGGTCGTCGTCGGGCTCGATCGACGGCGCCTTCGGCCCGCGTACCCGCGCCGCGACCATCCGCTTCCAGCGCCGCGCGGGCATCGCGGCCGACGGCATCGTCGGCCGGCAGACCCGTCGCGCGCTCTGGGACGCCAGCCCCGGGGCGATCCGCCGCGGCCTCGATCGCTGGTCGCGGCGCTACGGCGTGTCACGCCGCCTCGTCCGCTCGCTCGCGTGGGTGGAATCGGGCCACCAGCCTCACGTCGTCTCGAGCGCCGGCGCGCGCGGGGTCATGCAGGTCATGCCGGCGACGCGACGCTACGTCGAGCGGACCCTCATCGGACGGCGCCTACCGCCCACGGTCAACGGCAACATTCACGCCGGAGTCGCCTACCTGGCCCGGCAGCTGCGCACCTTCCGCCCCAGCCTCCGGCGCGGGGTGGGCGCCTATTACCAGGGACCGGCCGCCGTGCAGCGCTACGGCCTCTACAGGGAGACGAAGCACTACGTGCGCAACGTCCTCGGGCTGCGCCGCGCGATCTAGGAGGGCGGCGGGCTCCCGGGCCCGCCGCCCGTCCATGGCCCGCTAGCGCTCGATCGGGACGTCCACGAGGTTCCCCCACTCCGTCCACGAGCCGTCGTAGTTGCGGACGCGCTCGTAGCCGAGGAGTTCGCGGAGGACGAACCACGTGTGCGCGCTCCGCTCGCCGATGCGGCAGTAGGCCGTCACCTCCTTGTCGGGCGTCACGCCCCGGCCCTCGTAGAGGGCGCGGAGGTCGTCCGCCGGCTTGAAGGTGCCGTCGTCGCGCACCGCGGTCGCCCACGGGATCGAGGCGGCCGTGGGGATGTGGCCCGCCCGCTGCGCGCCTTCCTGCTCGTAGCCGGGGGGCGCGATCAGCTCGCCGCTGAACTCGGCCGGCGAGCGCACGTCGACGAGGGCCCGCTCAGCCGCCCCCAGCCACTCGTGCACCTGGTCGCGGTAGGCGCGGATCGACTCGTCGCGCTGGCCCGCGCTGTAGGCGGCCGCCTGCGGCGCCGGCAGCTCGGTCGTCAGCTCGCGCCCTTCGTCGATCCACTTCTGGCGGCCGCCGTCGAGGACGCGCACGTCTCCGTGGCCGTACACCTTCAGGTACCAGTAGGCGTAGGCCGCGAACCAGTTGTTCTTGTCCCCGTAGACGACCACGGTCGTCGAGTTGCCGATCCCGCGCTCGCCGAGGACGCGCTCGAAGGTCGGGCCGTCGACCAGGTCCCGCTCGACGGGATCCTGAAGGTCGTCCCGCCAGTGGAGCTTGACCGCCCCGGGGATGTGACCCTCCTCGTAGAGGTCGGGGTTCTCGTCCACCTCCGCGACGACGAGGTCGTCGTCGCCCAGGTGCTCCGCGAGCCAGCCCGTGGTGACGAGTACCGGCTTCGCGTATCCGTTCTGCGCCATGTCGCTCCTTTCGTGGACTGCGAGGCGAGGATCGCGGCCCGCGATAACGCCCGGGTAACGCGGGGCGAACGGGTGGTACGGTCCGCCGGAACGGAGGCGGCGCATGGAGTTCCGGATACTGGGGGCGCTCGAGGTGCTCGACGACCGGGGTGGCGCCGTTCCGCTGCGCGGCCGCCGCGCGCGCGCCCTCCTCGCGGCGCTCCTGATCCGGGCGAACGAGGTCGTTCCCGACGACCGGCTGCTCGAGGACGTGTGGGGCGGAGAGCCTCCCGCGAGCGGGCGGGCGGCGCTCCGCGTCCGCATCTCCCAGCTCCGCAAGGCGCTCGGCGCTGACGGGCTCCTGTTGACGCGGCCGCCGGGCTACGTCCTGCACGTCGACCCGGCGCAGGTGGACGCCCGCCGCTTCGAGGGGCTGCTGGCGGAGGGGCGGCGGCGCCTGGCCGAGGGCGACGCCGCCGCGGCTGCGGCGGCCCTGGGCGAAGGGCTCGCCCTCTGGCGCGGGCCGGCGCTCGCCGACGTCGTCTACGAGCCCTTCGCGCGCACGGAGAGCGCCCGGCTGGAGGAGCTGCGGCTGGCGGCGCTCGAGGAGCGGGTCGAGGCCGACCTCGCGCTCGGCCGCCACGCCGCGCTCGTGGGCGAGCTCGAGGCGCTCGTGGCCGCCGAGCCGCTGCGGGAGCGGCTGCGCGGCCAGCTCATGCTCGCGCTCTACCGCGCCGGCCGCCAGGCCGACGCGCTCGCCGCCTACCGGGAAGCCAGGGAGGCGCTGGTCGACGAGCTGGGCATCGAGCCGGGGCGCGCGCTCCAGGAGCTCGAGAGCCTGATCCTGCGCCAGGCCTCCTCCCTCGAGCTGCCCGCGACCCTGGCGCCTGCTCCCGCACCGCCGCCGGTCGTACCCGAGCGCGAGCGGAAGCTCGTCAGCGTCGTCGCGGCCGACCTCGCCGCCTCCCCCGGGCTCGAGGAGGCAGACGACCCTGAACGCCGGACGGCGCTGCTCGAGCGCTACGCGGTGCTCGTCCGGGGCGAGCTCGAGCACGCCGGCGGCCACGTCGACGGCGGCGGCGACGCGGTCACAGCCACCTTCGGCGCGCCGGTCGCCCAGGAGGACCATGTCGAACGGGCGGTACGCGCAGCGCTTGCGCTCCGGCGCGCGGCGGAGGAGGAGTTCGGCGAGGCGCTCGGCCTCCGGCTGGGCGTGGAGACCGGTGAGGTTGTGGTCGCCCGCGCGGGCGAGCGCTCGTCCGTCTCGGGAACGCCCCTGGCCGCGGCCGCCAGGCTCTCCCGGGCGGCCGCCCCGGGGGCGATCCTCGTCGGCGAGCGCGCGGCCGCGTCGGTGCGGGAGACGTTCGAGTTCGGCCCGCTGGCTCCGGCGGAGCCCGGCAGCGGGCACTCGGGCTACCGCCCGCTCCTCCACGCCGTCGAGGCCCCCGGGGCGCGCGGGCGCGGGCGACTGCTCCCTAGGCTCGTGGGCCGCAACGCAGAGCTCGAGGTTCTCTGCGCCGCCTACGCCCGGACGGTGGCCGAAGGGCGGCCCCGGCTCGTGACCGTCATGGGCGACGCCGGAGTCGGCAAGACGAGGCTCGTGAGCGAGGCCTGGAGCTGGTATGCCGCCTGCGAGCCGGAGCCGGCTCGGCGTACCGGCCGCTGCCTGCCCTACGGGCGCGGGACGACGTACCGGCCGTTCGCCGAGATCCTCCGCGAGGAGCTCGGGCTCCTCGCCTCCGACCCGCCGGAGACCGCGCTTCGCCGCCTCGGCGAGCACCAGATCCTCGGGCTCACGCTCGCGCTCGACGTCGCCTCCGACCTCCACCCGCTCGCCGCCCGCGAGCGTCTCCAGACCGCCTGGGCGGCCTTCCTGAGCGAGCTCGCCGCGCGCCGTCCGACCGCCATCCTCGTCGAGGACCTCCACTGGGCCCACGAGCCGCTCCTCGACCTGCTGGAGCGAATCGTCGAGGAGGCGCACGGGCCGCTCCTGCTCGTGGGCACGGCACGCCCCGAGCTGGCCGAGAGCCGCCCGTCGTGGGGCCGGCTTCGGGGAGCGACAACGGTCTGGCTCGAGCCGCTCTCCCCCGCCGAGTCGTCCGTCCTGCTCGACGGGCTCGAGCCGAAGGCCCTCGACCCCACGCTGCGCGAGGTAGTCGTCCGCCGCGCCGAGGGGAATCCGTTCTTCCTCGAGGAGCTGCTGGCCGCCCTCCGCGACCGCGGCGTGCTCGAGCCGGACGTCCCCGACTCCGTGCACGCCGTGCTCGCGGGCCGGATCGACCTGCTCCCCCCGACGGAGAAGTCGGCGCTCCAGGCGGCCTCGGTCATCGGCCGCATCTTCTGGCGCGGCCCCGTGCGCGAGCTGCTCGACGGCGAGACTCCCGACTTCTCGGTGCTCGAGGCGCGCGACTTCGTGCGGCGGCGCTCGGGCTCGTCGCTCGCCGACGAGCCGGAGTTCGCCTTCAAGCACGCGCTCACGCGCGAGGTCGCCTACGCCGGCCTGCCGGTCGGGCGCCGGGCCCGCCTCCACGCCCGCTTCGCCGGCTGGCTCGAGCACCTCGGCGAGGGCCGGGACGAGCACGCGGCCTTCCTCGCCCATCACTACGCGGAGGCCGTTCGCCCCGACAACGCCGACCTCGCCTGGGAAGGCGACGCAGAGGAGCTCGGGCGGCTCAGGGCCAAGGCGCGCCTGTGGCTCCGCCGCGCGGCCGACATCTCCGTCGCCCGCTACGAGCTCGACGACGCGATCGACCTGTATACCCGTGCGCTCGAGCTCGAGGAGACCGACGCCGGCCGCTCGGAGCTCTGGGGTGCGATGGGCCAGACGTACGCCTACAAGCACGACGGCGACGGCCTGTGGACGGCGATGCAGAACGCGATCGCACTCTGCCCCGACCCGGAGGCCCGCACCGATCTTTCCAGCCGTCTCGCGCTCGAGACCGCGGTCCGCTCGGGGATCTGGAAGCACATGCCCGACTACGCGACCGTCGACGGCTGGATCGAGACGACCCTCGAGCTGGCGTCCCCCGACAGCGCCGCACGTGCCCGCGCCCTCATCGCCAAGGGCTTCTGGAACCCGTTCGAGGGCTCCGCGCCGGCTCGCGAGGCGAGCACGATCGCCGAGCGCCTCGGCGACGTCGAGCTCCGCTCGCACGCCTGGGACGCGCGCGGCGTCGCCGAGTTCGTCAGCGGCAACTACGAACTCGGCCGCGAGTTCGCCGAGCGGCGCTTCGAGCTACTCGAGCAGATCTCTGACCCCGACCATCGGGCGGACATCTACGCCGCGCCGATCTCCGGTTGCATCTGGAGCGGCCGCTTCGGCGAGGCCCGGCGGCTGGCGCGCCTGCACGATGAGACGACGGCGCCGCTGACGCCGCACCATCGGCTGCACGGGGTCGCCATCCTCGGCGAGGTGGAGGAGCTGCTCGGCAACTGGGAGGCGATCCGCGAGCTGGCGCCGCGCACGGAGACGACGGTGGCCGCGAACGCGGCCACGCCGTGCGTCCGCAACGCCCGCTCCCTGCTCGTGACCGCGGTCGCGCACGCACACCTCGGCGACGAGGGAACCGCGCGGCGGTTCGAGGAGGCGGCGGAGGAGCTCGGGATCGAGGGCTACGGGATCGTGCTCGACGTCCCCAGGCTGCAGCTCGCGCTCGTACGCGAGGAGCTCGACACGGTCGAGCGCCTGCTCCTCACGCCGCTGCCGAAGCGCGGGTGGTACCGGGGCTGGATGGCGCTGGCGACGATCGTCACGCGCCTGGCGGGCCTCACCGCCGTCGGCCACGGGGCGCAGGTCGAGAAGGAGGCGGCGCCGCACTTGCGCCGGGGGACGTTCCTGGAGCCGTTCGCCCTCCGTTCGCTGGGCGTCGTGCGTGAGGACGAGACCCTCGTCGAGGACGCCGTCGCCCGCTTCGAGGCGCTCGGCCTCGCCTGGCACGCGGGGCAGACGCGCGCCGTCCTCTGACCGTCGCTCTACCCGACCGCGAACGTCACCGTGAGCATCGCCCCCACCTCCTGCGTGCCCGGCTGGACGGCCACGTCCGCCGCGGCTGCGTCCTCCACTGCGCGGCCGAACGGGATCGCGCCTCCGCCGCCGCCCTCGACGATCGCCACAGGCGCCCCGAGGGAGAGACCCGCCTTCTCGGCGATCGCCTCCGCCCGCGCGCGGGCGTCGTCGAATGCCTCCTCGACCGCCGCCGCGTACTGCGCCTGCCCGTCGGAGAGCGTGAGCGTCGGCCCGTAGACCTGGTTCGCGCCCGCGGCCACGGCGGCGTCGACCGTGGCGCCAGCGCGGTCGAGAGAGCGGATCGTGGCACGCACGGTGTTGGACGCGTCGTAGCCGGTGACCGTGAGCCCGTCGTCGCTCGTGCGCGGATAGACGGAGACCTGCTCGGTGCGCAGGTCGTCCTCCTCGATCCCCGCGTCCCGCAGCGCCGCGACGACGCGCTCCATCGCCTCGGAGTTTTCGGCGAGCGCGGCCTCAGCGCTCTCCCCGCTCGTCTGGACGCCGAACGACCACTCGGCGACGTCGGGGACCGCCTCGGCGGAGCCCGTCCCCACAACGGTGATGCCCTCGGCGACGGCGCCGGGGGCGGCCGCCAGGGACTCGGGTGAGGCCGACGCAGAGAGAAGCCCGCGCTCGAGGCCGCCCGAAGCCTGGCCCTCGTCCCGCTCGTCGTCGCCCGCGCACCCCGCCGCCAGGGCTCCGAGGACGACCAGGACGACCACCGCTGCGCTGCTTCTCATCGCTCCTCCGATCTCGTTTCGCGGTTTGACCGGGGGGAAGACGCGGAAGTTCCCGTAGGGATGGATTCGCGCGCGTATCGCCCCCTGCTTGTCTGGGCCGGCGTGCTGGTCGGTGCCCTGGCGCTGGCGGGCTGCGGCGGCGAAGAGGACGCCGCCCCCGAGACCCTGCCCGCCGGCGTCGCCGAGGCGCTCGCTCAGGCGAGCGACGAGGTGGCGGCGAGCCTCGAGGCGGGCGACGGCTGCGCGGCGGCGAAGGAGGCCGCGGAGCTGCGCGACGCAGCCCTCGCGGCCGTCGAGGACGGGCGCGTCCCCGGCGACCTCGTCGAGCCGCTCCTCGGAGCGGTCGAGCGCCTGGAGGGCCAGATCGTCTGCGCCGAGGGCGGCGGTACGGCACCGCAAGACGAGGAGAAGAAGGAAAAGGAGAAGAAGGATCCTCCCGGCAAGGCGAAGGGGAAGGACAAGGACAAGGACGAGGACGAGGACGAGGAACCTCCGGAGGAGACGCCGACCGAGGAGACCCCGACCGAGACCGAGGAGGACGACCGGTGAGCGTCGCGACGCTGGCCGGTGGGCGGTACCTCCTCGAGCGCGAGCTCGGCCGCGGCGGCATGGCCGCGGTGCACCTCGCGAGCGACACGGAGCTCGGGCGGCAGGTGGCCGTCAAGGTCCTCGCGTCGCACCTGGCCGGCGACGAGGCGTTCCGTCAACGCTTCGTCCGCGAGGCGCGGATGGCGGCCCGGCTCGCCCATCCGAACGTCGTGCGGGTCTTCGACGCAGGCGAGGAGGACGGCCGGCCGTTCATCGTCATGGAGTACGTGCCCGGCGTCACCCTGGCCGAGGAGCTCGAGCGGGTGGAGAGGCTCGCGCCGGCGAGGACGGTGGACCTCGCGCTCCAGATCTGCGGAGGTCTCGACGACGCCCACCGGGCGGGGCTCGTCCACCGGGACGTGAAGCCGGGCAACCTCCTCCTGCGGGACGACGGCGTCCTCAAGATCGCGGACTTCGGGATCGCCCGGGCAGCGGAGGCGACCCAGCTCACGCAGGTCGGCAGCGTGCTCGGCACTGCGGCCTACCTCGCGCCCGAGCAGGCCGCGGGCGAGCAGGTCACGGCGGCGGCGGACATCTACGCGCTCGGCGTCGTCCTCTACGAGCTCCTCACCGGGCGGACGCCGTTCGCGTTCGAATCGCCGGCCGACCTGCTCGTCAAGCAGCGGGAGTCCTCGATGCCGCCCGTGCGCGAGCTCGAGCCCGAGGTGCCGGAGGCGCTCGAGGCGGCGGTGATGCACTGCCTGGCGCGGAACCCGGCGTACCGCCCGCCTTCGGCCGCCGCCCTGGCCCACGAGCTCGCCGCCGCCTCGCCCGAGACGCCGACGGCGTCCCTCCCGCCGGTGACCGGCGTGCGCGCTACCGAGGTGGCGACCGAGCCACTCGCGCCCCCCGCCGCGACCGAAAGCGCTCGGCCCCGGCGCGGCCGGCTCGCCGCGGTGATCGCCGGCCTCGTCGTGCTCGCGCTCGCGGCCGCAGCGCTCGTCTGGGCGACGGGCGGGGACGAGAATCCCGCGCCGGCGCAAGGGCCGTCCCAGGTCGAGCCGGTGACGCCTTCTGACGACCCAGCGGAACAGGCACGCAACCTCTCCGACTGGCTCCGCGCCCAGGCGGACTAGCATCCGCCCCGGTGCTCCGGCTCTACGACTACCCCGCGTCTGCGAACTGCTACAAGGCGCGCCTCCTGCTCGCGCAGCTCGAGCTCTCCTACGAGCGCGTCCCGGTCGACATCTTCGCCGGCGACACGACCACAGCCGCCTACCGCGCGAAGAACCCGGCCGGGCGCACGCCCGTGCTCGAGCTGCCCTCCGGCGAGACGATCGCCGAGTCGAACGCGATCCTGCTCTACCTCGGGGAGGGAACGAAGTTCGTGCCGGACGATCTCGTGGAGACGGCGCGGGTCTGGCAGTGGCTCTTCTTCGAGCAGAATCTCTTCGAGCCGAACGTGGGCACGGCGCGCTTCTGGCGCCTGACCGGGCGCGAGGCGCGACACCCCGAGGTCTTCGCCGCCCGCCTGGAGTCCGGGCGCGCGGCCGTCGCCGCGCTCGACGCCGGCCTGCGCGGGCGCGACTTCCTCCTCGGGGAGCGCTACACGGTCGCCGACGTCTCGCTGTACGCCTACGCCCACGTCGCCCACGAGGCCGGCATCGACACCGTCGAGCACGCCGCGCTCGCCGCCTGGCTCCGTCGCGTGGAGCAGACGCCGCGCTTCGTGAACGACCTCGAGCCCTACCCGGAGAACGCCCGCGCCGGCGCCGGCGGCGACTCCGTCCACGGCTGATCGCCCGGCGCCGACCCAGACGCCCAAAACTTGCGAGCGCGTCCGCCGGACGCCGTATCTTCGTGGCGGATGGCACTCTCTCGGGAGCCGTTCCTCGAGTTCGACGACGAGACCTTCGACTGGTGGGACGAGCCGCCCCGGCGGGAGCAGCCGGCCCCTCCCGCGCGGGTCGCATCGCGCAGGCGAGGCCCACCGCCCCGGACACTGGCGAGCGACCTCGCCAGCCTGCGTGTCGCCCTCACCCCGCATGCGCGCACGCTGGCGGCGGCAGCAATCCTCGTGCTGACGGCGGCGGTCGCGGCCGTCCTCCTGCGCGGAGGCGGCTCCGAGCCCGAGCTGGCGCGCGAGCAACCGCCCGCAGCCCCCGCGGGGCCGGGGAACCAGACAGAGGCCGCTTCTCTCGAGCAGCCTGCGCAGCTCCTGCGCGAGGGCCAGCGGGGGGCCGACGTCCGCGACCTCCAGCACGCGCTCGCCTCGCTCGGCTACTACGGGGCCGCCGCGGACGGGGCCTACGGCGAGGGCACCGCCGCCGCGGTCACCTCCTTCCAGGCGGCGAACGGATTACTGGCGGACGGCATCGTCGGCGCGACGACCACGGCGGCGCTCCGGGAGGCCATCGCGGCCCGCGCGGAGGTCGACGCGGGCTCGGCCGGGGAGGGGCTGGAAGCAGCGGTCGCGGCCGGCCGCCTGGAGGACGAGGCCGCCGCCCGCCACCGCCAGACTCTGGCAGACGCCCAGGACGCACTCGCCGAGCTGCCGCCCGGCCGCGGCGCCTTCGTGGCGACGGTCCTGCGTAGCGTCGCCATCCATGCGGACGCCTACGACGGCCCGCGTGCGCACACGCTCTTCGAGATGCTCGACGCGAACGTCAGCCGCTTCCGCGCTCGTGTGCTCCCGGCAACCCTCCGCGACTTCGTCGCGACCGACGGGATCGTCTACCTCTTCTACACGGGCCACGGCTTCCAGTTCAATCCGCTGACGAACTTCTCGCGCCTGAACGGCCTGGCCCGGAAGGGGAGACGGGTGCAGACTGCCGAGCTGGCGGAGGCGCTCGTCGCCCGGGGTATCCCGGTCGGGAACGCGCTTGCCTGGGAGTACTACTTCCCGTTCGGAGGCCCGTCGCGCTGGACTTCGGGCTTCTCCCAGGCCGTCGGCGCGCAGGCACTCGCCCGTGCCGGCGAGCTCCTGGACGACCCCGATCTCATCGCAAGCGCCCGCGCCGCCTATCGGCTCATCCCGAGGGACCTCTCGCTCGACCTGCCCTACGGCGCCTGGATCCAGGAGTACGGCTACTCGGACATGCCGATCCTGAACGCGCAGCTCCAGTCGATCGTCTCCCTCTCGAACTATGTCGAGATCACCGGGGACGAGCGGGCACGAGCCTTCACGGAGAACATGGCCGCGTCCGCCCGGAGCCTCCTGCACCGCTTCGACACCGGCTGCTGGTCGCGGTACTCGCTCGACGGCTCGCCCGCCGACACGCATTACCACGCCTACCACGTCGACTTGCTCGGCCGGCTCTCCCAGGTCCTCGACGATCCGATCTGGGGCGAGACGCAGCGCCGCTGGGCGGCCTACGAGGCCGCCGGCGGCTGTTGAGCCAGTCCGAGGAGCGCCTTCAGCCGCTCGGCGTTTCGGACCGCGAAGCCCTCCCAGTCGTTGTTGAAGTACGCGTAGGCGTCGGCACGCTTGCTCCAGGACGCGAGGCGCTCCGCCCACTCCGCGAGCTCGCGGTCGGAATAGTTGCCGCGCCGGCCGCGGCGGCCGTGGTGGAAGCGGACGAACGTCCAGTCCGCGGTGAGCTCGTGGGCCTGGAACGGCCGCTCGGGGGTGTCGCCGACCACGAGCGCGGCGCCGTGCTCGCGCAGGAACGCATAGACGTCGGGCGCGAACCAGCTCTCGTGCCGGAACTCGAAGCAGTGGCGCCCCGGCGGGAGCCGCGCGAGAGCCGCCGCCAGGCGCTCGTCGTCGCGGTGGAAGTTCTCCAGAAGCTGCCAGAGGACGGGACCGAGCTTGGGCGAGCCGACCAGCGGCTCGATGGAGGCGTAGAAGCGGTCGAGCCAGCGCCGCTGAGGGAGCCCCTCGGGGTAGACGCGCCCGCGCCAGTGGTCGTAGACCCAGCCGGAGCAGCCGATGCGAATCGCGCCCATGCCTGCTCTTACCCCGGAGCGTCCACCTCCGGTCGCCGGCGCAGGGTGAGCAGGTAGACGAAGGGCGCCGAGAAGAGGACGAGGAGAAGCGCCGGGAACGCCGCGCGGGAGTACGAGGCGACCGTCGTCGCCGTCCAGATCTCCGTGGCGAGCGTCTCGAAGCCGATCGGCGCGAGCAGGAGCGTCGCCGGCAGCTCCTTCATCGTCGAAAGGAAGACGAGCGCAGCGCCCGCGAGCAGCCCCGGCGCCATAAGCGGCGCCGTCACCGAGGCGAACGCCCGCCGCGGTGTCCTCCCGAGCCCGCGCGCGGCCTCCTCGAGGCGCGGGTCGACCCGCAGGAGGGCCGAGTGTGTCCCGGCGACCGCCTGCGGGAGGAAGCGGACGACGTAGGCGAACACGAGCAGCGCGAGCGTCTGGTAGACGAAGCCGGCGTAGTTCGCGGCGAGGAAGACGAGCGAGAGGGCGATCACGATCCCCGGGAGCGCGTTCGAGGAGTACGAGAGCCGCTCGAGGGCGCGCGTCCACCCCGCCGGGTAGCGGACGGCGAGGAGGGCGATCGGGAGCGCGGCGGCGACCGCGGCCCCGGCGG
>JBOHAM010000084.1:0-8984 GCA_050697735.1 Gaiellaceae bacterium | reverse complement strand
ACGAGGACGCGCCCGAGGACCTGGCACCCCGCCCTCCGGTCGTCACGATCATGGGGCACGTCGACCACGGGAAGACGACGCTGCTCGACGCCATCCGCGAGTCTGCCGTCGTCGAGACGGAGGCGGGTGGGATCACGCAGCACATCGGCGCCTACCAGGTGCAGCACGACGGGCGCACGGTCACCTTCCTCGACACCCCGGGCCACGAGGCGTTCACCGCGCTCCGGGCCCGCGGCGCGAAGGTGACGGACATCGCCGTGCTCGTGGTCGCGGCCGACGACAGCGTCATGCCGCAGACGATCGAGTCGATCAACCACGCGCGCGCCGCCGAGGTTCCGATCGTCGTCGCCGTGAACAAGATCGACAAGGACGACGCGAACCCGCAGCGCGTGCGCCAGGATCTCACCACGCAAGGGCTCCAGCCCGAGGAGTGGGGCGGCACGACGCAGTTCGCCGACGTCTCGGCGAAGGCCGGGCAAGGGCTCGACGACCTGCTCGAGCGGATCCTGCTCGTCGCCGACGCCGAGCTCGAGCTGACCGCGAACTCGAAGGCGGAGGCCTCCGGGCCGATCATCGAGAGCCGCCTCGACGTCGGCCGCGGGCCGGTCGCGACCATGCTCGTCTCGCGCGGCACGCTCCGGGTCGGCGACGCGATCGTCGCCGGCGACGCCTGGGGCAAGGTGCGCGCGCTCCTCGACTTCCGCGGCGACAAGGTGAAGGAGGCCACGCCCGGCGCGCCGGTCGAGATCCTCGGCTTCGACAAGCCGCCCGCCGCAGGCGAGCACGCTCGCGTGGTCGAGAACGAGCGCCAGGCGCGCCATCTCGCGCAGATCCGGGGCCAGCGCGTCCGCACGGAGCAGCTGGCCCGCACCGCCAAGAAGGGCGTCTCGCTGGAGGAGCTCTTCACGCAGATGGAGACGGGCGCCCTCCGCGAGCTCAACATCATCGTCAAGGCCGACGTCCAGGGCTCGATCGAGGCCGTCGCCGGCGAGCTGGGGAAGATCGACCACCCCGAGGTGGGCGTCAACGTCATCCACACGGGCATCGGGGGGATCACGGAGGGGGACGTCATGCTCGCCTCGGCGTCCAACGCCGTCGTCATCGGCTTCAACGTGCGCCCCAACGCGGAGGCGCGCTCGCTCGCCGAGCGCGAGGGCGTCGACCTGCGGACGTACAGAGTCATCTACCAGCTCACGGAGGACATCCGCCAGGCGCTCGTCGGCATGCTCGCGCCCGAGCAGCGCGAGGAGATCCTCGGCGAGGCCGAGGTGCGCGCGCTCTTCCGCGCCTCGCGGGTCGGCGTCATCGCCGGTTCTTACGTCACCCGCGGCACGATCCGGCGCAACGCGCAGGTCCGCGTCGTCCGCGAGGGCGCGGTGATCTACGAGACGACGATCGCGAGCCTCAAGCGCTTCAAGGACGACGTCCGCGAGGTGCAGGAGGGCTTCGAGTGCGGGATCCTCCTGGACGGCTTCAACGACGTGAAGGAAGGCGACGTCCTCGAGGCCTTCGAGACGCAGCAGATCGAGCGTACGGACCTGACGGTGGCCGGGAACGGCGGCGCCCCCGCCGAGCCCGAGGCCGAGCCCGACGACGAGGGCTAGCCCCCGGCCCGTCATGGGCTCCGGCTACGTCGGCATCCTCTCGGCCGAGCTCCACTTCCCGGAGAACCACTCGTTGAAGGGCAAGCGGAAGGAGCTCCTGTCCGTGAAGGCCCAGCTCCAGCGCCGCTTCGGGGCCTCCGTCGCCGAGGTCGACCACCACGACGTCTGGCAGCGGGCGCGGCTGACGCTCGCCTGCGTCGCCCGCGAGCACTCGGAGCTCGCCGCGCTCCTCGACGGCGCCGAGCGCTACCTCGCCGGGCAGGGCTTCGAGCTCCTGGGCGTCGAGCGCGAGGTGGTGACCCTCACTGACTGAGCGAATGCGGCGCGTCAACGAGGCGCTCCGCGAGGTGCTCTCCGAGCAGATCGGCGCCCTCAAGGACCCGCGCATCGGCTTCGTCACGATCACCGGCGTGAAGACGAGCCCCGACCTTCGCCAGGCGACCGTGTACGTCAGCGTGCTCGGCTCCGAGCGGAAGCGGGAGGCCTCGCTCGCCGGGCTCAACTCCTCCCACGGAGTGCTGCAGGCCGCGGTGAACCGCGAGCTCCACCTGAAGCGAACTCCCCAGTTGAGCTTTGAGTACGATCCGACGATAGAGAGGGGGGTGCGGCTTTCCAAGCTCATCGATGAGCTCTCCCCAGACAACCACCGAGACAGCTGACCGCGCGGCGGTCGTCGACGCCATCCGGTCGCACGACCGGTTCCTCGTCACGACCCACGAGAACCCCGACGGCGACGCGCTCGGCTCGATCCTGGCGATGCGCCTCGCGCTCGAGCAGCTCGGGAAGGACGCCGTCCTCTATCTCTCCGGCATCATCCCGCTCCCGCACGAGTACGGGTTCATGGGGCTCGACGGCCTCCGGCGCACGCCGCCCGAGGACGCCGCCGACCGGGTCGTGCTCGCGCTCGACTGCGCGAACGAGCGCCGCCTCGGCCCGGATCTGGAGCTGCTCGAGCAGGCCCCGCTCGTCGTGGACATCGACCACCACCACGACAACAACCGCTTCGGGGACGTCAACCTCGTCGTCGCGGACGCTTCGTCGACCGGCGAGATCCTGCGCGACCTCATCGAGGACCTCGGCGTCGAGCTGACGCCCGAGATCGCCGAGGCGCTCTACATCGCCCTCGTCACGGACACGGGGCGCTTCCAGTACGCGAACACGACGCCGAAGGCGCTGCGGCTCGCGGCCGAGCTCGTCGAGGCCGGCGCGGACGTCCACCGGGTCTTCCGGGACGTGTACGAGAACGTCGCCTTCGCCAAGATCAAGCTGCTGGCGCGCGCGCTCGCCAAGGCGCGCGTGGTCGAGGGCGGCCGCATCATCGTCTCCGATCTCGAGCGCTCCGACTTCGCCGCCGCGGGCGCGGAGGAGCCCTTCGCCGAGGGGATCATCGACTTCCTGCGCGCCGTCGAGGGCTCGGAGCTCGTCGCCCTCATCCGCGAGCCACCCACGCAGAACGGCCCCACGCGCCGGATCAGCCTGCGAACGCGCGCCGAGGGCATCGACGTCTCGGCCATCGCCCGCAAGAGCGGCGGCGGCGGGCACCGCCAGGCCGCGGGTTTCTCCAGCGAGGCCTCCGTGGACGAGATCGTGGACTTCATCCGCCGCGAGTTCCTCGCCCAGGCGCCGGCCGGCTCCTAGCCCTCGCGCGACCCGCCTAGACTGAGTCGCCGTGAGCGCGCACGGCACATCGGGCCTCGTGCTGGTCGACAAGCCGGCCGGGCCGTCCTCGTTCGCGGTCGTGAAGCAGATGCGGGAGCGCTACCGGACGAAGGCGGGCCACGCGGGCACGCTCGACCCGCTCGCCACCGGGTTGCTCCTCGTGCTCCTCGGCCGCGGGACGCGCCTCGCGCGCTACCTCGTCGGGCTCGACAAGCGCTACCTGACCGAGATCCGGCTCGGCATGCGGACTTCGACCGGGGACGGGGAGGGGGAGGTGCTCGAGGAGCCGGAGGTGCTCGGCGAGCGCGAGATCCAGGCGCTCGAGGGCGACGTGGCGCTGCCCATCCCCGCGGCCTCCGCCGTGAAGGTGGGCGGCGAGCGCGCCTACAAGCTTCACCGGCGTGGCGTCGCCGTCGAGATGCCGGTGCGGCACTCGACGATCCACGCTCTCAGGATCCGCCGCTACGCGCCGCCGCTCGTCGAGCTCGACCTGCGGGTCTCGAGCGGGACGTACGTGCGCTCGATCGCGGACGCCCTCGGCGGGCACTGCCGCTGGCTGCGGCGCACCGCCGTGGGGCCGTTCCGGGTGGAGGAGGCCGAGCCCGAGCGCGTCCTGCCGCCGCTCGCGGCGCTCGTCCACTTGCCGGAACGACGGCTCGCCGACGAGGAGATCCCCCTCGTCCGCTCGGGTCGCACCCTCCAGGGAACCGGTAAAGGGCCAGTCGCCCTGTGGGGCGGCGAGGGCGAGCTCGTCGCCGTCGGGCAGGCGAAGGACGGGATCATCCGGCCGGAGACGGTCGTCGGGTGAGGCTCCTCCGGGAGCGCGACTTCCGGAACTTCTGGGCCGGGCAGACGATCTCGCTCTTCGGCGATCAGGTCAGCCTGATCGCTCTCCCGCTCACCGCCGTCCTCGTGCTGGACGCCGGCGCCGCCGACATGGGCCTCCTGACGGCGGCCGCGCTCGCACCGCACCTGCTCCTCTCGCTCCCGGCCGGTGTCTGGCTCGACCGCGTCGCGCGCCGCCTGCGGGTGATGATCGCGGCGGACATCGCCCGGGCGCTGCTCTTCGCCAGCGTCCCGCTTGCCTACGCTCTCGACGCCCTCACCTTCGCCCAGCTGTACGCGGTGGCCTTCCTGGCCGGCTGCTTCGCCGTCTTCTTCGACATCTCGTACAGCACCGTCTACGTCTCGATCACCACCCGGGAGCGCTACGTGGAGGCGAACTCGCTCCTCCACGGCAGCCGCTCGTTCTCGTTCGTCGCCGGGCCGAGTGTGGGCGGCCTTCTCGTCCAGGCCTTCAGCGGCCCGTTCGCGCTCTTCGCGGACGCGGTCTCCTTCCTCGCCTCGGCGCTCTTCCTCCGCCGCATCGGAGCGACCGAGCCGCCGCTCGAGGAGGAGGCGGAGAGCATCCGTGCCCGGCTGCGGGCCGGGATCGAGTTCATCGGGCGCAGTTGGTTCTTCCGCCCGACGCTCACCGCCGTCGCGACGCTCAACTTCTTCAACTTCGCCTTTTCGGCGCTGTTCGTCCTCTACGCGACGCGCGAGCTCGGAGTCCGCCCGGCGACGCTGGGGCTCGTCCTCGGCGCCGGGGCGGTGGGAGGCATCGTCGGAGCCGTCGTCGCCTCGCGCGTCGGACGCGTGCTCGGGCTCGGGCGGGCGTTCCTTCTCGGGATGGTGCTCTTCCCGCTGCCGCTGATCCTCGTGCCGCTGGCCGGCGGGCCTCGTCCGCTCGTCCTCGCCATGCTCTTCACGGCGGAGTTCTTCTCGGGCCTCGGGGTGATGATCCTCGACATCAACGTCGGCGCGCTCATGCTGGCGTTCACGCCTCACCGCCTGCTCTCGCGTGCGACCGCTACGTTCCGGTTCGTGAACTACGGCGTCCGGCCGCTCGGCGCCCTCTTCGGCGGCGCTCTGGGCTCGGTGATCGGGCTGCGCCCGGCGCTCTTCGTCGCCACGGGCTGCGCGCTCGCCGGGGTGCTCTGGCTGCTGCCGTCCCAGGTGCCCGGGGTTCGCGAGCTGCCCGAGGAGGCCGCGTGATCGTCGCCCGCTCGCCGCAGGAGCTCGAGCCGGCGGAGCGGGCCGTGGCCGTGGGCACCTTCGACGGTGTCCACCGCGGCCACCGCGCCGTCCTCGAGGCCGTGGCGGCGGCGGGCCTCCGCTCGACCGTGGTCACGTTCGACCCGCACCCGCGGCTCGTCCTCGGCTACGGAGTCGAGCTGCTGACGAGCTTCGAGCGCCGCGTCGAGCTGATCGGAGAGGCCGGGCCGGACGAGCTGCTCGTGGTCGAGTTCACGCCGGACCTCTCGCGCAAGGAGCCGGAGGAGTTCGTCGAGGAGATCCTCGGCGCCATCGGCACGCGCGTCGTCGTCACCGGCGAGGATTTCCGCTTCGGCGCCGGGCGCCGCGGCGACGTCGAGCTCCTGCGACGGCTCGGGCTGGAGGTGCGGCCTGTGCCCCTCCTCGCCGGCGTCTCGTCCAGCCGGATCCGAGCCCTGCTCCGGGACGGAGACCTACCGGGCGCCGCCGAGCTCCTCGGGCGGCCCTTCGAGCTGGAGGGCCTCGTGGTTGCCGGCGACCAGCGCGGGGGGACGCTCGGCTTTCCGACGGCGAACCTCGCGCTCGACCCCCACGCGCTCGTGCCGGGGTTCGGCATCTACGCAGGTGAGGCGCTCGGCCACCGGGTGGCCGCCTCGATCGGCGTGAACCCGCACTACGGCGGCAGCGAGCGCCGGGTCGAAGCGTTCCTGCTCGACTTCGAGGGCGATCTCTACGGCCGCCGGCTGCGCCTGGAGCTGTGGGAGCGCTTGCGCGGCGAGCGGGCCTTCGCGAGCGAGGAGGGGCTCGTGGCGCAGATCGGGCGCGACGTCGAGGCGGCGCGCGCCTCCCGGCGCCCGGGCAGCTGAGCTTCACCGCGCAAGTTTTCCGCCGCCCGAAGGTCTCTTACCTATGGATGAATCGTTCCGACATCCTCTCCGTCCGCTGCCTCGGCTGCGGCTCGGTCTACCTGAAGCCGGTGGCCGGCGGCGCCACGACCGACAACCCCGGCTGCCCGCGCTGCGCCTACGTCGGCTGGATCCCGACCGAGGAGTCGTTCACGCCGGAGCCAGAGCAGCGCCGCTCCGACGCGGATCCCCCGCCGCCCCCGCCCTTCCCACGACGCTGACGCCGCCGAAGTAGTGGTGGAGCGCCTGCCAGAGGCGCACGTCGTAGCCCTGCTCGACGAGCGCGTCGACCGCGCTCGGCTCGAATCCCGGCTCGAGGTGCACGATCTCGCCGGTCGAGTGGAGGCGGGGCCGGGCGACGGCCTCCTGCGGGCTGAGGCCCTCGTCGAGGATCCCGGAGAGCACCTGCGCGAGCGCGGGGCGTAGCCGAGTCCCGCCGGCCGCCCCTGCGGCGAGAACGAGGCCGTCGCCGTCGAGGACGACCAGGGGGGACATCATGCTCTCCATGCGCCTGCCCGGCTCGAGCGGCCCGACGAGCAGGTCGGCCTCGCCCAGCATGCTGTTCAGGTGCACGTCGTACCCGGGGAGGTAGTCGCCCGAGCCGAGGCCGAGGCTCGTCGTGACCACACAGGCGTTCCCGGCCGCGTCGACGGCGCAGAGGTTCGTCGTGTGCTCCTGCTCGCCGCGCCCGCTGTACGGCGGCGCGGCCAGCAGACGGGCGAGGGCGAGGGCCCGCTCGGCCGCCGTCACACCACGGAGCGGGGGAAGCGCGGCGAGCGTGTCGCCGAGCCGGGAGAGCCCGCCGCGCGTCTCCACGCGCACGCCGGCGTACTCGACGCCCACGGTCGGGAGCCAGCCGACCCGGTAGGCGGCGAGGTCGTCCGGATTCACCAGCCCGTCGCGCCGCTCGACGAGCTCGAGGAGCGCCTCGGCCATCGTCCCGTCGTAGAACGTCCGCGCGCCCTCCGCCGCGACTACCTCGAACGCGGCCACGAGCCCGGGCTGCTCGAGCCGGTCGCCCGGTTCGAGCAAGCGCCCGCCCGGCGAGTAGATGCGCGCGCCCTCGTGCATCGTCATCACCGGCGCGAGCATGGCGAGGCAGCGGGCGTGCGCGGGAGGCATCGTCACGCCTTCGCGGGCGAGCCGGAGAGCCGGCTCGACCAGCCGCTCCCACGGCAACATCCCGTAGCGCCGCCAGAGCGCGTCGAGCCCCGCCGGCACCCCCGGGACGGCGCAGCTCGCGGCCCCGACGAAGTAGTGGACGAGCTCCTCGCCGAACGGCACGGCGAGCTCCTCGAGCGCGGGAGTCCGGGGAGGGCGGCCGAGGCCCGGGACGGTGACGAAGAAATCCAGCAGCTCCGCCTTCCCGCTCGCGGCGTCGAACCAGACGGCGAAGCCGCCGCCCGCGATGCCGGTCATGACCGTCTCCGCCACGCACGAGGCGAGCGCGGCCGCGACCGCCGCGTCGGCCGCGGTACCGCCGTCCACCAGCGCCTCGACGCCAGCTTCGGCGGTCGCCGGATGGCCTGCCGCCACACCGGGGGAAATGGGCACCTTTGCTAGCCTACGGTTCGTCGTGACGCTCACGAAGGACGCAAAGAGAGAGATTTTCGACCGCCATGGACGGACGAGCGCGGACACCGGCTCCCCGCAGGTGCAGATCGCTCTCCTCTCGAAGCGGATCGACGAGCTGACCGACCATCTGCGGACACACCGCAAGGACCACCATTCCCGCCGCGGGCTCCTCAAGCTCGTCGGCCAGCGCCGGCGCCTCCTCAACTACCTGCAGAAGCAGGATCTCGAGGGCTACCGCGCGCTGATCAAGGAACTCGGTCTGAGGAGGTAGGCGAACCGGAACTCCGACCCGCCTGCTCGTCGGGCCACACTACCCGGGAGATCGGGTGGAAGTTTGAGGGAGATCCGGGATCCGTCCCGGCCGGGCCTGCCTCAAACCTCCGCTCCTCTCCCAGAAGGAGAAGGAGCACATGAGCACGATCGCACCAGCCAAGGCGTCGGTCACCGCAGAGGTGGGCCACGCCGAGATCCTCTTCGAGACGGGGCACCTGGCCAAGCAGGCCGACGGCGCCGTCGTCGTCTCGAGCGGGGACACCATGATCCTGGCGACGGCGCAGGGACGTCTCGAGGCCCGCGAGGGCGCGGACTTCTTCCCGCTCACCGTCGACGTCGAGGAGCGCATGTACGCCGCCGGGAAGATCCCCGGCGGCTTCTTCAAGCGCGAGGGGCGCCCGACCGAGAAGGCGATCCTCACCGCCCGCATGATCGACCGCCCCATCAGGCCGCTCTGGCCGAAGGGCTTTCGAAACGAGGTGCAGGTCATCTGCACGATCCTCTCGGCCGACCTCGTGACCCCGCACGACATCCTCGCCATGAACGGCGCCTCCGCGGCGCTCATGATCTCGCCGCTGCCCTTCCTCGGGCCGGTCGGGGCGGTGCGCATCGGGATGATCGACAGCGAGCTCGTCGTCAATCCGACCCTCCCGGAGGTCGAGGAGGAGTCGACGCTCGACCTCATCGTCGTCGGCACGAAGGACGGCCTGACGATGGTCGAGGCCGGCGCGGACGAGGTGCCCGAGGAGACGCTCCTCGAGGCGTTCGAGCTCGCCCATGCCGAGATCCGCAAGCTCTGCGAGGCGCAGGAGGACCTGCGCCGCCAGGTCGGGAAGCCGAAGTGGCTCGACCAGGAGCTCACGGAGGAGCTCGACGCGTCGCACGGCGACCGCATCGCCGGGCGCATCGCCGCGGAGGGCCTCCGTGAGGC
>JBOHAM010000083.1:0-9611 GCA_050697735.1 Gaiellaceae bacterium | reverse complement strand
GCCGCCGCTTCTGGGCGATACTGGGCGCGAGAGCTGATTGCCGTCATCCCCGGCCCAGGAGGAGAGGACCTCAGGGCCGGTATCGGCACCCGCGAATGCGGCCTTGAGCCCCGCGCGACTCTGCGGCCAGGCGGCTCAAGGTTGGCCGATCTCTTTTGAACGGCCTCGAGGGCCTCGTGTCTGGAGGCCCTCGAGGCTGGTTTCTGCTCAGCGGGCGGCGTCGGCCCCCGTGCGGGACCTCATCCCGACGGAGGCAGGTAGTGGATCGAGGTGACCACGGGCTCGATCCCGAGGACGGCCTCGTTGAACGAGAACCGGAGCGCATCCGTCCCGCTGTGGTGCTCGAGGCCGAGCGTGGCCGAGTCGCCCCGCTCGCGTCCGTCGTCGGCGAGGTTGGTGTACTGGGTGAGGATCTCGCCGTTCTCGTGGAGGACGATGTTGAAGTCGATCCGCCGCGTGTCGTCGTTGAAGTAGTGGACGTTGCGAAACTCGACGACGAAGCGCCGCTCGGGCGCGCTTCCCCTGACGTCTGCCCGGATCGAGGCCTGGGCGTCGACGAAGAGGTCGTCCCAGTAGCCGTAGACGGCCCCGTTGGGGCGCCCCGTGGTCGGGATTCCCGCGTTCCCCGCCGAGCAGTTCGTGGTCGTCGGCCCGACAAGCTCGAGGAACCCGTTCGTGCAGAGGTGAGCGCGCGTGTACGTCTCGCCGTAGAAGGTGAACGGGAAGGGCAAGTCGAGCGTGGTCGCCTCGTCGTCGCCGGTGAGCGGCACGACGGTGTCCGCCTGCTCGAAGGCGGCCTCCTCCAGCTCGCACGTGTACCCGAACTCGTCGCTGCGCGGCGGCAGCGCGAAGTCGAGCGTCGCCGGGCCGGAAACGACCAGCTCCTGCGTCCGCTCGTCGGCGCATCGAATCGCGGCGACCGTCGCCTGGTACGTCCCCTCGGGCACGCTCGGGAACGAGTAGGAGCCGTCGGCGCCGGTCGTCGCCGGCGTGATCGGCGTCCCCTCGATCGTCACCGTCGCGTCGGCGATGGGCTCCCCGTCGGCGTCGCGGACGTGGCCTGAGACCGGGTGCGACGGCGGCGGAGGCGGCCCCGTGTAGCGGATGGAGGTGACCGCCGGCTCGGGAGCGAGCAGCGTGTCGTTGAGCGAGAACCGGAGCGCATCCGTCCCCGTGTGGTTCTCGATCCCCATCGTCGCCGAGCTGCCCCGCTCCCGAGCATCGTCGGCGATGTTGCGGTACTGGGTCAGGATCTCGCCGTTCTCGTGGAGGACGACGTTGAAGTCGACACGCCGGGACGTGTCGCTCGAGCCGATGTGAACGTTCCGGAACTCGATCACGAAGCGCCGGTCGGGCGCGCTCCCCCTGACGTCGGCGCGGATCGACGCCTCCGCATCGACCACCCAGTCGTCCCAGAAGGCCGCGATCTGGCCGTTGGGCCGCCCCGCGGTCGGGATGGCCGCGTTCAGCGACGAGCAGTTCGTCGTCGCCGGCCCCACGAACTCGACGAACCCGTTGGCGCAGACGCGGGCCTGCGTGTAGGTGAAGCCGTAGAACGTGAACGGGAAGGGAAGCTCGACGGCTTCCACCCCCGCGGTACCGGTGATGGGCAGGACCGTGTCCGCCTGCTCGAACGGGACGTCCACGAGCTCACAGGTATGACCGTGCGCGTCGCTGCGCCGTGGCAGCGCGAAGTCGAGCGTCGTCGGCCCTGACACGACCAGCTCCTGCGAGAGGTCGCCGATGCATCCGAAGGCCGTGACCGTGACCGTGTAGTTGCCCTCGGGCACCCGCGGGAACGAGTAGAGGCCGTCGGCGTCGGTGGTCGTCTCGAGCGGCGTCTCTTCGATCGTCACCGTCGCATTGGCGACCGGCTGGTCGTCGGCGTCACGGACCTGGCCCGAGACCACCTGGATGGCCGCGGGCGTGTAGCGGATCGAGGTCACCGCCGGCTCAGGGGCGAGCAGCGTCTGGTTGAACGAGAACCGGAGCGCGGTCGTGCCCGTGGGGTGCTCGATCCCGAGCGTGGCCGAGCTGCCCCGCTCGCGCCCGTCGTCGGCGAGGTTCCGGTACTGGGTGAGGATCTCGCCGTTCTCGTGCAGCACGATGTTGAAGTCGATCCGCCGCGTGGTGTCGTTGAAGAAGTGGACGTTGCGGAACTCGACCACGAAGCGCCGGTCGGGCGCGCTTCCTCTCACGTCGGCTCGGATCGAGGCCAGGTCGTCCACCTGCAGGTCGTCCCAGAAGCCGTACACGGCGCCGTTGGGCCGCCCCGTGGTCGGGACCCCGGCGTTGGACGCCGAGCAGTTGGTCGTCGCCGGCCCCACGAACTCGAGGAACCCGTTCGTGCACAGGTGCGCCCGCGTGTACGTCTCCCCGTAGAACGTGAACGGGAACGGCAGGTCGAGCGTGGTCACCTCGTCGTCACCGGTCAGCGGGACGACGGTGTCCGCCTGCTCGAACGCGGCCTCCTCGAGCTCGCAGGTGTACCCGAACTCGTCGTTGGGCGGGAGCGTGAAGTCGAGCGTCGTCGGGGCCGAAACGACGAGCTCCAGCGTCTGTGGGATGTGGCACCCCGTCCCGGTCGCGGTCGCGTCGTAGGTGCCCTCGGGCACGCTGGGGAACGAGTAGGAGCCCGCGACGTCGGTGCTCGCCGAGAGGGGCGTCCCCTCGATCGTCACCGTCGCGTTCGCGACGGGGTCGCCGTCGTCGTCGCGGACGTGGCCCGAGACCGCGTGCGAGGGCGGCGGGGGCGGGGGCGTGTAGCGGACGGACGTGACCGCCGGCTCGGGCGAAAGCAGCGACTGGTTGAACGAGAACCGGAGCGCATCCGTGCCAGTGTGGTTCTCGATCCCCATCGTCGCCGAGCTGCCCCGCTCCCGAGCGTCGTCGGCGATGTTGCGGTACTGCGTCAGGATCTCGCCGTTCTCGAACAGAACGACGTTGAAGTCGACCCGCCGGGACGTGTCGCTGAACCCGATGTGGACGTTCCGATACTCGATCACGAAGCGGCGGTCGGGGGCGCTGCCCCGCACGTCGGCCCGGATCGACGCCTCCGCGTCGACCACCCAGTCGTCCCAGAACGCCGCGATCTGGCCGTTGGGCCTCCCCGTCGTGGGGATTCCCGCGTTGACCGAGGAGCAGTTGGTCGTCGTCGGCCCCGCGAACTCCACGAACCCGTTCGCGCACACGTGGGCCCGCGTGTAGGTGAAGCCGTAGAACGTGAACGGGAACGGAAGGTCGATGGTCCCCACTCCCGAGGTGCCGGTGATCGGCAGGACCGTCTCCGCCTCCTCGAACGGCGCCACCACCAGCTCGCAGGTGTGGCCGAACGCGTCGCCGCGCGGCGGCAGCGTGAAGTCGAGTGTCGTCGGGCCCGACACGACCAGCTCCTGCGTCTGCGTGCCGATGCAGCCCGAAGCGGAGGCCGTCGCGGTGTAGGAGCCCTCAGGGATCAGCTCGAACGAGTAGCGGCCGTCGGCGTCGGTCGTCGCCGGCGTGATCGGCGTGTCCTCGATCGTCACCGTCGCGTTCGCGATCGGCTGGTTCTCCGCGTCGCGGACAAACCCGGACACCGTGTGCGTCGGCCCGAGCGGCGGCGGGCGGTAGCGGATCGAGGTCACCGCCGGCTCGGGACCGAGCGATGCCTCGTTGAACGAGAACCGGAGCGCATCCGTGCCCGTGTGGTTCTCGATCCCCATCGTCGCCGAGCTGCCCCGCTCCCGAGCGTCGTCGGCGATGTTGCGGTACTGCGTGAGGATCTCGCCGTTCTCGAACAGAACGACGTTGAAGTCGACCCGCCGGGACGTGTCGCTCGACCCGATATGAACGTTGCGAAACTCGATCACGAAGCGCCGGTTCGGGGCGGTCCCCTTGGTTTCCGACCGGATCGACGCCTCGTCGTCCACCACCCAGTCGTCCCAGAACGCAGCGACCTGCCCGTTGGGGCGTCCCGTGGTCGGGATCGCGGCGTTGCTGGACGAGCAGCTGGTCGTCGCCGGCCCGACGAACTCGACGAATCCGTTGGCGCAGACGTGCGCCTTCGTGTGCGGGAACCCGTAGAACGGGAACGTGAACGGGAGGTCGATCGTCCCCACGCCCGAGGTGCCGGTGATCGGGACCACCGTGCCGGCCTCCTCGAACGCGGACGCCTCGGGCGCGCACGTGTAGCCGAACGCGTCGCCGCGCTTCGGGAGCGTGAAGTCCACCGTCCTCGGACGTGACAGCTGGACCGTCTGCGTCTGCGGATCGAAGCAGCCGCCGGCGGAGGCGCTTGCCTCGTACGTGCCGCGCGGCAGCGGCTCGAACGAGTACCGGCCGTCGTCGTCGCTCGTCGTCTGCGCGAAGATCGGCCCGCGCACAGTGACGGTGGCATTCGAGACAGGCGCGCCGTCGGAGTCGCGCACCCGACCCGAGAGCACGTGCGCCGGGTTCGCCTGGATACGGAAGTAGGCGCGGTGCTGGACCCCGTCGTCACGCGTGAGGACGAACTCGCGGCACGTGCCTCCCCACGCCGAGTCTGTCTTCCACGGGAACGTGTAACGGCCCGTTGCCGGATCGTAGGAGAGCCCCGAGTTGCCCGGGGTCTCCGCCGGGATCGGCAGCGGCCGCGGAGTGATGAACTCGGCCCCCGGCTCCTCCGTGCGCAGGGTCTGGCAGTTGATCTGGCGGGAGAAGGGCGAGCCGCTCGCGAGGATGTCGAGGCCACGGTCCCCTCCGGCGTCGAACTCCATCTCCACGGCCTCGCCGCGGTTGACGGTGTTGAGCGCCGGCTGGTCGGACAGACCGAAGAACGCCTCGCGGCACTCCGGGTGGGTGTCGAACGCCTCGTCGTTGTCGTTGCGATCCGTGGTCCCCTGAACGGCGCTGAAGCCGAGCCCGCGGCGGGCGAACGTGGCCCAGACGGTGCACGTGTCCTCGCCGCCGAGCGTCTCGGCGGCGGCCACGATCGCGCCGCGCGCGACCACGAGGCCGGGCCCGCAGCCCTGCATCTTCAGCCCGTCGATCACGTACTGGAGGGCTCGGTTGTTGCCGCCCGTGTTCCACGGCTCGTAGAGGTTCGGGTTGAAGCCGTGCTTGTCGATCAGGTCCCAGTTGAGGTCCCAGAGCACGGCCGCCCAGCCGTGCCCGAGCCCGTGCGGAAGCGCCAGCGAGGTGCCCTCCAGCCAGCCGCCCGTCTTGATGCTGTCGTAGGTGAAGGGCTGGATCGCCATGTCGCGCGTGTAAGGCCGCGGGCGGATGCCGGCGCCGTGGCGGTCGTCCTGGAAGAGCGCGTACGGGCCCATCCCGCGCGGCTCGTCCGGGTCGTCCAGCGCCGGGTCGAGCAGGGTGGTGATGGCGAGGTAGTCGCTCCAGCCCTCCCCGGCCTGCTCGTTCCCGCTCAGGCAGTTGACGGCCGGCCCGCCGGTGAGGCGGTTGGAGACGCCGTGGCCGTACTCGTGGATGATGATCCCGTTGTCGAAGTCCCCGTCGCGGATCCCCGGATGATTCGGATGCTTGCGCAGGGTTCCGGTCGTCGTGCCGGCGGCGATGGCGGCCTTGAGCGTGTTGCCGTCAGCCTGTGAGATTGCGACGGCGGGAATGCCGACGGGCGGAGTGGTCATCGAGGCGGTCAGGACGGGTGGGCTGGCGCTCGTGTGGGCTACGACGACGCCGCTCGCGCCCAGCGACTGCGCGGTCTGCACGCGCAGCAGGAACGTACAGGCGGTCGTGCCGCCGTCCACGACGGCGATCCAGGGAGTCGTCGGCAGCGGGGTCGGGTAGAGCCCAGCGTTGCAGCCGGTACCGGCGTAGACGAACGTGCCTGCCACCCCTGCGACCGTCGGCGACGGGCCGAACCGCGACCAGCTCGCGTCGAAGGAGCCGATTCCGTCGGCCACCACCTGGTTCTGGGCCCCGAACTGGTTGCCCGGCCACAGGAACATCTGCATCCGCGGCGTGCCGCCCGACGTCGGCGTCTCGATGGGCGTCGCGAAGTTGGCGTTGTTCGTGCCGCCCCCGTCGGCCGCCTCGGCGCGCACGTAATCGCCCGCGGTGCCCCCGCGGCCGTGGTTGTTCGCCTGGAAGTTGCCCGAGGCCTCGTCGAACCCGTACCTCCACATGACGTCGTGAAAGACGTTGTTCAGGTAGAAGAGATTCGTGACGACTGCATCGCGGTAGTTCTGCGCGTGCTCGTTCAGATCCGCCGGGAAATCGAACGTCAGGCTCGGACCCCCGTCCGTGTCGCCGAAGTCCGCAGAGTCGTTGTCGTCCTGGTCGAGATAGGCATGGACGTTCGCCCCCCGGGTGAAGGTGAACTCGGCACCCGGGACGCCGTCGGTGTCATGCCAGCCGAAGGGCGAAGCCGGCGCATCGGCCGGGTTCGTCACGACCCCGCGCGGCCCGTCGTTGGGGCTCTCCTTCGGAACGTCGAAGACCCGGTAGCTCGAGCCGTCCTCGACCGGGTCCGGCGACGTCGGTCCCAACGCGGCGGTTGCCGCAGCGTTGCCCGACCGCATCAGGTTGCCGAGATCCCCGAGGCTGTCGTGGCTCGTCCAGTCCTCGACCTCGAGCAGCTCGCCGCTCGCGGCGTCGACAGTCGCGTTCCAGAGGTGCTCGGCAGACGAGTCGTCGATCGTAAGCTGCCAGGCGAGGCGCAGGCCCCCCTTGCTCGGCTGCCAGCCGAGGCGCGCCGGGATCCGCTCGTCGGAGATGCCTCCACTGGAGAGGACGGTCTTCTGGGCTGGCCCGCCGCTCTTGCTCAGGACGCGCAGGCCGGTCGGCTCGTCGAGCTCGAGCTCGTCGGCGGCCGCCTCGACGGCCTCGACCGCGCCCACGTTCGCCTCGCCCGCCGGGCCAGCTCTCAGCCCGGCCGCGAAGCTCCCGCCCGCGAAGACGACACGGCCGCCGGCCGCGACGTTGACGGTGGCGTGACCTCCGAAGACCTCCAGGCCGCGGAAGCGCTGGTTGAGATTGACGTGCGTGACGCCGTTGTGACGGCTGCGGTAGACGCTCGTCACCGCGAGCTCGCTCACGTCGGCGCTTGTGACGCCGAGCTCGGCGGCGTTCTTCCCGACGTAGGCGAGCGCCGTGTCGACCTCGTCCCGGCTCGTCGCCTCCTGCGCCGATACGGCGCCCGGGACGAGCGCGAGCGTCAGCGCGAGCACGACGACGAGGACAGCGATCGGCCCGTGGCGGTGGACCGGCATGAATCCCCCTCCCCCTATGTGAACTACTGACTGGCGGCGGCAAGCTCTCACGCCGCGTGCCCGCTGTCAAGTCCAGCGCCGGCGTCGCCGCCGCCGGGCTCACCGCACGACGCGGTATTTCAGGTGCGCCACGCTCGGCGACTCGACGACCCGCACGGTCTCCACCTGAACGTCGTCGGGCCCGAGGCCCGCGAAGAGGGGCGTCCCGCCACCGAGGAGGACCGGCGCGACGTGGAGCTGGAACTCGTCGACTAGGCCCGCCCGGAGCGCCTGCTGGATGACGCTGGCGCCGCCGGCGAGCAACACGTCCCCCTCCCCGGCCGCCTGCTGCGCCTGCGCGACCGCCGCCTCGACGCTCTCCGTGACGAAGTGGAACGTCGTGCCGCCCTCGCGCGGCAGCGGAGCGCGCGCGTGGTGCGTGACGACGAACACCGGCGCGTGGAAGGGCGGCTCCTCGCCCCACCAGCCGCTCCAGGGCTCGTCGCCCCAGGACCCCTGGCCCCCGCCGAACATGCCACGGCCCATCACGTAGGCGCCGATCCCGTCGATCGACTCCGCCATGATCTCGGTGTCGGCGTTGACTTCGCCGCCCTCGAGCCTGTGCTGCTCGCGCCAGACCGCGAGCTTCACGGCCCAGTCGTGCAGCTGCTCGCCGCCGGCGCCGAGCGGCTGCTCGAGGTCTGGATCGGGTCCGGCGATGTAGCCGTCCAGGGACGTCGAGATGTCGAACTTCACCTGTGTCACGGGGTCCTCCTGGGAATCGTCGGTACGCGGTTAGGACCGGGCCGGGCTGCACGACTCATCGGTGCGCCTCGCGGTCCCAGCCGCGGTCAAGACGCCGGGAGGTAGGTGAGGAGGACCACTCCGGAGTCGAACCGCTTCACGTCGTCGAGCTCCATCCGGACGGTTCCCCTGTCGCCGAGCACGTGGACGTTTCCCTCGCCCCAGACGAGCGGGTTCAGGTAGACCTCGTACTGGTCGATCAGGCCCTTCTCGGCGAGCGCGTACGCGAACTCGCCGCTCCCATGCATGAATAGGTCACCGTCGACCTCGTCCTTCAGCCTCGGGATCGAGTCCTCGAGGTCGCCCTCGAGCAGGGTCGCGTTCCACTCGAGATCTCACGACAGGGTGTTGGAGCCGACGTACTTCGGCATCGGGTTGACCATGTCCGCCCACTTGCCCGACTGGCTCGGCCAATATCCCGCCAGCCCCTCGTAGGTCTTGCGGCCCAGCACCAGCCCGCTGGATCTCGCCTGACGCTCGAACGAGTAGTCGCCGTGGTCTCCGTCCGGCTGCACCCACTCGCCGACCGGGTCTACGACGCCGTCGACGGTGGCCTGCGTGGTCGCGATCAGCTTTCCCATCTCGATTCTCCTTCGGTCACGGGAGCTCGCTCTCTGAACCCCTCTACCCATTGAGGCGAACGAGGGAGCGCGAATTCCACGTTTTCGGATTCCTGTTTCGTGCCCGGCAGGTTCCCGCAACTGAAGATACCCGTCCGTCTCGGCGACGGCATTGTGGCCTGGGATGTTGCTGAGCTACACCCGCTCATCGTTGCCGGGCGTGCTGCGCTCGGCGTAGGGCATAGCGACCCCTACGCGCGTGCCGGCTCCGAGTCCGCTCAAGAACCCGGAAGTGCCCTTCTCGCGCGGCGAGAAGCTGCAGAAGGGGGAAAGGGGCGCCTTCCGGCGTGCGGCTATGCCGCACTGGGCTACTCGAGCTCTACGCGCGGATCGTCACCGGCGTGCCCTCGGGGTTCGCACGGAGCATCCGCTCGACGTGGCGGTTCTCGATCCTCAGGCAGCCGTACGAGGCGGCCTCGCCGATCGAGCCGAGGTCGTTCGTCCCGTGGATCGCGATCGGGCCGCCCTGTGTCCAGCCGGTGAGGATCGGGGAGAACGCGCTGATCCCGATCCCGCCGGGGCCGTACGGTCCGGATGGGTCGCGCGCGAGCAGCCGCTGGTTGACGTAGAAGCGGCCAGTCGGCGTCGGCGTTCCCTCGCCGCCGATCGCCGTCGTGACCCCCAGGACCCGGCGTCCGTCCCGGAAGAAGTCGACGCGGCGCTCTGTGAGGTCGACCTCGATCCGCGTCCGCAGGCGGATGAGCTCGACGTCCCGGGCCCGCACCCAGCCGGTCGCGCCGTTCGGCCGGATCGGGAGCTGCACGCGGTACCACCGGGCCCGGCAGCGGCGGTCCCGAATCTCCTCGAGCACGCCGAAGACCGTCCGCACACCGTTGGCGTTCCGCGGCCCGAAAGCGCGGAGCGGCGCACCGCCGGGCCGGCGGTTCGCGACGAGGTTCGACCTCGCGCGCGCCGCGTAGGCGACGCGCCGGTCGCCGAGCCGCACGGCCGCGCCCGGCTCGCAGCGAGCCGGCCCGGCCGCGGCGACCGGCTCGCCGCCCCCTTCGAGGGAGGCCGGCAC
>JBOHAM010000082.1:0-12745 GCA_050697735.1 Gaiellaceae bacterium | reverse complement strand
CGCCTGGGCCGAGCACGGCGACGGGGCCGCGAAGGCGTCCGGCGACTACCTGTTCGCGCGCGCCTTCGCGGAGCTCGCGGCGACGGGCGATGTGGAGGCGGTCGCGGTCCTCGCCGACGCCGCCCTCTCGCTCGCGCGCGGCGAGGCGCTCCAGCGCCGCCAGACCCACCGGCCCGACACGACCGTGGAGGAGTACCTCGAGCGGTGCTCCCTGAAGACGGGCAAGCTCTTCGAGGCCGCGTGCGTCCTCGGCGGCGGGCGCCCCGGGCTCGGCGCGTTCGGGCTTGCGCTCGGCGTCGCCTTCCAGATCGCCGACGACATCCTCGACTGCACCGGCGACTTCGACACGACCGGGAAGGCGCCCGGCGTCGACCTGCGCGACGGGACGCCGACGCTGCCGCTCATCCTCGCCGCGCGGCAGGATCCGGACGTCTGGCACGCGCTCGCCGGCTCGGACGTGCCGGACGCGCTCGAACGGGTCGCCTGCACGGACGCCCTCGAGGCGGCGCGCGGCTACGCGCTCGAGCACGCCGCGCTGGCCCGGGCGGCGCTCGACGGCGCCCCCGACCACGCCTCCCTCGAGGCCCTCACGCACCTCGTCGTCGACCGGGAGGGCTAGGTGGCGGTCACCGCGCAGCAGAACGCCCTCGATCGCATCTGGGAGAAGGTGGAGGCCGACGAGCGCCTCTCCTTCGAGGACGGTCTCACCCTGATGGAGTCGGACGACCTGCTCCAGCTCGGGGAGCTGGCCGACACGGCGCGGCGCATGCGCGGCGGCACCGACGACGTGTACTTCGTGCAGAACCTGTACCTGAACCAGACGAACGTCTGCCGCGTGAAGTGCAAGTTCTGCGCGTTCGCCGTCACCCGAAAGCAGCCGGACGCCTACACGCACACCCCCGAGGAACTCGTCGGGGACGCGCTCCGGCAGCGCGAGCTGACCGGGTTCACCGAGATCCACATGGTGGGGGGCGAGAGCCCGCACGTCGACTTCGGCTACTACGTCGACATCGTCGCGAAGCTCCACGAGGCGATGCCCGACGTCCACCTCAAGTGCTTCACGGCGAGCGAGATCCACCATATGACGAAGCTCTCCGGCCTCACGCACGAGCAGGTGCTGGCGGAGCTCAAGGCGGCGGGGCTCGGCTCCCTCCCGGGCGGCGGCGCCGAGGTCTTCGCCGAGCGCGTCCGCCGGTTGGTCGCGCCGGGCAAGGAGCACCCGGACTTCTGGTTCCACACGCACAGGAGCGCGCACGGACTCGGCATCCCGACGCACTGCACGATGCTCTACGGCCACGTGGAGACCTACGAGGAGCGGGTCGACCACCTCCTGCGCCTGCGCGCGCAGCAGGACGAGACGGGCGGCTTCCTCGCCTTCATCCCGCTCGCCTTTCACCCGGAGAACACCGTCTTCGAGCGCCGCGGCTGGACGCACACGGCCGGCTCGGACGACCTGAAGATGATGGCCGTGTCGCGGCTTCTGCTCGACAACGTCGCCAACGTGAAGGCGTACTGGATCATGATGGGGATGCCGCTCGCGGCCGTCGCGCTGCACTTCGGTGCGAACGACGTGCAGGGTACGGTCGTGCGCGAGGAGATCTTCCACGCGGCCGGGGCGACGACGGAGACGGAGCAGAAGATCGAGGAGCTCGTCCGCTTCGTCCGGGAGGCGGGCCGCGTTCCCGTTCAGCGCGACACGCTCTACAACGAGCTGCGGAGGTGGGTGGCGTGACGGTCGCCGACCGCTTGAGCGAGGCCTTCGGCCGGGACGACTTCGAGGGCATGATCTCGGTGCTCGACCCCGACGTCGTCTGGTCCGGACAGAGCGAGCCCGGCGAGGAGCCGCCGATGTGCCGTAGTCGCGACGAGGTCCGCGCGTGGTTCGCATGGCACATCAAGGAGGGCCACCGCGCACTGCCCAGGATCGTCGCCGAGTCCCCCGAGAGGATCGTCGTCGAGATGAACTTCCAGGACGGCCCGGGCGAGGACGTTCACCAGGTGCTCACGGTCCAGGGGGACGTGATCGTCCACATCCAGGATTACCCCGACCGCAAGGGCGCCATGCTGGCGGCCGACCTGGTGGAACAGGAGTCTGCGGCGCGCGAGCCGGTGCCGCGTGCGGACGCAAAGCTCGGCCAGACCATTCCGGCGCTCCCAGTGCGGGACGTCGCCGCCGCAGTTGCCTACTACCGCGATCGACTTGGGTTCGAGGTGCTTCACCACGACGGCGGCTTCGCGGTCCTGGGGCGGGACGACGCCGTTCTCCACCTCTGGGAGGCGGGCGACGAGAGCTGGCAGGGCCGCGACGTCGGCGACCGGCCGGTGCGCTCGGGCGCCGAGTCGTTCATCGCGGGCACGGCAAGCTGCCGGATCGTCGCCTCGGAGGTCGACGGTCTCTTCGCGGAACTCGCCGCCCAGGACGTCCTCCACCCGGTCTCGGCCCGCGGGCCCGAGGACACCGATTACGGCACGCGCGAGTTCGCCGCGCTCGACCTCGACGGGAACCTGATCACGTTCTTCCTCTGGAGATCGGCGAGTTGACGCACCTCCGTCGCACTCGGTCACACATCTGCGCTGAGCTCGGCGGTAGGCTGAAGCCGAGCAGGGGGCGGGTCGGGACCCGCATCTACACGCGTCTAACCAAGGGGCCCCGGACGGCGGAGGCACGTTTCTCGTGATCCGCCTCGGCCGCATCTCCTACGTGAACATGGCGCCGGTCTTCCACCGGCTCGAGGTCGAGGTCGAGCAGGTGCACGGCGTTCCGACCGACCTCAACGCCGCGCTGCTCGCGGGCGAGATCGACCTCGCACCGATCTCCTCGATCGAGTACGGGCGTCACGCCGATCGGCTGCGGATCCTGCCCCGGCTCTGCGTCTCGTCGGAGGGGGCCGTCGACTCCATCCAGCTCGTCTCGCGCACGCCGCTCGAGCACGTCGATTCGGTGGCCGTGACGCCGGAGAGCGCAACGTCGGTCGTCCTGACGCGAGTGCTCTTGCCCGACGCCGTGCTCGTGCCGCTCGGGAAGAAGGCCGATGCCAAGCTCCTCATCGGGGACGCAGCGCTCCGCAGCGCCTTCGAGGATCCGACGCCTCACTACGACCTCGGCCAGCTCTGGCTCGAGCGGACCGGCCTGCCGATGGTCTTCGCGGTCTGGGCGTGCCCTGACCCGCCGCCGCCCGGGATCCTCGAGATCGAGGAGGCGTTGGTCTCGTCCGTTCGCCTCGCCCGCGGCGAGCCCGAGCGGCTCGCCTTCGAGGCCAGCGAGAGGTACGGCTACCCGGCCGGATTCCTCGCGCGCTACTTCGAGAAGCTTCGCTACAGCTTCGGGCCGCGCGAGCGCGCGGGCCTGATCACCTTCTTCGAGCTGGCGCGCGACGTCGGCGAGCTCCAACGCGTCCCGGAGCTGCGCTTCGTCGTCCCCGAGGCTGTGTCGGCGTGACGGCGCACGCGAACGGCAACGGCCGCGTGGGAGAGGTGCTCGAGCGCGCGCTGGCCGGTGAGCGGATCGGCGACGCCGACGCACTCGCGCTCCTTGAAAGTCGCGACCTGGTTCGCGTTGGCCGGGCGGCCGACGAGCTTCGCAACCGCAAGGTCGACCCCGGCCGCGTGACCTTCATCATCGACCGGAACGTCAACTACACGAACGTCTGCCACACGGACTGCGACTTCTGCGCGTTCTACCGCCGTCCGGGCGATCGGCGCGAGGGCTACCTCCTGCCGAAGCCGGTCATCTTCAAGAAGATCGAGGAGACGCTCGCGATCGGCGGGACGGCGCTGCTCATGCAGGGCGGCCACCATCCGGACCTGGGGATCGAGTACTACGAGGATCTCTTCCGCTCGATCAAGGAGCGCTACCGCATCCACCTGCACGTCCTCTCGCCGCCCGAGATCCAGCACGTCGCGCGCCGCTCCAAGCTCTCGATTCCGGAGACGCTCACACGCCTGCGTGACGCGGGGCTCGACTCCGTGCCCGGCGGCGGCGCCGAGATCCTGGTCGACCGGGTGCGCGAGGTGATCGCGCCCAAGAAGACGAGGTCGGGCGAATGGCTGGGCGTCATGCGCGAGGCGCACCGGCTCGGCATCTCCTCGACCGCCACGATGATGTACGGCCACGTCGAGACGCTCGCCGAGCGCGTCGAGCACCTGCGCCGTATCCGCGAGTTGCAGGACGAGACCCACGGTTTCCGCGCCTTCATCTCGTGGACCTTCCAGGCCGACGGCAACCGCCTCGCCGAGCGGGTGCCACCGGAGGCTCAGCCGACCTCCTTCGACTACCTGCTGACGCAGGCCGTCAGCCGCATCTACCTCGACAACGTCGACCACATCCAGTCGAGCTGGGTGACGCAGGGCATGAAGGTCGGCCAGGTGGCGCTCGGCTTCGGCGCCGACGACATGGGCTCCGTGATGATCGAGGAGAACGTCGTCTCGGCCGCGGGCACGACGCACCGGGCGACCACCGACGACTTCGTCCGGGCGATCAGGGCCCTGGGCAAGGTTCCGGTGCAGCGGGACACGCTCTACCGCGACGTCAGGGTCTGGAGCTAGCCCCGCCGCCGCTCACACGGCGCGGTACCACCCGACGACGGTGGACCGGAGCCGCTCGGGGAGGACGCGCTCGGACGACCGCAGGAGCGAGGCGAGCGCCGGACGCTCCCCGGCGTACCGGTGGAGGGTCGCCACGTACGCGACGCTCACAGGCGTGAAGCCGGCGGCCGCGAGTGACGATGCGAGCCGGCCGGGCGTGTTCGCGCGGTAGTACGTGGGGACGACATCCTGCGCGGCCGCGCCCGGTCCGGCCTGCTTGAGGACGACCTTCGCCCGCCGAGGGAGGAGGGAGGCGGCGAGGAAGAGCGGGTTGGCCCGGTTGCTCGTCAGCAGCACGAGCTCGCCACCGGGTCGGAGGACGCGCCGCCACTCGCCGAAGGCCGTGGCGGGGGATGCCAGGTGCTCGACGACGAAGTTCGCGTAGACGAGGTCGAAGTAGGCGTCCTCGAAGGGAAGCTCGACGCAGAGGTCGGCGGCGACAAAGCGGTCGAGCGCGCCGTTCTCGACGCCCGCCGCGGGGTCGAGGTCGACGCCGACGAGCTCGGCGATCCGCTCTCGCCGTTCGGCGAGCCTCGTCCGCCTCCCGCAACCGGCGTCGAGCACCCGCGCGGCCGGCGGCAGGGCGCGGTCGAGCAGGCGTGCCTCCACGTCCGTGTGCGAGGTCGGAAGGGCCATTCCCGCGGGCTGCCGATCGTAGGCCCACGTCCCAGCCTTGTAAACCGCTGCCCGGTGTGCTTTGGTCCCGAGCGGGGTGTCGAAGTGGGGTCTTCCGGCGGCCGTGATCGCGGTCCTCCTAGTCCCGACCCCGGCGACAGCCGGGGTGACCACTCTGATGCCAGGGGTCAAGTACGAGCGGGAGACGCATCTGATCGGTGGGAGCCCGGTTGTGGTGCACGTCGTGCGCACCCCGTCGCACGGTGGGCTCTACAGACTCAGGCCCGCGATCTCGAACAACACCGTCGTCGGGCGCCAGACGGTCCCGGCCATGCAGCGATCTCGCGCCGCGACCGCCACGTCGGTGGGTGTGAACGGTGACCGCTTCCAGGAGTCCTCCGGCCGCCCGAGCGGCGTCTTCCTCCGCAACGGCGTCCTCTACACGCGGGCGTTCGAGGCGCGGTCGTCGCTCGCGATCGCCTTCGACGGCCGGCTGCTCGTAGACCGATTCGGCTTCCGCGGCTGGTGGCGGGCCGGGGAGAACGACCGGCATCTGCTCGAGCAGGTGAACGACGTCGCCGTCCCTCCGGGGGTGGCGCTCTTCACGCCCGCTCGGGGTGGCCGGACGCCGCGCATCTCGGGCGTCTTCGAGGTCGTCTTCGCCCGCTTTCCGAGGGCGATGCTGAACGGCTGGCTCACCGGGACGGTGACGAACGTCCGGTGGAACGGCGGGACCGCGATCCCTCCCCGGGGAGCCGTGCTCCAGGCGCGAGGCACGGCGCGGCCACTCCTCCGACGGGAGGCGCGGGCTGGCACGCAGGTGACGGTGCGGCTGCGGATGCCCCTCCTTCCGGACGACGCCGCGGACGCCATCGGAGGCGGTCCCCTGCTGGTGCGCAACGGGAATCCCGTGCGCAACGCCGGTGAGTACTTCAGCCTCAGCCAGCTCGCCCCTCGGCATCCGCGCACGGCCGTGGGCCAGCGCGCCAACGGCAGCCTGCTCTTCGTCGTCGCCGACGGTCGCCTCCCGTGGAGCCGCGGGGTCACGAACTGGCAGCTCGCCCGGCTGATGGCCCGGCTCGGCGCCGTCACCGCAATGGGGCTGGACGCCGGCGGGTCCTCAACCCTGGCCTTCGAGGGCCGCGCTCTGAACACCCCGCCGGGCGGAACGCTGCGCCCTGTCTCGAACGCTCTCTTCCTCGAGTACTACGGCATCCACGCTCCAGCGGTCACCGGGCCGCCGCTCTCGCCCAACGGCGACGGCGTCGTCGACTCCAAGACGCTCGTCGCCAAGGTCGTCCGCCGGTCGAGGATCGAGCTCCGGCTGGTCCGGCCGAACGGCACCGTGGCCTGGCGCCGCGAGGAAGTCGTCGGCCCCCGGAGCGTCACGCGAAGGGTCGGCGTCCCCCGGATGCAGCAGGGGCGCTGGCGCTGGGTCACGGAGGCGACCGAGATTTCGAGCGGGCGCACGAGCCGAGCCGTCCGCCGCTTCATGGTCAACCGTACGCTCGGACATCTGACCGTCTCGAAAGACCGCGTGCGGGTCCGGCCCAGGAGGGGCGGCCGCCTGGCCCTCGCCGTCTCGCTGACGCGCGAGGCGCAGCTCGACGTCTCCGTCCGCCGCGGCGGCCGCGTGGTGCGCGCGCTCTTCACTGGACGCGCCGCGCCGGGTGCGAAGAAGTGGGTCTGGAACGGGCGGACCGCCTCGGGCCGCGTCGCCGGGAACGGGCGCTACGTCGTCCGGGTTCGGGCACGGAACGGGCTCGGCGCCGTCTCGCTGCAGGACGCGCTCCGGGTGGTTCGCGTCCGGCGCTAGGCGCATGACCCCTGGGTAGACTCGCCGGGTGCACGAGATCACCGAGGCCGTCACCGGGGTGATCGGGGACTACGGCCTCTACGCCGTCTTCATCCTGATGCTGATCGACGCCGTCCTCCCGGCGGCGAGCGAGCTCGTGATGGTCTACGGCGGGGCGCTGGCCGCGGGGGCGTTTCCCGAATCGAGCGTGACGCTCTTCGGCTCGGAGATCGAGTCCACGGGCTGGGCCTACGTTGCCATCGCGACCGCCGGTACCGTCGGGTACACCCTCGGCTCGATCGGCGGTTGGGCGATCGGCCTCTACGGGGGAAGACCGTATCTCGAGCGGCACGGACGCTGGCTGCACGTGACGCCGGCCAAGCTCGACAAGGCCGACGTGTGGTTCGAGCGCTACGGCGACGCCGCCGTGCTCGTCTCGCGCATGCTGCCCGTCGTGCGCTCGTTCATCTCGATCCCGGCCGGCATCGCCGAGATGCCGCTCGCTCGCTACACGGTCCTCACGTTCATCGGGACGATCCCCTGGTGCTTCGGGCTCGCCGGCATCGGGCTCGCGCTCGGGACGGGCTGGGAGCGCTTCCACGAAAGCTTCCGCTACGCGGACTATGCGATCGTCGCTCTGGTCGCGGCGGGCCTCGCTGCCCTCGCCTACCGCACCCTGCGGCAGCGGCAGCGGCGGCGGGCCGTGGAGCGGTCGGCCGAGGGCATCGGCCAGTAGGGGCCGGCCGCATGGCGATCCCTCACGTCGACGTACGCGCCCAATACGTGCCGCTCCTCGACGAGCTGAAGGAGCGGATTGCGGCGGTACTCGAGTCCGGGCGCTTCATCCTCGGGCCCGAGGTCGCGGCCTTCGAGGAGGAGGCCGCGGCGTACCTCGGTGTGAGCGATTCCGTCGGCGTCGCCAACGGGACCGACGCACTCGTCCTCGTGCTCGAGAGCCTCGGTGTCGGTCCCGGCGACGAGGTCGTCTGCCCCGCGTTCACCTTCTTCGCCTCCGCCGAGGCGGTCTCGCGCGTCGGTGCGACGCCCGTCTTCTGCGAGATCGACCCGCTGACGCTCAACCTCGATCCCGCCGACGTTGCCGAGCGGGTGACCGGACGGACGAAGGCGATCCTCGCCGTGCACCTCTTCGGCCGGCCGGCGCCGCTCGACGGCCTGCCCGCCGGCGTCCCGGTGGTGGAGGACGCCGCTCAGGCCTTCGGCGCCACCGTCGGCCCGGTCCGCGCCGGCGCCCAGGGCGCGGCGTCCACCTTCAGCTTCTTCCCGACGAAGAACCTCTTCGGGCTGGGCGACGGCGGGCTCGTCGCCACGGGCGACCCCGCGCTCGCCGAGCGCGTACGGATGCTGCGCTTCCACGGCTCGCGCGACAAGGAGCGCTTCGAGGCGGTCGGCATGAACTCGCGGCTGGACGAGCTCCAGGCCGCCGCGCTGCGGCTCTTCCTCGGGCACGTGGACGACTGGAACGCTGCCCGTCGCGAGGCGGCGGCACGCTACGCGGAGCTCGGCCTGGGCGAGCTCGTCGAGCTGCCCGAGGACGAGCCCGGGCACGTCTACCACATGTACGTCGTGCGCTCGCCCGAGCGGGACCGGGTGGCGGCCGCGCTCCGGGCCGCGGACATCGGCTGCGCCGCCTACTACACGACGCCGCTCCATCTCCAGCCGGTCTACGCCTCTCTCGGGTATTCGCGGGGCAGCCTGCCCGAGACCGAGCGCGCCGGGCGTGAGACGCTCGCGCTGCCGCTCTGGGCCGGCATCGCCGCCGAGCAGCAGGAGCAGGTCGTGGTCACGATTCGGTCGGCCGTCGGCGTGGGGGCGCGGGCGTGAGGCTCCTGAGCCGCCACCGCATCTGGCAGGCCGTTGCCGACGGCACCCTCGTCGCGGTCGCGTGGTACCTCGCGTTCCAGGTCCGGTTCGACAGGGGCGTGCCCTCGCGCTACGACGAGTTCCTCGCCGTCGAGGTGTTCGCGGCGGTCGTGGCCGTCAAGGTGGCCGTCTTCGTCCTCTTCGGTCTCTACGAGCACTGGTGGCGCTACGTCTCGATCCGCGACATGTGGCGGGCGCTCCTCGCCGTCACGGTCGCCTCGACGGCCGCCGTCGTCATCGTCTACCTCTGGGATCCGGTGCCGGGCTTCCGCCTGCCGCGCGGGGTCATCGCGATCGACTGGATCCTCGCGCTCGCCCTCGTGCTCGGAGCGCGCCTGCTCGCCCGCTCGCTGATCGAGCGTCCCGGGCGGAACGTGCTCGCCGCCCACGGGAAGGAGGCTCTCATCGTGGGCGCCGGCGACGCCGGTCACCTCGTGATCCGCGAGATGGCGAAGGGGCGGTCGCTCGGCTACTCCCCGATCGGGCTCGTCGACGACGACCCCCGCAAGAAGAACATGCGCCTCGGCGGCGTCCGCGTGCTCGGGACGACCTCCGATTTGCCGCGGCTGCTCGCCGACCGGAGGCCGGACGAAGTCATCATCGCCATCCCGTCCGCGTCCGGCGACGTCCGCCAGCGGGTGGTGAACGCCTGTCGCGACGCCGGCGTCCCCGTGAAGACGCTCCCAGGGGTCCACGAGCTGATCGCGGGCGACCTGAACCTGGCGCAGCAGCTTCGCGAGGTACAGGTGGAGGACGTGCTCGGGCGCGAGTCGGTCGAGCTCGACGTCCTCGCGATCGCCTCCTACATCAGCGGCGCGACCGTGCTCGTCACCGGCGCCGGCGGCTCGATCGGATCGGAGCTCTGCCGCCAGATCGCGGGGCTCGGCGCCCGCCGGATCATCCTCGCCGACCATGCCGAGAACGCGCTCGTCGCCGTCGAGCACGAGCTGCGGCACGAGCGCGGCTTCCCGGCGACCGTCCCGGCGCTCGTGGACGTCAGGGAGCCGGCGAAGATGCGGCGCCTGTTCGAGCGCCACCGCCCGGACGTCGTCTTCCACGCAGCCGCCTACAAGCACGTGCCGCTCATGGAGGCGAACCCGCTCGAGTCCGTGCGCAACAACGTCCTGGGGACGAAGGTCGTTGCCGAGATAGCCTCCGAGTACGGCGCGAAGCGCTTCGTCCTCGTCTCGACCGACAAGGCCGTGAACCCGAAGAACGTCCTCGGCCAGACCAAGGCGCTCTGCGAGTGGATCGTCGAGGCCTCTGCGGCGCGCGGGGAGAACGGGACGAGCTTCATCTCCGTCCGCTTCGGCAACGTGCTCGCCTCCTCGGGGAGCGTGATCCCGCTCTTCCGCCGTCAGATCGCCCGCGGCGGGCCGGTGACGGTGACGCACCCGGACATGCAGCGGTACTTCATGACGATCCCGGAGGCCGTGCAGCTGATCGTCCAGGCCGGCGCGATCGGCGAGAGCGGCGACATCTTCGTCCTCGACATGGGCGAGCCGGTGAAGATCGTCGACCTGGCGCACAACATGATTCGCCTCTCCGGGAAGGAGCCGGAGCGCGACATCGCCGTCGAGTTCATCGGCGTCCGCGCGGGCGAGAAGCTCCACGAGGACCTCTGGGACGAGGATGAGTCGGCGGTGCCGACCTCGCACCCGAAGATCCTGCGCGCCGCCTGCCGGCCGGTCGACCCGGGCTGGCTAGAGGACGAGCTGACCGAGCTCGAGCGCCTCGTCGAGGCCGGCGAGACGGTCGAGGTCGTCGCGCGCCTGGGCGAGCTCATCCGCGCGCCTCACCGCGTCGGCGCGACCGCGCCCGAGACAGAGACGGTCTGAGGGAGGGCTACGCGGGGCGCGTGTGGGCGGCCTCGAGCATGGTCTTCCAGGGGTGGTAGAGCTCGCGGACCTCCGGCGGGAGCATCGTGTCCGAGAGGAGGAGGGCCAGGAGCGCCTCGTCGATGGCGATGCGGGCGAGCCGCGCGACCTCCTGCCACTCGGCGATCTCGCTCGCGTCCGTGCCCGTGCGAAGGAGCTCCTCGAGCCGCTCGGGGAGGAAGGCCGGCCCGATGCGGGCCCAGCACGACACGTAGACCGTCGCGCGCTCGGGGAGCAACTCGAGGGCCGCGTTCCAGGCATCTGCTCTCACCGCCTCGTTGCCGGCCCGGCGCGCCCCGGCGAGCGCGACCCGGTCGTCGTCGCGGAGCGCGCGCGCCTGCTCGACGAACCCCTCCAGGCCCGCCGGGATGACCGTCTCGCCGCCCACGGAAGGGCCTCGCCCGCCTCCCTCGATTGACTCGGGAACCGGCCTAGGATAGCTTCGCCCGACTTCGGGATCGACAGGGGAGGAAGTCATGAGCACCATCGACCGTCGGACGTTCCTGCGCAGGAGCGCGGTCGCCGCTGCAGCCACGGTCGGCGCATCCGCGGGGCCCTTCAGCGGTTTCCTCGCGAGATCAGCGATGGCCGCGCCCAAGAACGCTCCGAACAACGGAGGCTACGGGCCGCTCGGGCCGGTTGCCGACCTGCGCGACGGAGAAGTGCGTCTCTGGCTCCCGAGCGACTTCAAGTACCGCTCGTTCTCGCTCAGGAACACGCCGCTGACCGAGGAGAGCACGATCACCCCGGGTCGCCATGACGGTATGACGGCCTTCGGGTGGGGCGACAAGGTTCGGCTCGTTCGCAACCACGAGCAGACCCAGCCGAACCCGGTCGGCGCCTTCGGCGACGTGAGCAAGGCCTACGACACGCGCGCTCCCGGCGGGACGACCACGCTCGAGATCTCGCCCAGGGCGGAGGAGGTCGAGAGCTGGGTCAGCCTCAACGGCACGACGTTCAACTGCGCCGGCGGGGAGTCGCCCTGGGGCACGTGGATCACCTGCGAGGAGACGCCGAACGGCGTCGACCAGCAACGCAGCTTCCTGATCGGGCCGGGCCAGCCGGACGACCTTAGCTACCTCGAGAAGCACGGCTACCTCTTCGAAGTGCCCGCGAGCAGGGGCCCCGGCGAGCTCGCGGAGGCCGAGCCGATCCGCATGGCCGGGCGCTTCCCGCACGAGGCGGCCGCCGTCGACCGGGCGACCGGGATCGTCTACATGACCGACGACGACTTCGCCTACGCCTCCGGGTTCTTCCGCTACGTACCGCCCAACAACCCGTTCAGGGACAAGCGGATCGAGGACGGCGGGCGGCTCGAGGTGCTCGGCGTCATCCCCGAGGGCGGAAGCGCACCGGTGACGGCCGATCTGCACACGAACCAGGTTCCGGGCGCGACGTATCGCGTCGCCTGGATCCGGATCGAGGATCCCGATCCCGCGTTCGCTCCCGGACTCTCGAACGACGAGGCCGCGCGGATCGTCTACCAGGAGGGCGAGAGCAAGGGCGCCGCGCGCTTCTCACGCCTCGAGGGAATCGCGTACTGGAACAGGCGGATCTTCTTCGTCTCGACGGAGGGCGGCGGGCCGTTCACAGGCGAGGTACCGCCCAACTCGCTTCCCTTCCCGGGCAGCGCCGGCTTCGGCGAGGGCTACGGGCAGGTGTGGATGTACGACGCGCGCACCGAGAAGCTCACGCTCGTGTTCGAGTCGCCGGGTCCCGACGTGCTCGACTCGCCTGACAACATCATCGTCTCGCCCCGCCGGAAGACGACGATGATCTGCGAGGACAGCCCGCTCGGCAACAAGATCCGCGGTCTCACGAGAGACGGCCTCACGTTCGATCTCGCCCTCAACGCCCTGGCGAGCGGCGCCGACGAGTTCGCGGGCGTCACCTTCAGCCCGGGCGGGCAGGTCATGTACGCCAACATGCAGTCGAACGGGATCACGTACGCGATCTGGGGGCCCTGGTCCCGGGGGCTGCTCTAGGAGGGCTT
>JBOHAM010000081.1:0-19649 GCA_050697735.1 Gaiellaceae bacterium | reverse complement strand
GCCCGCGACGGGCCCACCGCGCTCGGCGCCGCCGGCGGCCTCTCCGCGCAGCCGCTCCGCGACGGCGGCCGGGTCGCCGGCGAGCACCTCGGCGACGCTGGCGCCGTGGTCGAAGCGGACGAGCGTGTCCGCCACGACGAAGCGGCTCTCGGGCAGGCCCGGCCCGTCCTCGGGGAGCGGCACGGTCGGCTCGAGCACGGCCACGTGGTCGTAGCCGAGGTAGCCGACAACCGGGCGCCCCGCCGCCACCTCCCGCTCGGCCTCGGCGAAGTCGACCAGGCGGGCGCCCGCGCCGACGAGACTGTGCTGCCCGAGACGCCCCTTCTCGACCGACTCGAGCAGGAACCCCGCGCGCGCCCCCGCCCGCAGGCGGAGGTAGGCCCCGAGCGGGGTGATCAGGTCGGCGTGGATGTCGGGTGCGATCGTCACGGCAACCGAAAAAGACCCTCCTGGCGGGGGTCTACGAGCGGAGCGGGCTGTCAGGGCCTCGGGATTAGCAGGCGACGCTCCCGCTCCGCTCGCGGCGCCAGGCCCACCAGGTGCGGACGGGGATCGTCATCTGCGCGGAGCGTAGGCCACCCCTGTCGGGTGCGTCAAGGCCGGCGGTTCGACCCCTCCGACTGACATCCGGCATCGCCCTGATAATGCCCATGGTGGAGCCGCACCCGATTCGCATCGTGGTGGAGGACGACCTGCGCCGCTCGCGGCTGACGGTCTTCTTCCGGCTCATCCTCGCCATCCCACACCTGATCTGGATCTTCCTCTGGACGATCGCGATGGTGGTCGTCGCGGTGATCAACTGGTTCGCAGTGGTCATCGCGGGACGCCTCCCCGACGGCCTGCACGGTTTCACGGCCGCCTACGTCCGCTACACGACCCATCTCAACGGGTACCTCTACCTCGCCGCCAACCCGTATCCCGGCTTCCTGGGCGAGGCCGGGAGCTACCCGATCGACGCCCGCATCGAGGGTCCCGAGCGCCAGAGCCGCTGGAAGGCGGCCTTCCGGATCATCCTGGCGATCCCGGCGATCCTGCTCGTGAGCACGCTCGTCGGCTTCGGCGCGGGCGGCGGCGGTGGTGGCGGCAGCAGCACGTCCGGCGAGGTCGACTACGGAGGGGAGGCGGCGTGGACCGCAGGCGGGACCGTCAGCGCGATCTTCGTCACCGCGATCCTGGGCTGGTTCGTCTGTCTCGCCCTCGGGCGCATGCCGCTCGGCTTCCGCGACCTCGCCGCGTACGGCCTTCGCTACGCGGCGCAGACGTTCGGCTACGTGCTGCTCCTCACCGACCGCTACCCGAGCGCCGACACGCGCGATCCGGCGGCGACGCAGCCGACGCCCGTGAAGCCCGTGACCCTGCGGGTGGAGGACGACCTGCGGCGCTCCCGCGTGACGGTCTTCTTCCGCCTGCTGCTCACGATCCCGCACATCGTCTGGCTCGTCCTCTGGGGCATCGTCGTCTTCCTGGCGCTCATCGTCGCCTGGTTCGCGACGCTCGTGACCGGCCGGCTCCCCGACGCCTTCCACCGCTTCTTCTCCGCGTACCTCCGGTACGAGATCCACGTCTTCTCCTTCCTCCTGCTCGTCGCCAACCCGTTCCCAGGCTTCACGGGCGCGGCGGGCAGCTATCCGGTCGACGTCGAGATCGCCCCGCGCGAGAGCCAGAGCCGCTGGAAGACGCTCTTTCGCCTCTTCCTGGCGCTTCCGGCGACGATCTTGAGCTCGGCGCTCGGCGGGCCGCTCTACGTGGCGGCGTTCCTCGGCTGGTTCGTCGGGCTCTTCCTCGGCCGCATGCCGGAGGGGCTGCGCAACCTGGGCGCCTACGTGCTCCGCTACGACGCGCAGTACTACGCCTACCTGTACCTCCTGACCGACAGCTACCCGTTCACCGGCCCGGCTGAGTACGTCGAGCCGGAGGTCGCGCTGGAGCCCGTCCCGACGTGGCCCGACGCCCCACCCGAGCCCTCCTTCTAGCCGCCCTCGCCCTGCTCGTGGTCGCGCTCGCGGCCGGCTGGGCGCTGGCCGCCTGGACGCTCTGGCAGACCGAGGTCCCCGACGGCCTCGACCTGCCGGACGTGTCGGCGTCCGAGGTGCTGTCGCCCGTCCAGCTCGACGAGGTGCGGAGCTACGAGACCTTCCTGCGGGTCAGCTTCCTGCTCTCGCTCGTCGTCGTGGCGGTCGTCTTCGCGCTCTACGCGCGCTTCGGGGCGCGCTTCGTGCGCGAGTCGGCGGCCGGCCGAATCGGGACCGGGATGCTCCTCGGGATGCTCGGCCTGGCGTTCCTCTGGCTCGTGCAGATCCCGTTCGGGCTCGCCGCGCTCTGGTGGGAGCGGCGCCACGACGTGTCGGAGCTGGACTACGGCACGTGGCTCGTCGAGAACTGGTTCGCGCTCGGGGGCGAGTTCCTGTTCGTCTGCCTCGCCTTGCTCATCGTCATGGGCCTGGCCGGGCCGCTGGGGAACTGGTGGTGGATCCCGGGCGGCGCCGTGTTCGTCGGGCTGGCGCTCCTCTTCACGTTCATCACGCCGTACCTGCTGCCCGCCCAGGTGGACGCTCCGCCCGACGTCGTCGCCGAGACACGGGATCTCGCGGAGGAGCAGGGGGTGGGGGAGATCGACGTGCGCGTCGCCGACGTGAACGCCTACGAGGGCCCGAACGCGGCCGCGGCCGGGCTCGGGCCCACGCGCCGCATCGTCGTGTGGGAGACGCTGCTCGAGAGCTTCGACGAGGACGAGGTGGTCGTCGTCCTCGCGCACGAGGTCGGCCACCACGCGCAGGAGCACCTGTGGAAGAGCGTCGCCTGGTACGCGCTCTTCGCGTTCCCGGGCGCCTTTCTCCTCGCCTGGGCGACCCGGCGGAGAGGCGGGATGCGCGAGCCGACCGCGGTTCCGCTCGCGCTCCTCGTCCTCGTCGTCCTGCAGACCGTCGCGCTCCCGGCGCAGAACGCCATCACCCGGAACCTCGAGGCGGAGGCCGACTGGGTCGCGCTCGACGCGACCGAGGATCCCGACGCCGCCCGCGAGCTCTTCGCCGGGTTCTCCGAGCAAGGCCTCATCGACCCGAGCCCGCCCACGTGGGCCTACGTGCTCATGGAGACGCACCCGACGATGGCGGAGCGCATCGCCATGGCCGAGGCCTGGGAGCAACGACGGCGCCGCTAAGCCCCGGGAGCCCCGGTGTCAGGTCTTGCATTCGCGCAAAAGCGGGACCGCGTGCCCAGGCGCCCGATCCGGCGGGTTTGCGTAAATGCAAGACCTGACACCAAGCGGGCGAGCCGGGGACGTGGCGGCCCGGAAGGGCGCGGGGCGGTTGGTACGCTGACCTCGTGGCCCGCTCCGTCATCGTCGCGACCGCTCGCACGCCCTTCGGGAAGCTCGGCGGCGGCCTGCGCGACCACGAGGCGCCACAGCTCGGCGCGATCGCGATCCGCGGCGCCCTCGAGCGCGTGGACGTCCGGCCGGACGAGGTCGAGTACGTCCTCATGGGCCAAGTGCTGCAGGGCGGGGCCGGGCAGGCGCCCGCGCGCCAGGCGGCCATCGCCGCAGGGGTGCCGAAGGAGGTTCCGGCCGACACGATCAACAAGGTCTGCGCCTCGAGCGTGCGCGCGGTCGAGATCGCCGACCAGATGATCCGCGCCGGCGACCACGACGTAATCGTCGCCGGGGGCATGGAGTCGATGTCGAACGCGCCGTACATCCTCAAGAAGGCGCGCTTCGGCTACCGGCTGGGCGACGGGGCGCTGATCGACCTCATGACCCACGACGGGCTGCTCTCCACGTTCGACGGCAAGCACATGGTCGAGCAGGCCTCCTTCGTCTCCCGTGAGCTCGGCATCACGCGCGAGGAGCAGGACGAGTGGGCGTACCGGTCGCACCAGCGTGCGGTCGCCGCCATCGACGAGGGCCGCTTCGCGGACGAGATCGTCGCCGTGGACGGAGTCGAGGTGGACGAGGCGCCGCGGCGCGACACGTCGCTCGAGAGGCTGGCGAGCCTGAAGCCCGTCTTCGACGCGGAGGGGACGACGACCGCGGGGAACGCGCCCGGGGTCAACGACGGCGCAGGCGCGCTCGTGATCGCGAGCGAGGAGTTCGCGCGCGAGCGCGGCCTCGAGATCCTGGCGACGATCGTCTCGCAGGGCTACGTCGCGGACGAGTTCGCCTACCTGGCCCGCACGCCCGCGAAGGCGGCCGCCCGCGCGCTCGAGAAGGCCGGCAAGACGATCGACGACGTCGAGCGCGTCGAGATCAACGAGGCGTTCTCCTCGGTGAGCGTCAACTCCGTGCGCATGCTCGGCGCCGACCCGGAGAAGGTGAACGTGAACGGCGGCGCAGTCGCCCTCGGCCACCCGATCGGGGCCTCCGGCGCCCGCATCCTCGGCACGATGGTCCACGAGCTGCGCCGGAACGGCGGCGGCCTCGGCCTCGCCGCGATCTGCTCGGGCGGTGGCCAGGGCGACGCCGTCCTGATCGACGTTTAGCGCGGGCTACTCGTCGAGGTAGACGAGCCAGGCGGGACGCTCGGGCTCCACCCGGCTGACGGTCTCGCCGGTGCCGAGGTCGATCAGCTCGTAGAGCCGCCCCTCGTTGCCGGCCGCATAGAGGTGGCCTCCGGCCGTGTAGGAGAAGTCGACCAGCTCACCCGACGTCCGGCGGAAGCGCTCGTTGCCCTCCAGGTCGTAGGCGACGACGCCGGCCTCTCCGGAGTCATCGCCCTGCCACCAGGAGGCGAGGAGCGTGTCGTCGCGGACGGCCACCCAGCCGGTCTCGTCGTTCACGCGGTGGATGCTCCAGTCGCTCGGGTCGACGAGCGCGAGGCCCGCCGGCTCGGCCGCCATGCGCTCCTCGCCCTCGGCGACGTAGTCGACGCCGCTCACCGCCACGAGGCCGTTCGAAAGCCACACGGCGGTGCGGTCGGGCCCGTCGATCGTCTTCGCCGCCGCTGCCGGCTCCAGCCAGTCCCGCAGGCGGCCGAGGAGCGAAACCGGCTCCGAGAGGTCGTGGTAGCGGACGTCGAGCGTCTCCAGGTCGACCTCGGCGACCCGGTTCCCGGCTGGGACGACGAGTGCCCGGACGCCGGAAGGCTCCACGGCGAGGCCGGGGATGGACTGCCGTGCGCGGTAGTCCTCCTCCGTCTCGCCCTCCTGCTCCCAGCCCGCCCTGATCTCGCGGAGCTCCGTGGTGCGGACGCCGGTGCCGTCGAAGACCGCCAACCGCGCGGGCCCGATGCGGTCGGGCGGCGCGAGCAGGAAGACGATCCCGTCCTCGGTGGGATGGGACGAGACCACCGTGCCCTCGAGCTCGTGCTCCGAGAGCACCCGCCTCGCGCCCGGGTCGATGGCGACCGCGCGCGAGGGAAGCCCGCTGACGGAGGCGAGGAGGAGGTCGGGCGCGACCCAGTGGAGCCGCTCGAAGTAGCCGCCGGTGCCGACGTCGATCGTCCCGAGCGCCTTCATGCGCTCGAGGTCGACGACCTGGACGTAGCCGCGGTCGTCGGCGCCGAGCGCGAGCGCGTTGCCGTCCGGGGAGCGGTCGACGGCCGAGTAGTAGTACGAGAAGGAGACCGACCGCCCGTCGACGGGCTCCAGCGTCTGCGCGTCGGCCCAGAAGAGCTCGCTGCCCTCCAGGTCGTTCCAGACGGCGAGCAGCTCCTCCGCCGGCGGAGGAGGCGCCTGGGTCGTCGTCGCGGTCGTGGTCTCGCGCGGTGCCGCGGCGTCCTCGCTCCCGCCGCACCCGAGAAGCGCGAGCGCGGCGGCGGCCAGGACGAGGATGCGGAGCACTACACCCAGTACAGCACGACCTCCGCAAAGGTTCCAGTAGTGTCTCCGCGCGATGCGGTTCGAGCGCGTTCTCGTCGTCGGCGCGGGCCAGATGGGCGCGGGGATCGCCCAGGTGGCAGCCGCCTCCGGCCGGCACGTGCTCCTGCACGACGCCGCTCCCGGTGCTGTCGAGAAGGGGCTCGGCACCATGCGGAAGAGCCTCGAGCGCCTGGCCGCGAAGGGCGCGCCGCACGACCCCGACGAGGTGCTCGCGCGCGTCGAGGCGGCCGACGACCTCGCGCCGGCCGACCTGATGGTCGAGGCGGTCGTCGAGGACGCCGCCGTCAAGGCGGACGTCTTCCGCCGCGCCGACGAGACCCTGCCTTCGGACGCCGTGCTCGCCTCGAACACCTCCTCGATCCCGATCGCGACGCTCGCGGCGGCGACCGGGAGGCCCGAGCGGGTGATCGGCATGCACTTCTTCAACCCCGTCCCCGTGATGGCGCTCGTCGAGGTCGTGCGCACGCCGGCCACCTCGGACGAGACGGTGGCCGCGATCGTCGAGCTCGCCCGCGAGCTCGGCAAGACGCCCGCCGAGGCCAACGACTTTCCAGGCTTCGTCTCCAACCGCATCCTCATGCCGCTCGTGAACGAGGCCGCCTACGCGCTCGCCGACGGGGTCGCCGAGGCGGAGGCGATCGACACCATCGCCAAACTCGGGTTCAATCACCCCATGGGGCCGCTCGCCCTCGCTGACCTGATCGGCCTCGACACCTGCGTCTCGATCATGGAGGTGCTGCGCGACGGTCTCGGCGACCCGAAGTACGAGCCCTGCCCGCTCCTGCGCGAGCACGTCGCCGCCGGCCGTCTCGGCCGCAAGAGCGGCGCCGGCTTCTACGACTACGCCTGAGGGCGCAGGAAGGGTCTGGGCCGTCTCCCTCTAAAGGGGGAGGGCCGAAAAACCGATGCGACCCGTGACGACGAATACAAGGAGCCGCAGTGCGCCTGCTCATCGTTGACGACGACCCGGGCCTCCGGGCGCTCTTCCGCACGACGTTCGAGATCGTGGACGTCGAGGTCGACGAGGCCTCGACCGGATTCGAGGCGCTCGAGGCGATCGCGCGGAGCCGCCCCGACGCGATCGTCGTCGACGTGCGCATGCCCGGCATGGACGGGCTCGAGCTCTGCCGGCGCATCAAGGGCGACCCGGCGCTCGACGGGGTCGCGGTGGTCCTGCTCTCCGGCTCGGGCGAGGAGGGGGCCCGGCGGGCCGAAGAAGTGGGCGCCGACACGTTCGTGCGCAAGCCGTTCAGCCCGCTCGAGCTGTTGGAGGTCGTGGGGCGCCTCACCGGCGGCCTCGGGCCGGTCCCGCCCAGCCCGGCGGCCGTCGAGCCGGCGAGCGCCGACGAGGGCCAGCTCCTCCTTTACGCGCGCGACCTGCGTCACCTGCTCGAGATCGAGCGCGGGCAGCGGCTCCTGCTCGAGAACGCCTACAACGAGACGGTCGCCGCCCTTGCGAGCGCGCTGGAGACGAAGGACACGGGCACCCGTGCCCACTCGCAGCGCGTGCAGCGCTACGCGCTCGAGCTGGCGCGCCAACTGAGCCCGGAGCTCGTCGAGGACGCCAGCGCCGAGTACGGCTTCCTCCTCCACGACGTGGGCAAGATCGGGATCCCGGACCGCATCCTCCAGAAGCCGGGGCCGCTGAACGAGGGCGAGGCCCGCCTCATGAAGACGCACACGGTCCTCGGCGAGCAGATGCTCGGCGGCGTCGCATTCCTCCAGGGCGAGGGCCTGCGCATCGTGCGCTCGCACCACGAGCGCTGGGACGGGAGCGGGTACCCGGACGGGGTCGCCGGCACGGACATCCCGCTCTCGGCGCGGATCTTCGCGGTGGCCGACGCGCTCGACGCGATGACGAGCGACCGCCCCTACCGCAGCGCGCTCACCTGGGGCACAGCCGGCCGGGAGATCGTGGGCGAGTCCGAGCGCCAGTTCGACCCGGCCGTTGTGCGGGCCTTCGTCGCCCGCGAGCCGGCGCTGCGCGCCGTCCGGCTCGAGTTCGCGGCGGTCTAGGTGCCTTTTTAGGTGATGCTGCCCCGCTTCTGCGTCGCGAGCACCAAGCCGGAGTGCGCACTCGTCCGCAGCCAAGGCTAGAAGCCTTGGTAAGGGCGAGGGTGCGCTCCGGCGCCGCGTGATCGCGGGGCAGAAGTGCGGCGGGTATCGCCTGAAGGGGCACGTGTCCCGGGCACCGGCGTCCCTCGTTCGAGGCTGAACCGGCGGCACGCCGCAGCCGATTCTCTCAGCATGCGCAGGGTCGCTCTCGTCTTCGCGCTCACGCTCGCGGCGCTCCTCCCGCTCGGCTGCGCCGGCCCGGAGGGGCAGCGCGCGCAGGAGCTTCTCGCCCAGTCGGACCAGGCCCTCGCCGAGGTGAGGTCGATGCGCTTCTCGGGCCGCCTGTGGATGGAGACGCCCCTGGGCGACTTCGCGTTCGTCATGAGCGGCGCCGGCACGACCAAGGGCGGCGGCGCCTCGTACATGACCATGAGCTCCCCGGACGTGCCCGAGTTCCCGGAGATGAGCGTGGTCGTCCGCGGCCAGAACGCCTGGATGAAGGCGGGAGGGCGGTGGCAGCAGACGACGGTGCCGCCGCAGAGCGCGACCGGCATCGAGCAGTTCGATTTCACCCCGTACGTGAAGGACGTAGACGTGGACGACGGGCACCAGGTGGGCGGCGAGCCCGCGGTGAAGGTGACCGGCGTGCTCGACACGACCGCGCTCGTCAACGGCCTCTTCGGCCAGCTCGGCTCGGTGCCGGGCGGCGCGGTGCCGGACCTCTCCGAGGCCTTCGACGACACGAGGATCGTCCTCTACATCTCGGAGACGAGCCACCTGCCGCTGCGAACCCTCGTGGACATGAGCGTGGAGGCGGCCGGCGAGCGGGTCGAGATGCACATGGACTTCGCCCTCAGCGGCGTGAACGAGCCCGTGAAGATTCCGCGCGTCCGCGGCTAGTCGCAGGGCTTGGCGAAACAGGCGCTTGTGCCGCGGGGCCACGCTGCTCGCCCCGAGGCTGCGTCCTCAGTCGCGCCGATAGTTGGCACTATCGGCACTCCCTGCGTCCTTACCTCGGAACGAGCATCGCGCCCCTGCGACGAACGACGTTCCGCCAAGCCCTCCTGAAGCGGCTTTTATACTCGGCTCGTGAGAAGGCGGGACGAGCCGGTCCGACTGACGCGGATCTACACCCGGGCCGGGGACGCCGGCGAGACGAGCCTCGGCGACGGCACGCGCGTCTCCAAGACCGATCCGCGGATCGTCACCTACGGGACGGTGGACGAGCTCAACTCGCTCGTCGGGCACGCGCTCGCGGCCGACGTCCCGCCCGAGTTCCGCCCCTGGCTGCAGGCGATCCAGAACGATCTCTTCGACCTGGGCGCCGACCTCTCCGTGCCGCTCGAGGAGGACGGGGATCGCTCCCGGCTGCGCGTCACGCCGGAGCAGGTCGGGCGGCTCGAGGGTCTCTGCGACCTCGTCAACGCGAGGCTCGAGCCGCTGCGGAGCTTCGTCCTCCCGGGCGGGACGGAGGCGGCCGCGCGCCTGCACGTCGCCCGTAGCGTCTGCCGCCGAGCCGAGCGACTCGCCGTCGCGCTGGCCGAGGACTACCCGGTCAACCCGGCGGCGCTCGCCTACCTGAACCGGCTCTCCGACCTCCTCTTCATCCTCGCGCGGGCCGCGAGCCCCTCGTCGGAGGCGCTCTGGCGCCCCGGCGGCGAGCCCTGAGCCCGCGGCCCGGCGGGTGACGGTCGAGCTCGCGGTCGCGCTCGCCGGCTCCTTCGTCGCCGGCGTCCTAGGGTCGCTGGTCGGGCTCGTGCTCGGCAGCCTCCGCCTGCCGGCGATCCTGCTCGCCTCGGGGAGCCCGGCGGCGGCGGCCGGCACGAACATCGCCGTCAGCGCGGCGGCTGCGCTCTCGGGCGGGCTCGCGCACGCTCGCGCCGGGCGCGTGAGCTGGCGGATCGTGGCCTGGATGACCCCGCCCTCCGTCGCGGGCGCGTTCCTCGGCGGGTACTTCGCACACGCGCTGCCGTCGCGGCTCCTGCTGGCCGGGATCGCGGCGGTGCTTGCCTGGAACGGCCTCGACCTCCTCCTCGAGCTCCGCGCGGCCCCGGAGTCACGGCGCCCGCGGGCGGCAGCGGTCGTCTCAGGCGGTCTGATCGGGCTCCTCGGCGGCGCGGTCGGCCTGATCCTCGGCACGCTGCGCATGCCGGCGCTCCTGCGCAGCGTCGGCCTTCCCGCGCACACCGCGGTGGGGACGAACCTCGTCGTCGGCTTCTTCCTCGGCACGGCGGGGTTCGCCGCGCACCTAGTCCGTCTCGAGGTCGAGTGGCTCGTCCTCGGCGTGAGCCTCGCCGGCGCCATCCCCGGCGCGTGGCTCGGCGCGCGCTTCAGCGGGCGCGTGCCCGAGTCGGCGCTCCGGCGCCTCGTCGGTGTCGCGCTGCTCGCCGTCGCAGCGGCGATCGCGGTGTCGGCGGCGGCGGCTTAGGGCCGGCCGGTGAGGCGGCGGAAGAAGCGGCCGATGCCACGCGCGAGCCGGGTGTCCCAGAGCAGCTCCTCGTCGCCGGGGCCCTCCGCCGGCAGCGTCCGGCGGGCCCGCAGGGCGGCGACGAGGGCGATGGAGAAAGCCGCCACGAGGATCCCGAAGCCCAGCTCCTGCCGGAGCTCCGCGAGACCGACGCTGCGCACCTTCGTGTAGGGGAGCAGGAGGAAGCCGGCGCCGCCGCCCGCCTCGGAGGCCTCGTCGCCTGCCGCCTGCGGAATCTCCGCCGCGGGAGGCACGGCGGTCGCGGCGGGCGCGGCCGGAGCGAGGGGCGGCGCGCTCGGCGGGGGAGCGGATGCCGAGGACGTCGTCGTCGGGGTGGTGACCGGCCGGCTCGCCGCGCCGGAGCCCTTCGAGACAGAGAGCGCGATCTTCGACCCGGCCTTGCGGAGCCCGGAGGGCGCCGAGAGAACCTTGCCCTTCGCCACCGACCCCGAGCGCTTGTAGGTGACCTTCCCGAGCTTGAAGCCGCGCTTGCGAAGCGTCTTCTTCGCGCCGGCGAGCGTGCCGCTCTTCAGCGTCGGGACGACCTTGAGCGCGTAGCTCTTCTTGCCGACGTTGCCCGCCTCGTCGACCGCGGCGACCCGGAAGGCGCGGCGGTCCGTCGAGCGGTACTTGCCCATGAAGACCGAGCGCTTGCTCCCGGTCACCGTCTTGGCGACGGTCGAGCCGGTGTAGATGCGGTAGGCGGCCACGAGGCCGGAGTTGTCGCTCGCCGCCGACCAGGAGAGGCGGAGGTGCTTGCCGTTGCGGACGCCCTTGAAGCCGCCGGGCGTCCCGGGGGCCTGCACGTCCTCGAGGAGGGCGAAGGTCGTCAGATGGCGGGTGAAGATGCGGACGTCCGTCCCGTCGCGCTCGAAGCCGTCTTGCCAGGAAGCCGGCAGGCCGTCGTCGTCCGGCACGGACGCGAGCGCGCGCCAGGCGCCGTTCTCCAGCGTCGCCGGGACGACGCCGTCGACCGTGTTGTCGATCTCGAGCTCGAGCGGGAGGGCGAACGAGGTGACCGCGGAGCCCGCCAGAGCCCAGTAGGCGGTCGCGTCGAACGCGTCGCCGGCGGGCTGGAAGCCGCCCTGGGGGGCGCCGGCGGGCTGCGGGTCGAGGCGGACGACGAGCCAGTCGCCTGCGGGCGCGCCGGTCCAGGCTCCCGCGGGAACCGTGATCGTCGCCTCGTCGCTCGCCGAGCGGAGCGAGGTGGTCGCCGCCGCGAAGGAGTTCTTCTCCACGTAGGGGTGGTCGGCGCCCGCGCCCGACCAGACCGTGAAGTGGACGCGGATCTCCTGCCGGTTCCCGGCCAGGTCTTCGAGCTGGCCCGAGAGGACGTGCGGGCCCTCGGCGAAGGTGGCGGTGTAGGTGACGGAACCGCCCGAGACGCTCGGCGCGGGCGCCGCCACGCCGTCGAGCTCGGCGCCGACGACGCCGGCGACGTCCTCGCTCGCCGCAAGGGCCAGGGAGCCCGCGCCCACGATCGTCGTGCCGTCGGCGGGCGAGGAGGAGCTGAGGCTGGGCCTCGTGTTGTCCACGCGGCGGCCTGCGACGGCGGCCGACGCGCTCGTGTTGCCGGCGTTGTCGGTGACCACGACGCGGAGGTCGTAAAGGCCGTCGGCGACGGAGGTCGTGTCCCAGGAGGGGGTGACCGCCGTCCACGAGCCGGCTCCGGCGGGAGACCGCTGGTAGGCGACGCTCGCCACGCCCGAGCCCGCGTCGCTCGTGGCGGAGGTCAGGGTGACGGTGGCGCGCAGGTAGGCGCCGGGATCGTTCATGGTCGCGCCGGGCGCGGTGTTGTCGACGACGCGGTCCTCGACGACCGCGGACGGGGTCGAGTTGCCCGCGTTGTCGGTGACCACGACGCGGAGGTCGTAGGCGCCGTCGGCCTCGGCAGTCGTGTCCCAGGAGACCCCGTAGGGATCGGACGTGTCCACGTCGATGGACGTCCAGGTGCCCGCGTCTGCCGGGGAGACCTGGAAGTCGACGCTCTGGACGCCCGCGCCCACGTCGGTGGGGGAGGCGCTCAGCGCGACGGTGCCGCGCAGGTAGGCGCCAGGGTCGGCGAGCCCGCCGCCGGGCGGCGTCGCGTCGATCGTCCAGGCGTGGGAGGCCGGGGAGGCGTCGGTGTTTCCGGCCGCGTCCGTGGCGCGCACGTCGAAGGTGTGGGGGCCGTCGGCCAGGCCGGCAAGGCTCTCGGGGCTGGAGCAGGCGCTCCAGGCGCCGCCGTCGATCCCGCACTCGAAGCTCGAGCCGCCCTCGTCCGCCGAGAACTCGAAGGTCGGCGCCGAGCTCGGGCTCGGGTCCGCGGGCGCGACGTCGATCGTCGTCTGCGGCGCGTCGGTGTCCACCGTCCAGGAGAACGCGGCCGGAGTCGGGTCGACGTTGCCGGCGGCATCCGCGGCACGCACCTCGAAGGTGTGGGGGCCGTCGCCGAGGCCGGCGTAGCTCTCGGGGCTCGAGCAGCCGCTCCAGGCCCCGCCGTCCAGGCGGCACTCGAACGTCACGCCGGCCTCGCTCGAGCTGAAGGCGAAGCTTGCCCCGGCGCTCGCGCTCGGGTCGGACGGAGCGGAGTCGATGGTGGTCGCGGGAACCGTGCGGTCGATCGTCACCGTGACGACGTGCTCGCCCGTGTTCGAGCCGAGGTCGGTGGCGACAGCGCGGAGCGCGCGCGTGCCGTCGGCGTCGACCGGCCAGGAGGCCTCGTACGGCGCCGTCGCGTCGCTTCCGAGCGAGACCCAGGTGCCGGTGGCGCAGTCGGCCGAGTCGTCCGAGCAGCGGTAGAGCTCGACGCCGGCGATGTCGCCGTCGGGGCTCGTGGCGCGGACGATGTACGGGTCGGCGTCGGCGGCGTTGACGTAGCCGGAGGGCTGGACGAGCGTGACGGTGGGGGCGACCGCGTTCACCGTCCAGGCGTGCTGCGCGGGCGTCGCGTCGGTGTTGCCGGCCGCGTCGGTGGCCCGCACGTCGAAGGTGTGGGGGCCGTCGGCCAGGCCGGCGAGACTCTCGGGGCTCGAGCAGCCGTTCCACGCGCCGCCGTCGAGGCGGCACTCGAACGTGGAGCCGCCCTCGCTCGCCGAGAACTCGAAGCTGGGATCCGGGTCGTTGGACGGATCGCCGGGCGCGACGTCGATCGTCGTCGCGGGCGCGACCGTGTCGACCGTCCAGGCGTGGGAGGCCGGGGAGCCGTCGGTGTTGCCGGCGCCGTCCGTGGCGCGCACGTCGAAGGTGTGGGGGCCGTCGGTCAGCCCGCCGAGCGTCTCGGGGCTCGTGCAAGCCGTCCAGGCGCCGCCGTCGAGCCGGCACTCGAAGCTGGCGCCGCTCTCGTCCGCTGAGAACTCGAGGGTCGGGGCGTCGTCATTGGACGGGTCGGAGGGCGCGACGTCGATCGTCGTCTGCGGCGCGCCGGTGTCCACCGTCCAGCCGTGCGAGGCCGGGGTCGGATCGACGTTGCCGGCGGCGTCGGTGGCGCGCACGTCGAAGGTGTGCGGCCCGTCGGCCAGGCCGGCGAGACTCTCGGGGCTCGAGCAGGCGCTCCAGGCGCCTCCGTCGAGGCGGCACTCGAAGGTCGCGCCGGCCTCGCTCGAGCTGAAGGCGAAGCTGGGCGAGTCGTCGGCGCTCGGGTCCGCGGGCGCCGAGTCGATGGTCGTCTGCGGCGTCGTCAGGTCGACCTTGACCACGTCGGAGCTCGTGTAGGTCGCCTCGTTGCCGACGCGGTCGGAGACGCGGTAGCGGTAGCGGGCGCAGGTGTCGGTCGCCACGGTGTCCGGGCTCGTGACCGCGCTCCACCCACCGGCGAACGGGTCGCAGGTGCCGTCCACGAGCGGATCCGTCTGCCGTTCGAGGACTCCCGAGGAGGCGTCGACGCCGGCGAGGGCGTCGGTGCCGTCGGCGGTCGAGACCGGGACGGTGCCGTCGGCGTCGTAGCCGTCCGCGTAGGAGACCGAGCCGCCGCCCGGGGGCGCCGTGTCGGGGGTCGCCGTGAACGTGTCCGAGGCGCTGTTCCCGGCCGCGTCGTAGGCGGTGACCGTCTGCGTCCCGGAGAGGTCGCCGAGGCCGACGATCATCGAATAGGGGCTCGTGAAGTCGTCGACGCCGCCGGGGAAGCGGATGCGCTCGAGCCCGGAGCCTGCGTCTGCGGAGGTGGCCGAGACCGTGTAGAAGCCCGCCTGCGCGGTGTTGAGGAAGATCTCCTCGCCGGCGACGTGCGCATGGGGGCTCGACTCGTCCAGGGCGATCGCCGGGGCGTCCGGGTTCGTGCCGTCGATCCGGATCGTCGCGGCCGCCGTCTGCACCGGCTCGGCGTTGCCGACGCGGTCGAGCGAGAAGTAGCGGATCGTGTAGACGCCGTCGGCAGCCAAGCTGACCGTCGTGCCCTCGTCGGAGCTCGTCGTCGGGGCGCTGCCGTCCGTCGTGTAGTACGTCGCCGCCACGCCCGCGCCCGGGTCGACGGGCGCCAGCGTCACAGTCACCGGCGCGGTCTGCCACGAGGAGCCGGTGGCGCCGCTGTCGTCGGTCGTCGACGGCGCGTCCACGTCCGCGCTCACGTCGAAGGTGGAGCTGGCCGTGTTGCCCGCGCGGTCGTGGGCGGTGACGGTGTGCGTGCCGGGGGCGAGGTCGTCGAAGTCGTAGGAGCTGCCGTAGGGGGCGCTCGTGTCCTCGCTGCCGCCCGGGAAGGCGATCTTCTCCAGGCCGCTGACCGGGTCGCTGGAGGCGGCGGCCACGTCGTAGACGCCGCTCTGGGCGGTGTTGAGGTAGAGCTGGGTGCCGCTCGCGTAGGCATACGGGCTCGTCTCGTCCAGCGTGAGGGCGGGCGCGGCCGGGTCGGCCAGGTCGACCTTGACCACGTCGGAGCTGGTGTAGGTCGCCTCGTTGCCGACGCGGTCGGAGACGCGGTGGCGGTACTGGGCGCACTGGCCGGAGGGAACCGTGTCGGGGCTCGTGACCGTGCTCCAGGCCCCGGCGAAGGGATCGCAGCTGCCGTCGGCCAGCGGGCTCGTGCGCCGCTCGAGGACGGCGGAGGCGGGATCGAGGCCGGCGAGCGCGTCGCTGCCCGGGTCGAGCGTGATCGTCACGTCCCCGTCGGCGTCGTAGCCATCGGGGTAGGAGACCGAGCCGCCGGCGGGAGGCGCCGCGTCGCGCACGAAGGCGAGCGTGAGCACGGTCGGGTTCCCGAGGAGGTCGGTGACGACCGGCAGGAGGTCGGCGGGGGCGTCGGTGTTCGCGCTCGTGTACGCGTAGGCGTCGGAGTCGAAGGGGGTCGTCGCGTCGATCTTGGCCGGGCCCGAGAAGCCCGTCTCGGCGATCGCAGGGAAGTCGACCGCCTGCACCTCGCCGGGGGCGACCGGCGTCACGGTCACGGTGAAGTCGCCGTTCGCCGCCGGGTTGTAGTAGAGCGTCCCGCCCGCGCTGTCGAACCACTGGAGGCCCGGGCCGGTGCCCTCGTTCACGGAGAGCGCGCCCTCGGGGCCGGTGTTGTCGACGGTGATCGTCCGCTCGGCGGAGTCGGTCGTGTTCCCGACCAGGTCGGTCGCGCGCGCGACGAGGGTGTACTCGCCGTCGGCCGGCTGGCCCGACCAGGAGACCGAGAAGGGCGCCGACCCGTCGGGCGCGTCGATCGTCGTGCCGTCGTCGAAGTCGCAGCTCGAGCCCGCGCACCAGCGGAACTCGACCTGGGCAACGCCCGCCGCCGCGTCCGTCGGAGCCGCCGAGACCGTTGCGCCGTTGGCGATCGCGGCGCCGTCCGCCGGAGCGGTGAGCGCGAAGGCGGCCGGCCCGGCGACGTCCTCGACCACGTCGAAGTCGCTCGCAGCGGTGTTGCCGGCCCCGTCGAAGGCCGTGACGGTGTGACTCCCGGCGGCGAGGTCGTCGAAGTCGTAGGAGGTTCCGTACGGGCTCGAGGAGTCGTCCACCGCTCCCGGGAAGCGGATCATGTCGATGCCCGTCCCGGCGTCCGACGAGGTCGCCGAGACGTCGTAGGTGTCGCTCTGCGCGGTGTTCAGGTAGATCGTCGTTCCGCTCGCGTGCGCGTGGGCGCTCGACTCGGTGAGCGACACGGCCGGGGCCGTGGGATTCGTATTGTCGACCATGACCGTGCGGACGGCCGAGGCGGACGAGTTCCCCGCCGCGTCGGTCGTGAGCGCGCGGAGCTCCCAGTCGCCGTCGGCGACCGCGCTCGTGTCCCAGTCCACCGAGTAGGGCGCGTTCGCGTCTAAGTCGATCGAGACCCAGGCGCCGCCGCCTGCGGGCCGCCGCTCGAAGGAGACCGAGTCGACCCCGGAGCCGGCGTCGGCCGCGGTGGAGGAGACGGCGACGGTGCCGGCGACGAGCGCGCCATCGGGAGGAGCGGTGAGGGAGCCGGTCGGGTCGGTGCGGTCGATCGTCACGTCGACGACGTGCTCGCCGGTGTTTGCGGCCCCGTCGGTCGCCACGGCGCGCAGCGCGCGGTTGCCGTCGGGGTCGATCGGCCACGAGGCGGAGTAGGGAGCTGCCGCGTCGGCGCCGAGCGAGACCCAGGAGCCCGTGCCGCAGCCGACGCTCGAGTCGGAGCAGCGGAAGAACTCGACCTGGTCGATGTCGCTGTCGGGGCTGGTCGCCGAGACCGTGAACGGATCGGCGGAGCCGCCGTTCACGTAGGCGCCCGGGGCGACGACCGAGACGGTCGGAGGGGCGTTGTCCACCGTGACCGTGCGGACGGGCGACGTGAACGCGTTGCCGGCCTCGTCGGTCGTGACCACGCGCAGGTCGTAGTCGCCGTCGGGGAGCGAGGTGGTGTCCCAGGCGACCGAGTAGGGAGCCGACGCGTCGGAGCCGATCGAGACCCAGGCGCCGCCGCCGGCCGGGCGCCGCTCGAAGGCCGCCGAGTCGACCCCCGAGCCGGCGTCGGCCGAGTCGGAGGAGACGGGCGTCGAGCCGGAGACGACGGCGCCGTCCGCAGGGGCGGTCAGGGAGCCGGTCGGATTCGTGTTGTCCACGGTGACCGTCTGGACGGCCGAGTCGAGCGTGTTACCGGCCACGTCGGTCACGCGCGCGAGCACGCGCACGTCGCCGTCGGCCGGCTGGCCCGACCACGTCACCGAGTAGTCCGGCCCGGTCGTGCTCGAGCCGATCGGCGTCGCGGGGGAGCAGGCCGCGCCCACGCAGTAGAGGTAGGCGACCGAGTCGACGCCCGAGCCCGCGTCCGCACCGGCGCCGGTGAGCACGAAGCCTTCGCGGATCGCGTCGGGCAGATCGTCGAGCACGGCCGTGCTGGGCGCGGTGTTGTCCACCGTGACCGTGCGCGTCGCAGACGTGGTGGCGTTGCCCGCCGCGTCCGTCGTCACGACCCGGAGCTCCCAGTCGCCGTCGGCCACGGCGGTCGTGTCCCAGGAGACGGAGAACGGGGCGGACGGGTCGGTGTCGATCGTCGTCCAGGCGCCGCCGCCCGCTGGACGCCGCTCGTAAAGGGCTGAGGCGACGCCGGAGCCTGAGTCGGCGGAGTCCGAGGAGACCGCCACCGAGGAGCCGCGCAGGACTGCGCCATCGGCGGGCGCCGTCAGGGACCCGGTCGGCGTAGTCGTGTCAACGGTGAACGTCCGGCTCGCGGGCGCCTCTCCGTTGCCCGCCTCGTCGGTCGCGTGCACCCGCGCCGTGTAGTCGCCGTCCGCCGGGAAGCTCGAGGCCGGGAAGGGCCGGGACCAGTCTCCGCCGGCGAGCGTGGCGGCGAAGAGCTGCTCGCTGCCGGCGGCGAAGGAGGCGCCGTCCCAGTAGAGGCCGGTCGAGTCGCGCCGCAGCGAGACCTCGACCGTCGCGACGCCGGAGCCCGTCCCGTCGGAGTAGGTGCCGCAGAGGCCGTTCGGTGCGCAACCGGCGTTCCAGGCGGAGACGTTGAGGCTCGCACCCGCGCCCGGGAAGGAGATGGTCGAGCTCGGGTCGGTCGTGTCGACCGTCCACGTGTAGCTCGCCGGAGAAGGATCGATGTTGCCGGCCGCGTCGGTGGCGTGCACGTCGAAGGTGTGGCTGCCGTCGGTCAGGCCCGCGTAGCTCTCGGGGCTCGTGCAGGCCGTCCAGGAGCCGCCGTCGAGGCGGCACTCGAAGGTCGAGCTGCCTTCGCTGGAGGAGAAGTCGAAGTCGGCCGAGGTGGAGCTCGTCGGGTCGGCCGGGCTCGAGTCGATCGTCGTCTGCGGCGCCGCGGTGTCGACCGTGAAGGTCCGCACCGGGCCGCCCTCGACGTTGCCCGCGTCGTCGCTCGCGCGCACGTGCGCCGTGTAGAGGCCGTCGGCTCCGAAGTCGGCGGCGTCGAAGTCCCAGGACCAGTTGGCGCCCGCGAGCGTCGCCGGGAAGAACGTCTCGGAGGCGGCGTCGAAGGAGTCCCCGTCCCAGTAGAGGTCGGCGCCCACGCGCTTGAGGGAGACCTCGACGAGCGCGACGCCCGAGCCGCCGTCCGCGGCGGTGCCGCAGAGCCCGCTCGTCGCGCAGCCCGCGTTCCAGCCGGCAGCGCTGTAGGAGCCGCCCGAAGCGGGGAAGCCGAAGTCCGCGCTCGGGTCGGTGTTGTCGAGCCGGAACGTGCGGCTCGGTCCGCTCTCGCTGTTGCCGGCGTCGTCGGTCGCGCGCACGTGGACGGTGTACTGGCCGTCGGCCGGGAAGCCGGAGGGGGCGAAGGCGTAGGACCAGTCGCCGCCCGCGAGCGCCGTCGCGAAGAACGCCTCGGCCGGCGCGTCGAAGGAGTCGCCGTCCCAGAAGAGCCCGGTCGCGACCTGCTCGACCGAGATCTCGACCTGGGCGACCCCCGAGGTCGCGTCCGAGTGCGTGCCGCAGAAGCCGGTGGTGGCGCAGCCGACGTTCCAGCCGGCGTTCCGGTACTCGCCGCCCGCCGCCGGGAAGGAGAACGACGCGGCCGGGTCGGTCGTGTCGAACGCGATCGTCAGGCTCGAGGGGGCCTCGACGAGCCCGACGTCGTCGGTCGCGCGTTCGCGGATCGTGTAGTTCCCGTCTGCAGGGAAGTCTGAGGAGTCGAAGGCGTAGGACCAGTTCCCGCCGGCGAGCGCGGCGCCGTTCCAGACCTCGGTGGCGCTCGTGAAGCCAGAGCCGTCCCAGTAGTTGCCGGTGCCCCGGCGGATCGAGATCTCGACCGAAGCGACGCCGGAGCCCGCGCCGTCGGAGTGGGTGCCGCAGAGGCCGCTGGTCGCGCAGCCCGCGTCCCAGGCCGCCGCCGTGTATTCGCCCGCGTCCGCGGGGAAGGTCGTCGTCGAGCTCGGGTCGGTCGTGTCGACGAGCCACGTGAAGGCGGCGGGAGAGGGATCGATGTTGCCGGCCGTGTCGGTGGCGCGCACGTCGA
>JBOHAM010000080.1:0-14339 GCA_050697735.1 Gaiellaceae bacterium | reverse complement strand
CGGGTATACCGCCGCCCGCTGTTAGCGTTTCCAGCGTTCCCCATCAGGAGGAAGCAATGAGCACGCTGCGCGACGACGAGATCCGGACCACCGAGACCGACGAGCGGCTCGACCCGCAGGCGGACGCCGACGGGGACGACACGGACACCACCGACGGCGACGCCACCGATACCGACGCAGACGACAGCGACTCGGCGTAAGGCCGCCGCCGCGGCGCTCGAGCGCTGCCTCGAGCCCGTCGGCGCCGAGGAGTTCCTGGCCGAGCACTGGGAGCAGCGGCCGCTCGTCGTCCAGCGCGACGAGCCGGGACGGTTCGACGACCTCCTCTCGGCGGCGGACGTCGAGCGGCTCGTCTGCTCGACTGCGATCCGCTACCCCGCCTTCCGGCTCGTCCGCGAGGGCGCGCAGCTCGACGTGGGCTCCTACACGTCTGACGTGTCCTGGCGGCCGCCGTTCACGGGGACGGCCGACGTGCCGCGGGTGCTCGCCGAGTGGGAAGCGGGCGCGACGATCGTCCTCCAGGCGCTGCACGTCCACTGGCAGCCGCTGGCCGTCTTCTGCCGGCAGCTCGAGGAGGCGCTCGGACACGGCGTGCAGACGAACTCCTACTGGACGCCGCGCGGCTCCCAGGGCTTCGCGGTGCACCACGACACCCACGACGTGCTCGTCCTCCAGGTCGCGGGCGAGAAGCGCTGGCACCTCTACGAGCCGCTGCTCGAGCTCCCCCTCAAGCACCAGCGCTGGTCGGCCGAGCTCGGCGACCCCGGCGCGCCGATCGAGGAGCTCGTGCTGCGCGCCGGCGACACGCTTTACCTGCCGCGGGGCTGGCCGCACCAGGCCGAGACCTCGGAGACCGACTCGCTCCACCTCACGGTGGGAATCGACGCCTACACGTGGCTGGACGCGGTGCGCGCGGCCCTCGCCGACTGCGAGGACGAGCTCCCGTTCCGGCGCGGGGTCGACGGCGAAAGCGAGACTGCCGAGCTGCTCGACCTGCTGCGCGCGAGACTGGGCGCCGACGAAGTCGAGCGGCGGCGGCGGCGGCGGTTCCTCGAGCGGCGGCGGCCGATCCGGGAGGACGGGCTCTCGCAGCTACGGGCCGTCGAACGCCTCGACGAGGAGACGCTCGTCGAGCGGCGGCCGACCGTGGTCGCCGACCTCGAGGAGGACGCGGAGGGGTTGCTCCTGGTCTTCGAGGGCAAGGAGCTCCGTCTCCCGCCCCAGACGCGCGCGGAGCTGGTCGCGCTCTTCGACGCGGAGGAGCCGCTGCGGGCGGCCGATCTGCCGGGCGATCTCGACGCCGAGGGGCGGCTCGTGCTCGTGCGCCGCCTCGTCCGCGAGGGCTTCCTGCGAGTTAAGAGCCCCTGACGGGGCGCAGAGCCGTCGCCGCGTAGAGGCGGGCGCGCTTGGGCTCGCCCGCGCCGCAGGTCAGGTAGCAGGGGTCCTCCGCCACCGCCTCGGCGACGTCGGCCTCGTACAGCTCGCCGCCGGCGCGGAAGCGAACGCGCCAGGTCCCCGGGCCGGCCCCCTCGGAGCCGGCGAACGCGAGGTCGCCGATCCCGAGCAGCCCGGTCGACTCGCGGACGGCGTGCTCCGCCGCCTGCACAGGGAAGGAGTAGGCCGAGCGGCCGCGGTAGCGCTCGAGGTCGATCCGGCCCGAGGCGTGCGCGGCGAGAAGCGCGGTCACGTCCCCAGGCTCCACCCGACCGTAGTAGAGGCCTTGCGGGAGCGCCACGACGTTGCCGGCGAAGCGGTCGCCGCCCACGTGCGTGGACTGCCAGACCCACTCCGGCTCGGTCTCGCGGCACAGGGCGTCGTAGAGCGGCCGCCCGTACTTCGCGCAGCACCGGTCGCGCTTCCCGTGGGTGCAGACGACGAGGAGCGGGTGGTCGAGCGGGACGCCGGGAGTCGCCTCGCCCGAGAGAGCGCCGGCGAAGTCGAACCCGACGAGGTCTTCCTGGTGGTCGACCTCGAGACCGAAGAACCGCTCCTCGCCGGGCCGCGACGTCCCGAAGAAGAGACGACGGCGGCCCTGGGAGCGGCGCTCGGGCCGCTTGACGAAGAGCAGGCGCGCGTTCCCGAGCGCCTGGAGCTGCGCGCGCAGGTGCGCCTTCAGCTCGGGCGAGAGGAGGCTGCCGCCGAGGACGTCGCGGTCCCAGAGGCCGCGGTACTCGAGCAGAATCCAGTGGTCGATGCGGCTGGCCGTCGCGGCGAGCGGCTCGTCGCCCGCGCTCGACTCGGCTGCGCAGAACGCGCGGCCTCGCGTGGCGGGCTTCTCTTCCATGCGCAGGCTCACGCTCTCAGGGTACCCGAATGTAAGGCATCCCTTACAACCCCTGCTCGAGCTCGGTCGCCGGGTCACCCTCCTGGGCGACGACGCAGATCACCTGGCCCGTGGCGACCTGCTCGCCGGCGGCGACCGAGAGGCCGGTGACGACTCCGTGGCGGTGCGCGGTGATCTCGTTCTCCATCTTCATCGCCTCGACGACGCAGAGCACCTGACCCTCCCGCACCTCGTCGCCCTCGGCGACCTCGACCGCCAGCACCGTGCCCTGCATGGGGCTCACGACGGCCTCGCGCGCGGCGGCGTGGCCGGAGCCGCCCCCGCTCCGCTCGCGCCGGCGCCTGGCGAGCTCGGCGTGCGGCGGCTCGGGCCGCAGGAGCCGCACGTCGAAACGGCGGCCGTCGAGCTCGAGCCCGACCCGCTCCTCGCGGAGGCGGGCGGCGCCTCCATCCTGCTGCGGCGAGGGGGCGGCGGCGGCGAGCTCCGCCGTCCGCCGGGCAAGAGCCTCGGACTCCACGAGCCCGAAGCACGTGTCGCCGGCGACGAAGCAGGGATGCTCCAGAAGCGCGCGGTGGAAGCCGACGAGGGTCGTCACGCCGCCGATCACGTACTCCTCGAGCGCGCGGAGCATCCGGTGCCGGGCCCGCTCGCGGTCGGTGTCGTGAACGACGACCTTCGCCAGCAACGGGTCGTAGAGGCCGACGACCTCCGAGCCCGCGGCGACGCCCGAGTCGACCCGGACGCCCGGCCCCGCAGGCTCGCGGTACGCGGTGATCGTCCCCGGGGCCGGCAGGAAGCCGTTGGCCGGATCCTCCGCGTTGATCCGGCACTCGATCGCGTGGCCGGAGAAGCGCACGTCCTCCTGCCGGAAGGAGAGCGGCTCGCCGGCGGCCACGAGCACCTGCTCGCGCACGAGGTCGAAGCCGGTCACGAGCTCGGTGACCGTGTGCTCGACCTGGATGCGGGTGTTCATCTCGAGGAAGAAGTAGTCGCCGCCGCGATCGAGGAGCCCCTCGATCGTCCCCGCGCCCCGGTAGCCGACCGCCCGCGCCGCGGCGACCGCGATCTCCCCGATCCGCTCGCGCAGCTCCGGCCCGACGGCCGGCGAGGGCGTCTCCTCGACGAGCTTCTGGTGGCGGCGCTGGATCGTGCAGTCGCGCTCGCCCAGGTGGACGACGGTGCCGTGGGCGTCGGCGAAGACCTGCACCTCGACGTGACGAGGGTCCTCGAGGAAGCGCTCGACGTAGACGGTCGGGTCGGCGAAGTACGACTCGCCCTCGCGCCGGGCCGAGGCCAGCGCGCGCTCGGCCTCCTCGGCGCTTTGAACGACCTTCAGGCCCTTCCCCCCACCCCCGGCCGAGGCCTTGATCGCCAGCGGCCAGCCGTGCTCCTCGCCGAGGGCGACGACCTCCTCGACGGACTCCACGGGCTCGGTCGTGCCCGGGATCACAGGGACGCCGGCCGCCTGCATGAGCTGCCGCGCCGTCACCTTCGACCCCATCGCCTCGATCGCCTCCGGCGGCGGCCCGATCCAGACGAGCCCGGCCTCCTCGACGGCGCGGGCGAAGGCGGCGTTCTCGGCCAGGAAGCCGTAGCCGGGATGGATCGCCTCGGCGCCGGCACTGCGCGCGGCCTCGAGGACGCGCTCCTGGTCGAGGTAGCTCTCCGCGGCCAGCCCGGGGCCGAGGAGGTAGGCCTCGTCGGCGCGGGCAACGTGGAGCGAGGCCCGGTCGGCCTCGGAGTAGACCGCCACCGCGCCGCTGCCGAGCTCGCGCAGCGCCCGGAAGATCCGGACGGCGATCTCGCCGCGGTTGGCGACGAGGACTTTCGTGAAGGGCGCCACGACCCGGCCTATTCTGGCGGGTCGGACGCCCTCCTACCGTCCGGCGCGGTCCGGAGCGAGTCGGACGGCCCTAAGTTCTAAGAGCCCTCGGACACCTCGTAGATCTCGTCGGCGACGAGACCATGCGCCCGCCGGTGCACCGTCGTCGCCGCTTCGGCGCTGGGGGCCTCGACGAGGCAGAAGATCTTCCCCGCCTGCTGGTCGACCCAGTAGCGCTTGTACTCGACGCCGTGCACCCCCTGCTCCTCGACGTCTTTCCGGTGCGCCTGCTCGACGTCCTCGGCAGTCACACCGCCGTCGATCGTGTGCACGTCCATGAAGAGAGGCATTCCTGTTCTCCTCTCGGTCCGCTGAGCGAACGAGGCTAGTGACGGGTCGTGAGCGCCGTGTGAGCGGGGCGTCAGCGTTTCCCCATCCCCCCGCAGGCCCCGGGCGTATGCTGCAGCGCGTGACCTTCGCCGACCAGCTCACGGTCGCGCGGGCTGCCGCGGTCCCGGCGGTGATCGTCCTCTTCGCCTGGGACTTCCCCGACCACGACTACTGGGCCACGGCCCTCTTCGCCGTCGCCATGGCGACCGACTGGGTGGACGGCTGGTGGGCCCGCCGAACCGGCCGCACGTCGGACCTCGGGCGCCTGCTCGACCCCGTGGCCGACAAGCTCCTCGTCATGGCCGCCCTGATCATGCTCGTCGACCGCGTGCTCCCCGCCTGGATGGTGGCGGCCGTGATCGCGCGCGAGTTCCTCGTCACCGGGCTCCGCCTGGCGGCGCTCGAGCGCGGGGTCGTCATCGGCGCGCGCGATCTGGGCAAGCTGAAGACATGGGCGCAGGCCGTCGCGGCCGGCCTGGGCGGGCTGGCGGCGGGCGGCGCCGTCGCCGACGAGGTGGCCTGGTGGGCCATGCTCGTCGCGGTCGTCCTCACCTGGGTCTCCGGGCTCGACTACGCCCGCAGCGCACCCCGCGTTCTCCGTGGCCACCAGCCTGCGTAGCTTCCGCCGCGAGGACTCGGCCGGCGTGCTCGAGCTCTCGCGCCGCGCGCTCGCGAGGCCGGAGGAGCAGGTGGGGAACCCGCTCTGGGCCGACCTCGGGGAGCTCGAGAGCGAGCTGGCGGACTGGGACGAGCCGCCCGAAAAGACGCTGCTCGTGGACGAGGAGGAGGGCAACGTCGTCGGCTTTGGCGGCGTCGAGGTGGCCCAGGGCTTCCCCCACGCCGACCTCTTCGGCCCGCTGATCGCGCCCGGGTACCGCAGCAAGCGGCTCGGCAGCGAGCTCCTGGACGCCTCGCTGGCAGTGGCAGTCGAGCACGGGCGCCGCTCGATCGTCGGCTCGGTCGGGCCGCGGAACATCTCCGGGCGCATGCTCCTCGAGCACGCGGGGTTCCATCCCCGGGGCGCCGCTAAGGCCGTCTTCCGCCTCGCGCCCGAGGAGCATCGGCCCGCACCCGACGGCCCCGCCGGGGTCGAGGTCCGGCGCGGCACCGAGGCCGATCTCGAGCGCGCGATCCGGCTCTACCGCCAGACCTTCCCGGACGGCGTCTTCCCCGACGAGGCCTGGCAGCGAGGGCTCCAGCACGGCTCCCTGTACCTCGCCGAGCGCGCGGGCGTCCCGCTCGCGTTCCTCAACATCGACCGCAGCGACCGGTGGGCCTACCAGATCGGTGTCGTCGCGGAGGAGCGCTCGCGTGGGGTGGGCCAGTACCTGCTCTCGCGCGTGCTGCAGGATTACTGGGGCGACCATCCCGGCGAGATGCTCGGGCTCTCGGTCGAGGCCGACAACACGCCCGCGCTCCGCATGCTGCGCCGGCAGGGCTTCGCGCCGTGGCTCGTCCTTCAGCCGTACGAGCTCTGGCTCTAGGAGGGTTTGGCGGAATGTCGTTCGTCGCAGGGGGGCGATGCTCGTTCCGAGGCAAGGACGCAGGGAGTGCCGATAGTTGGGACTATCGGTGCGACTGAGGACGCCGCATCGGGGCGAGCAGCGCGGCCCTGCGGCACAAGCGCCTATTTCGCCAAGCCCTCCTAGCTGACCGTGATCCTGGCGATCGACCAGGGGACGACCGGGACGACCTGCCTGGTCGTCGGCGACGACCTGCGTCCCCGCGGCCGCGGCTACCGGACGGTGCCGCAGCACTTCCCGCGCCCCGGGTGGATCGAGCACGACCCCGAGGAGCTGTGGGACTCCGTCCTCGGCGCGGCGGCGGACGCGCTCGCGGACGCCGGCGCCTCCGCCGGCGACCTCGCCGCCGTCGGGATCGCCAACCAGCGCGAGACCACCGTCGTCTGGGAGCGGGCGAGCGGCAGCCCGGTGCACCGCGCGATCGTCTGGCAGGACCGCCGCACCGCCGAGCGGTGCCGAGAGCTTCCCGCCGAGCTCCTGCGCGACCGGACCGGGCTCGTGCCCGATCCCTACTTCTCGGCGACGAAGCTCGAGTGGCTGCTCTCGGGGCGGGACGCCGCCGGCCTCGCCTTCGGCACGGTCGACTCGTGGCTCCTCTGGAAGCTGACCGGAGGACGCGTCCATGCGACCGACGTCTCGAACGCATCGCGGACGCTCCTCTTCGACCTGCGCCGGCTGACCTGGGACCCCGAGCTGCTCGAGCTCTTCGGCGTGCCCGAGAGCGTCCTGCCGGAGATCGCCCCGTCGAGCGGCGTCGTCGGCGAGACCGAGCTCCTCGGCGCGCGCGTCCCCGTCGCCGGGCTCGCAGGCGACCAGCAGGCGGCGCTCTTCGGCCAGGCCTGCTTCCGGCCGGGTGAGGCGAAGGTGACCTACGGGACCGGGAGCTTCGTGCTCGCCAACACGGGCGACGATCCGGGCGACGCGCGGGACGGGCTCGTCCAGACGGTGGCCTGGCGCCTGGGCGACGCGCCGGCCGCCTACGCGCTCGAAGGCTCGATCTTCGTCACGGGCGCCGCGCTCCAGTGGCTCCGGGACGGCCTGGGGCTGCTGGGCAACGCGGAGGAGAGCGAGGAGCTCGCCCGCTCGGTGGAGAGCACGGAGGGCGTGCATTTCGTCCCCGCGCTCGCCGGGCTCGGGTCGCCGCACTGGGCTCCGGAGGCGCGTGGAGTCCTGAGCGGGATCCACCGGGGGACTCGCCGCGAGCACTTCGTGCGCGCGGCGCTCGAGGCGATCGCGTTTCAGGTCTGCGACGTCCTCGAGGCGATGGGCGGCCGCCTCGAGGTGCTGCGCGCCGACGGCGGCGGAGCGGACAACGGCTTCCTCCTGCAGCTCCAGGCAGATCTCGCCGGCCTGCCCGTGGAAGTGCCGCCCGAGCGCGAGGCGACGGCGCTCGGCGCGGCGGCGCTGGCCGGCCTCGGTGTCGGCGTCTGGTCGGGGCCCGACGAGATCGCCGCCGCCCGGCGAACCGACGCCCGCTACGAGCCGCGCCTCGACCGCGAGGAGGCGGAGCGGCTGCTCGCGGGCTGGCACGCCGCCGTCAGCCGGGCTCTGCTTCCGGGCTGATTCCGAGGTTTTCGCGGACGCCCTCGCGCCACCACTCGCTCCGCGGGTCCGGAGGCCCCGCGAGGAACGGCGCGAGCGCCCGTTCGAGCGCTTCGCGCTCCTCGGGATCCGGCTCGGGCGTGACGTCGAGTACCACGATGTCCATTAACGCCATTCTTCCTGCACCTACCCGATTTAGGGGGATCGAGCCGGGCTTTCTCTAAATCCCTCTTACGGGGGATGAGAACGGCCCAGCGCGTACGGATACTTCGGGCGTCCAGGCATCGACCAATTGGGAGAGAAACAAGATGCTGCACTGGAAGGCAAAGCTCGCGTATCTGCTCGTCGCAGCCGCCGTCCTCGCCTCTTTCCTCGGCGAGGCCGAAGGCTGGCACTGGTAGAAGCCGCGGCGTGACCGTTACACCGATCCGCTCGCCTGAGAGCGCATCGGGTCAGGTGGAGAGGCCGGGTGCGCTCGCTTCGCGCGAGACAGCCCGGCTTCTGCCGCTGCTTGTCCCCGTCGCGCTCAGCGCCGCGGTGGCCCTCGGGGCCGCCGCGTATACGTTCGCGACGTCGAAGCCCACGATCGCGGTGCTCGTCGGCCTGCTCGCGCTCGCGGTGGCCGCCACATTCGTGGAGGCCTACCCGGTTCCGATCGAGGGCATCTCCTCCGGCGGCGTCTCCCTGACCGCCGTGTTCATCGTCGGCGCGGCGGTCATCTACGGCTGGGCTCCGGCCGTCATCATCGGCTTCCTCGCGCGCGCGAGCATCGAGCTCGTGCAGCGCCGCCCGGCGATCCGCCTCGTCTACAACAGCGGCGTCTACGCGCTCGGCGGCGCCGCGGCAGGAGGCGCGGTCGCTCTCCTCGGCGACGCGGAGGGGGTCGCCCACCTCTTCTTCGACGTCGTCCTCGGGGCCACGGGCTTCTACGCCGTCAACATTCCCCTAACCGCCGCCATCATCGCCCGCTGGTCGGGCGAGCCCTTCTTCGAGCTGCTCAAGCGCTCGATCTACTGGACGGCGGTGCCGTTCTCGATCATGGCCTCGGTGAGCCTGATGCTGGCCGTCCTCTGGGACCGCTCGCCGCTCCTCGCCACGGCGCTCGTCGGCCCGCTCGTCGCCATCGCCCTCTACCAGCGCTCCGTCTACAGCGCGCTCAAGGCGATGCGGCTCGCCCTCACCGACCCGCTCACCGGGCTCGGCAACCACCGTCACTTCCACGAGCGGCTCCAACACGACCTCGCCCGGGCGCAAGACGAGGGCTTCCCACTCACGCTCGTCCTCCTCGACGTGGACAACTTCAAGCAGACCAACGACCGGTTCGGCCATCCGGCCGGAGATCGCGTCCTGGTCCAGGTGGCGGCCCGCCTGCGCCAAGGAGGCGAGGCCTTCCGGCTCGGCGGCGACGAGTTCGCACTCCTCCTCCCGCGCCGCGACGAACACGAGGGCCTCTCGATCGCCCGTGCGGTGATCGAGCGGATCTCCGAGACGGAAAGCGACTTCGGAGGGACGCTGAGCATGTCGGCCGGGATCGCTACGTATCCCCAGCACGGCGTCGAGCGGAGCGAGCTCGTCCGCGTCGCCGACAGCGCGCTCTACCACGCCAAGGAACAGGGCAAGAACACCGTGCGCGTCTACCGCCCCGACGTGATCGAGCTCGCCGAGCTGCGCCGGCTTGCCGAGGGGCCCGACCGCGCCGCCCGCCTGCGCGCCGCCGCGAGCCTCGCGCACGCGGTCGACGCGCGCGACGCCTACACGGGGAGCCACTCGTACATGGTCGGGGAGCTGGCCGCGCGGGTGGCCAAGCGCATGGGGCTCGACTCCGAGGCGATCGAGCTCACCCGCCTCGCCGGGAGCCTGCACGACCTCGGCAAGCTCGCCATCCCGGAGGAGATTCTCCGCAAGCCCGGCCCGCTCAACGAGGCCGAACGCCTCGTCCTCGAGCGCCATCCCCAGATCGGCTACCGCATGCTCGACTCGCTCGGCGTCGAGCCGGTGGCGACGTGGGTCCTCCACCACCACGAGCGCTGGGACGGCCACGGCTACCCGGAGCGGAAGTCCGGCGGGGACATCCCGCTCGGCGCCCGCATCCTCTTCGTCGCCGACGCCTACGACGCGATGACCACCGACCGCGTGTACCGCGGCCGGCTCTCCCACGACCGCGCCATCGCCGAGCTCGAGCGCTGCGCCGGGACGCAGTTCGACCCGGACGTCGTCGCGGCCTTCAGAGCCGAGTTCGACCAGCCGCGTCTCGAGCTGGTCGCCGCCGAGACAGCCTAGCTCTCCCCCTCGCCTTAATCACCCGCTTGAGGCCTGTGGACCGGCGCTTTTCGCGCCGTTTCCAGGGTCAACGCCACGCGCGCGTTACCTGTGGCCACGTCTCCCAGCGGAAGGAGGTGAGCGCGCGTGATTCGATGGAAGCATCACTACGTGCGGGCAATGCTCGTCGTCGGTGCCATCGCGGCATATGCCGTGGCGGCCGGCGCCGGGTTCCGCTGGTACTAGGCCGGTAACCGGCCTGGGCCAGCAGCCCCGCTTCCAGACTCTCACCAGCGTCTCCGTCATGCGAAACCACGGATACCCGCCCCGGCTCTACTGGTACATCGCCGCCGTTCTCGGCGTCGCGGTGCCGGTGGCCGCCGGGGCGGTGGTGAGGGTCGTCGTCGACCCGCCCGACCTCGCCACCGGCATCGGGGTGGCGCTCTTCTTCGGCCTCGCCCTGCTGGCGGACATGAAACCGGTGCCGCTGGACGTCGAGAACGAGCGCGTCGTCTCGCTCGCCTTCGTCTTCGTCGTGGCGAGCCAGATCCTCTTCGGCTGGGAGTACGCAGTGCTGAGCGCGATCGTCGGCGTTCTCGTCTCCCAGATGGTCGAGCGCCGCCCGCTCTTCCGCTCCCTCTTCAACGCGGCCGTCTACGGCCTGGCCGCTTTCGCCTCCGCCCTGCCGGTCTTCGCGTTCGGCGGCGGCGGCCTCGACACGATCAACCTCACCCTCTTCGCCTTCACCGGCGGGGCGGCGTACGTCCTCCTGAATGTCGTCCTCGTCTGCGGCGCCCTCGCCATCCTCTCCGACGAGCCGCTGCAGGAACTGCTCCGCGACAACCTGCGCCACTCGGGCCCGGCGTTCGTGATCATGGCGTTCCTCGCCGCGCTCGCGGCCTCGCTCTGGACGACCGATCCGCGCCTGCTCGTCCTCCTCGCCGGCCCGCTCTTCACGCTCTCGCTCTACCAGCGCTCCGCGCTCTCCACGAAGGTGGCGACGCGAGACGCGCTCACCGACAGCCTCACCGGCCTCGGCAACCACCGCTCCTACCAGAGCCACCTCAGGGAGGCGATGGCGCGCGCCGGGGAGGCGGACGGCGAGGTCTCCCTCTGCCTCGTGGACGTCGACGAGTTCAAGACGTGCAACGACCGCTACGGCCACCCGCTCGGCGACCAGATCCTCCTCGAGCTCGCCCGCCTCTTCGTCGAAGGCAGCGACGAGGTGGCGGCCTTCCGCTTCGGCGGCGACGAGTTCGCCCTCGTCCTCGAAGCGGACGAAGAGGAGGCCTACCGCTTCGTCGAGGGCCTGCACGATCGCATCGCCAAGACCCGCTTCCCCCACCACCAGCCGGTCACGATCACGGTGGGCATCGCGTCGTTCCCCGGGCACGCCTCGGAGGCGGACGAGCTCCAGAAGGTCGCGGACGGCGCGCTCTACTGGGCGAAGCGGCACGGCAAGAACCGCTCCTGCGTCTACAGCCCGTCCGTCGTCCGCATCTACTCGCCGAACGAGCTGAGCGAGCAGGCGGAGCGCCAGGCGCGCCTGCGTGCGGCGGAGAACCTGATCCGGATCGTCGACTCGAAGGACACGTACACGGGCGAGCACTCGGACGCCGTGGCCCGCCTGGTCGAGGCGATCGCCCGCGACCTGGGCCTCGAGGAGGACGTCGTGCACCAGCTCCGGCTCGCCGGCCTCCTCCACGACATCGGCAAGATCGCCGTCCCCGACACGGTGCTGCAGAAGCCCGGCTGCCTCGATCCCGAGGAGCGCTCGCTCGTCCGGGCCCACGTCCAGTTCGGCTACGCGCTCCTCGAGGGGCTCGGGATCGAGCCGGTGGACGCGTGGGTGCTCCACCACCACGAGCACTGGGACGGCTCTGGCTATCCGGACGGCCTCGCCGAGGAGGACATCCCCTTCGGCTCGCGCGTGATCCTGGTCGCGGACGCCTACGACGCCATGACCTCGGATCGCACGTACCGCCCCGCGCTCGCGCCGGACGAGGCGCTCAGAGAGCTCCGGCGCCGGGCGGGTGCCCAGTTCGACCCCGACGTTGTCGCTGCCCTCGAACGGGTCCTGGCCGCCGAGCACGGGGCGTGGATCGCGCCGGCGAGCGCGAGCGCCTGATGGTGCAGCTCCTGCCCATCGCGCTGGCCCTGCCCGTGGCGCTGCTTCTGGGCGGGCGGCTCGGCCGGGTCGCGGAGCTCCGGCTGCGCGGGCTCTGGCTCTTCTTCCTCGCCATCGGAATCCAGGTGGTCGCCTTCCCGTTCGCGTTCCTGCCCTGGACGACCGGCAACTCGACGGCCAAGGTGCTCTGGCTCGTCTCCTACGGTTGCCTCCTCGCCGCCGCGGCCGTGAACCGGCGGATCGTGGGGGCGCAGGTGGTCGCGCTCGGCATGGCGCTGAACCTGGCGGCGATCCTGACGAACGGCGGCCGCATGCCCGCGACGCCCGAGGCGATGGACGCCGCAGGGCTCGACTTCGCCGTCCGCCACAACAGCGTCGCCTCGGCCGACCCCAACCTCCCCTGGCTCGTCGACCGCTTCGCCGCCCCGGACTGGGTTCCGTGGGCGAACGTCTTCTCCGTCGGCGACGCCGTGATCGCGCTCGGCTCCGTCGTCCTTGTCTTTGCGGCCACCGGCGCCCGCCTGCCGCGGGTTCCGCTGCGCCGCCGCGCCGAGCAGCCCTCGGGCTGAAGCGCCGTCGCGCCGTCGCGACCGGCGTATCCTCGGGGCATGGCCCGGCGCAGCACCTGGATCGTCGTCGGCGTCCTGGCCGTCATCGGTCTGGCAGCAGTCATCGATGCCCTCCGGAGCGACGGCGAACCCTCAGCCGCCCCGGTGGCGAACACGGCGTCGACGACCGCCGAGGCGCCGCCCGCCGAGCCCGCCGCCCAGCCGGGAGAGTTCGGCGGGGTCCTCTACTACACCGACACAGCGTGTGAACTCCGCGCCGTCCGGCTCCCGACGCTCGAAGAGCTGGAAGCACCCAATTCGGCCGAATGCCGTTTCGCCCTCTCGCCGGACGGGACACAGGTAAGCGGCGCGGGAACCGGCTGGGATCCCCACAGCGACGCACGCCGGGGTCGGCTCTTCCGCTCGAACGGCGTCTCTATCGTGGTCTTGACGAACGCCGGGCCCGAGGGCGAGCCGTTCCGCGGAACCGCACCGGCATGGCGTCCAGACGGAACGCTGACGTACTTCGCCGGCGGCGCCGTCCGTGAGTGGCCTAACAGAGACGTGATCATCCCCCGTGCCGCCTTGCTCGACGCGGTCATGTCGCATATCAACGCACCTGCGAGGCGTGCCTTCGTCCGGACCGTGCGGGTCGTGGAGCTGGCCTGGCTCGACGCGGAGCATCCAGTGGTCGCCATTCACGCCTTCGTTCCGCACGCCGCGGACATCGACGGCGCGGCCGTCTTCGAAGGTCGCCGGCCGACCGCGACCGTGTCCGCGCTCGCTCCCATCACCGCGGTCTGGGCAAGCCCAAGAGGGAGCTACTGGGCCATCGAAGCCGGTGGGCTCCAACTCTTCGATCGCAGCGGCACTGGGCTGCCGCTGCCGCAGCTCACCGACCCACACGCAGTCGCGTGGTCGCCCGATGACTCCCAGATGGCCGTCGCGACTCGGGCGAGCGTGGTCATCTTCCCGCCTGGGGAGACGGGCGCGACACGACGTCTTCCGCTCGAGGCGAGCGACCTGGCGTGGCGAGGGGAGACGGGACCGACGGCGATCCTCTCGACCGAGTCGGCCCGCGAGTGGCTCGCCGATGTCGGCGTCTCCGGCCGGCTCTTCGTCACGGAGCCCACCTGCCGGCTGAGCGCGCTGACCGTGCCGACCCTCGAGTGGGAGGACGAGCCGGTCCGCGAGCGGGCACCGTGCCGGTTCACGCTCGGTCTGGACGACGAACCTCTGCCGGAATCCTTCGCCGTGCAACCACAAGGGGATCGCACCGCGGTGTGCCACGACCAGGGCACCGACGTCTTCGACCGCCGCGGAGTCGCGTTGTTCGCCTACCCGAACGCCTGCGCGCCCGCCTGGACGCCGGACGGCCGTCTTACCTTCGTCCGCGACGGCGAGCTCTGGATCGCCCCCGACGGGGCCACGATCCGCCGCCTCATCACACGCTCCGAGCTGCGTGCCATGTTCGGACAGGAGGCCTCGCTCGTCGAGGTCGCCTGGCTCGACGACGAGCGCGTCTGGGCTGCGGTGAGGATGGGCGACCAGACGACGATCGCCGCGATGACGACGTCCGACCTCGTCTACTCCCCCACCTTCACGGCGCGCCGGGTCGAGGGGCTGAAGGTCAGCTCCAGCGGGATGGTCGCCGCGACCACCGCCCAGGGCGTTGTGTTCTTCGACAGCGGCGGGCGGCGGGCGCTCAGCTTCCCTGGCGCGACGGCGGTCGCCTGGGCGCCCGACAGCCTGATCGCGGCGGTGGCCGGACCGCGCCAGCTCCTCTTCGTGGCGCCGATCTCGCGGGAGGTCGTCGCTATCCCGCTCCCCGTCGAGGATCTGG
>JBOHAM010000079.1:0-9378 GCA_050697735.1 Gaiellaceae bacterium | reverse complement strand
CGAAGATCCCGCTCGCCTTCCTGGCCGGCCTCGTCTCTTTCGCCACGCCCTGCGTCCTCCCGCTCGTGCCCGGCTACCTCGCCGTCGTCTCCGGGCAGGAGGTCGGCGTCGGCGGGCGGCGCGTGTTTCTCGCCAGCCTCCCGTTCGTGGCCGGGTTCACGGTCGTCTTCGTTGCCCTGGGCGCGGCGGTCGCAGCCGCGGGCGGCCTGGTCGGGGAGAACCGCCAGCTCCTGCTCGCCGTGGCCGGCCTCGTCGTCGTCGTGCTCGGTTTCGCCATGATGGGCCTCCTGCCCCTGCCGTTCCTCGACCGGCTGGCGGCGCCGGGCCTCGTCGAGGGCGCCCGCGGGACGGGCTCGTCCGCTCTTCTCGGCGCGGCCTTCGGCCTCTGCGCGGCGCCCTGCATCGGCCCTGTCCTCGCCGGCATCCTCGCCCTGGCGAGCGAAGGGCAGACGGTCGTGGAGGGCACGCTGCTCCTGCTGGTCTACTCGGCGGGCCTGGCGCTTCCGTTCCTGGCCGTCGGGGTTGGCTTCGACCGCGCGCTCGGCGCGTTCCGCTGGCTCCGCGACCGCTACCGCGTGCTGCGCGTGGTCGCCGGCGCGCTCCTCGTCGCCCTCGGGCTGCTGCTCTTCTTCGACCGCTTCTGGTGGCTGAACGTCGCCGTGAACCGGGTCTTCGAGTTCTTCGGCGTCGGGATATGACCGTCCGCGAGGCCGCGCCGGAGGACGCCGGCGGCGTCGCGGCGCTGCTCGCGGAGCTCGGCTATCCCGGCGACGCCGGAGGGCTGGCGGGTCGCCTGCAGGCGTTCGCCGCCGACCTCTGCTCCTGCGTGCTCGTGGCCGAAGACGGGGCCGGGCGCTTGACCGGCCTCGCCTCGGCCAGCGTCATGCCGCTGCTCCACGAGGAGGGTCGCTGGTGCAGGCTCTCGGCCCTCGTCGTCGCGGAGGCGAGCCGGCGCCGGGGCGTCGGCCCGGGCGCTCGTGGCGGCCGTCGAGGAGCGCGCGCGGGAGGCCGGCTGCCGGTACCTGGAGGTGACGAGTGGCGAGCGGCCGGAGCGCGAGGCCGCGCATGCCTTCTACGCCTCGCTCGGCCTGGAGGAGGTCTCGCGGCGGTATCTCAAGGAGCTCTGAGCACCGGCGGCGGCAGGTCGGGGAACCGGCCGCGCGCCGCCTCCACCGACGAGAGCACCGCCGTCACGTCGAGCCCGCGGTGGGCCGGGGCGTACGGCGCCAGGCGCCGCGCCGCCTTCTCCAGCTGGCGCTCGCAGCCGACCGGGTTGCCGCGGCCCGCCTGGTACCAAGCGACCGCGACGTGGACGAGGCCCTGGAAGAAGTCGCGCTCCTGCGGCTCAGCGGCGCGCCACGCGTCCTCGAGCACCTCGTGGGCGGCGAAGTACTCGCCGCTGCGGATCAGGTCGAGCCCGCGCTCGAGCTCAGAGGAGGATCTTGACGTCGCCGTCCTCCACGACGACCTCGAACGTCTCGAGCGCGAGGGCGCGGTCGAACTCGTTCTCGCCCGTGCGCACGTCGTACTGCCACCCGTGCCACGGGCACGAGACGACGGAGCCGTCGAGCGCGCCGTGCCCGAGCGGCCCCTTCAGGTGCAGGCACTTTGCCTGCGTGGCGTGAAAGGTGCCGTCGACGTTGAAGAGGGCCAGCTCCCGGTCGCCCGCGTTGACGACCCGCGCGCTCCCCGGCGGCACCTCAGCCGCCCTGGCGACGACATGTGGCCGGCCGTCGGGCATCGCGCGGGAACGCTACCAGAGCCGTTTTGAGCACCCTTCGCGGGGTGGTACGCTCCGCCCGTGGCGACGATCCTGCTCGTCGGGGTCGACTTGTTCTTTCGAGGGAAGCTCGACGCGCTCCTCGCCGCGAGCCACCGCCTGACGACGACCGACAGCGTCGATCCGCCCGACCTCGTGATCGCCGACGTCGCCCGCGTCGATCCGTACGACGTGGCCGAGGAGTACCCCGACGTGCCCATCCTGGGGTACACGAACCACAAGGACACGGCCGGCCTCCGGGCGGCGCAGGCGGCGGGCCTCGACCGGGTGGTGGTGCGTTCCGCGCTGGCCGAGCGGGCCCCGGAGCTGGTCGAAGAGCTCGTGACGTAGACTCGGACCAGTGACCTACATCATCTCCGAGCCCTGCATCGACATCAAAGATTTGTCCTGCGTGGACGTCTGCCCGGTCGACTGCATCCACGTGGCCGAGCGGATGCTCGTGATCGACCCCGAGGAGTGCATCGACTGCGGCGCCTGCGAGCCGGAGTGCCCCGTCGAGGCGATCTTCCCCGAGGACGCGCTCCCCGAGAAGTGGGACCCGTTCGTGAAGATCAACTACGCCTACGGGGAGGGGATGGACGTGATCAACCAGCTCGTGGACGAGTACGCCACCGAGCACAACGTGCAGAATCCTCCCCTGGATCAGCGCTAGGAGGGGCTATGGCCACGGAAACCGACGTCGCCGCCCGGGACGCGCTGGCCGAGCGCCTCTTCGGCGCCGCGCTCGGGGCCTACGAACTGATGACCGTCCATCTGGGCGACCGCCTCGGCTACTACCGCGCCCTGGCCGACCGGGGCGCGGCCACGTCGGCCGAGCTCGCCGCCGCGACCGGGACGGACGAGCGCTACGTGCGCGAGTGGCTCGAGCAGCAGGCCGTCGCGGGGATCCTCGAGGTCGACGACGTCGACGCGGATCCCGGCGAGCGACGCTTCGGCATCTCCGCCGCCCACGCGGAGGTGCTGATCGACCGCGAGTCCCTGGCTCACCTGACCCCGCTCGCCCGCCTCGGAGTCTCCTTCGCCCACGTCCTCCCGGCGATCGAGGAGGCATTCCGCACTGGCGGCGGGGTGTCCTGGGAGGCCTACGGCGAGCTCGGCCGGGAGGGCCAGGGGGACGCCAACCGGCCTATCTTCGCCAACCTCCTCGGCTCGGAATGGCTGCCCGCCATCCCCGACGTCCACGAGCGCCTGCTCGCCGACCCGCCCGCCCGCGTGGCCGACGTCGCCTGCGGCGCGGGCTGGTCGAGCATCGCCATCGCGCGCGCCTATCCGAAGGTCGTCGTGGACGGCTTCGACTTGGACGAGGCCTCGATCGAGCTCGCCAACGCGAACCTCGCCGGGACGGAGGTCGCCGACCGTGTCTCCTTCCGCCACCAGGACGCCGGCGACCCCGAGCTGGCGGGCTCCTACCAGCTCGTGACGGTCTTCGAGGCGATCCACGACATGTCCCAGCCGGTCGGGGTCCTCCGCGCGCTGCGCGGCCTCGTCGCGGACGACGGGGCGGTCGTCGTCATGGACGAGCGCGTCGCCGACTCCTTCACGGCGCCCGGCGACGAGATCGAGCGGCTGATGTACACGTACAGCATCCTCTGCTGCCTGCCGGTGGGCCGCTCGGACACGCCCTCGGTCGCGACCGGCACCGTCATGCGCACCGACACGCTGCGCCGCTACGCGACCGAGGCCGGCTTCGCGGAGGTCGAGGTGCTCCCGATCGAGCACGAGTTCTTCCGGCTCTACCGGCTCATCCCGTAACGACCGCGCACGGCGAGGCCCCAGGCGGCGACGACCGCCCACGCTGCCTCGAGCAGCAGGAAGCCCCACTGTGTCTCGAGGTAGGCCTCGACGGCCAGTGCCGTGGCTCCGACGAGGTTGAGGAGCAGGAACGTGAGCGAGCGCTGGCCGAGCACTCCGACCTGTGCGAGCGCGAAGGCGGCGAGCACCATGAGCGCGCCGGCGATCTGGACGACCTGACCCATGACGACCTCCCCGGCGTCGTCTTGTCGGGCCGGGTACGACGCCCCTCGTCCGGGACAGGCCGAGCCGGCCCGTCTGCGGTTCACCCTAGCAACGGGGCGCTACGCCGCCGTGAGGCGGAGGTTCCGCGGGAGGCCGCGCTCGAGCGCCAGGGCTCCGACGCCCGCGGCGAGGCAGAGGAAGGCGGCGAGGGGCCAGAGCGCCAGCGGCTCGGCGCCGAGGATGAAGCCGCCGATCGCGGGGCCGACGATGAAGCCGATGTCCCACGAGATCGTCGAGACGGCCATGTAGCGGCCGCGGAGGCGCGGCGGCGCGAGGTCGGCGACGAGCGCGCCCTGCACCGGTCCCTGGAAGCACTCGCCGAGCCCGAAGACGACCGCGGCGGCGCCGAAGGCGAGGGCCGCCGCCAGCGCCTCGAGCCAGTACCCGCCGCCGAGGACGACGAGCCACGCGAGCGCCCAGAGGACGGTCATCGCCGCCAGGGCCGGCATCCGCCGGCGCCCCTCGAGTCCCTTGGAGACCGGGAACTGGGCCAGGACGATGACGAGCGTGTTCACAAAGAAGATGACGCCGATGCCCGTCTCGCTGACGCCCGCCTCGTTCTTGGCGAAGACCGGCAGGAGCTCGAACTGCGCGTAGCCCGCGGTCACGAACAGGACGTTCAGGACGACGATCCCGAGGAACACGCGGTGGCGGAGCACGTCGCGGTAGCGGGCCGGCGCGAGCGCACCGTCCTCGCCGTCGTGCTCCGGCAGCGTGGGCTCGGGCACGAGCGGCAGCATGGCGACGAAGACGAGGAAGGTGGCCGCGTCGAGGAGGAAGAGGACGGTGAAGCTCGTCGGGTTCGCCGTCGTGGCGATGAGTCCGCCCGCGACGCCGCCGAGCCCGATCCCGAGGTTCCGGGTCACGCGCTGGAGCGCGAAGGCCCCGTGCCGCCTTCCCTGCGGCGTGAGGCCGGCGAGCAGGGCCGACTGGCTCGGCCAGAAGCCGGCGTTGCCGACGCCCGCGACGGCGGCCGCGAGGAAGGCGTGCCAGGGCTCGCTGATCAGCGGGTAGCTGCCGAAGCCGACGGCGAGGAGGACGAGCGCGCCTGCCAGGGTCGCCCGGCCGCCGACGCGGTCGACGACGACGCCCACCGCCGGCCCGCAGAGGAGGCTGACAGCGCCGGTCGTCGCCAGCACGAGGCCCGCCGTTCCGAGCGAGAAGCCGTGCACGTTGTGGAGGTAGATGACGAGGAACGGGAAGGCGAGCCCGTTCCCGACGGCGTTGGCGAGCCCGCCGAAGTTGAGGATCCAGACGGAGCGGGGGAGCCCGGGATCGAGGCTCCGGAGGTAGGCGCCGAGGCGCCTCAAACGTCTCCGAGCGTCGCCCAGACGTCGAGCTTCGCCCGGATGCGGAAGATCACCTCGTCCGTGAACTCGGTGGTGGAGGCGTGTCCGCTCAGGTCGGCCGTGCGCGTGCCCGCCGAGACGGCCTCCAGGCACGCTTCGCGGACGGCGCGGCCGGCCGAGCGCGCCTCGTCGTCGTCGATGTGCGAGAGGAGCGCCGCACCCGCGAGGATCATCGCCATCGGGTTGGCGAGGTTCTTGCCCTTGAGCGCCGGCGCCGTACCGTGCGCGGCCTCGGCCATCAGCGCCCGCGGCGTGTAGTCGTCGTTGAAGGCGACGAGCAGCGACTCCGAGCCCGCGATGGAGCCGAAGAGCGGGAGCACGAGGTCGGAGAGGATGTCGCCGTCGCGGTTGAGGGCGGGGATGACGAGCGCCTCGCCGGCCGAGGCGATCAGAAGCGCGAAGGTGGCGTCGATCAGCTGGGGCTCGTACTCGACCTCCGGGTGGCGCTCGGCGGCGGCGTCCATCTCCTCCTTGAGCATCCCTTCGTAGGTGGGCGAGACCGTGTACTTCGGCCCGCCGAAGACCTTCGCCTTGGTCCGCTGCGCGTGCCGGAAGGAGAACTCCGCGACCGCGCGGCAGATGCGGCGCTCGATCCGCTCGGTGCGGTAGGCGACCTCGTCCTCGCCGTCGCCCTCGCGCCACTCCTTCGCGCCGTAGGCATCGCCGACCGCCATGCGGACGACCGAGATGGGAAAGTGGGCGCCGCCCACCGGCACGACCCCTGGGATGCGCCGGCCCGTGCGCACGATCACGTGCCCGCCGATCTCCTCGCGCAGGATCCGGTTCGGGCTGCCCACGTCGCCGGCGCCCTCGGGCGTGATCGTGGCGGCCTTGAGCCCGAGCCCGTGCTCGCGGACCGCGCGGGCCGCCTGGAGCACGACCTCGTTCCCGCTCGCCCGGCGCGCGTCGAGGGAGAGGTCGAAGCGGGGCAGCTCGAGCTCGAGCCCGATCACGTCCTGGACGAGCACGCGCAGGGCCTCGTCGAGGAGCTCCTGCCCGGTGTCATCCCCCTCCAGCACGACGATCGTCCGCGTCTCCATCGCCGCCTGAGTCTAGGAGGGATTGGTGGGACGTTGCTTCGTCGCCGGGGCGCGATGGTCGTTCCGAGGCAAGGACGCAGGGAGCGCTCGTAGCGGTTGAGCTACGGGCGTGACTGAGGACGAAGTCCTCGGGGCGAGCAGCGCGGTCCGGCGGCACAAGCCACGTTCCGCCAAGCCCTCCTGAGCGTCGGCGAGACTTCGCAGCCCTTTGTGATCAACTGGTAAGCTCGCCGCGCCAACGGCTCGAGGAGAAAGGGGGCTTTCCCGCTGGCCGGAGTCACGTTCGACCGGGTAAGCAAGGTCTACCCGGACGGCACGAGGGCCGTCTCGGATCTCGGGATCGAGATCGAGGACGGCGAGTTCATGGTCCTCGTCGGACCGTCGGGTTGCGGCAAGACGACCGCCCTCCGGATGGTCGCCGGCCTCGAGGACATCTCCGAGGGGGTCGTCAGGATCGGGGAGCGCGTCGTGAACCGCGTTCCGCCGCGCGACCGCGACATCGCGATGGTCTTCCAGAGCTACGCGCTCTACCCTCACCTCTCGGTCTACGACAACATCGCATTCGGCCTCAAGCTGCGCCGCGAGAAGAAGGGCGAGATCGACAGGCGCGTGAAGGAGGCCGCCAACATCCTCGGGCTCGAGCCGTTCCTGAAGCGGAAGCCGCGCGCGCTCTCGGGCGGGCAGCGGCAGCGGGTGGCCATGGGGCGCGCGATCGTGCGCCAGCCGCAGGCCTTCCTCATGGACGAGCCCCTCTCGAACCTCGACGCGAAGCTGCGCGTGCAGATGCGGGCGGAGATCGCCCGGCTGCAGAACGACCTCGGCGTGACGACCATCTACGTCACGCACGACCAGGTCGAGGCGATGACGATGGGGGACCGCGTCGCGGTTATGCGCAAGGGCGAGCTGCAGCAGGTGGCCGCCCCGCAGGAGCTCTACGACCACCCGGTGAACCTCTTCGTCGGCGGCTTCATCGGCAGCCCCGCGATGAACATGGTCGAGGCGACCCTCGAGCGCGCGAACGGCGGCCTCAGCGCACAGCTCGGAAGTTATCGGGTCGGTCTCGGCGACGAGACCTTGTCCGTACGCCCCGCCCTCAAGGCCTACGAGGGCCGGACCGTCATCCTCGGCATCCGTCCCGAGGACCTCGAGGACGCCTCGCTCGACCCCGATACGCCGGGCGACAGGCGGCTCCGCGGGACCGTCGAGCTCCGGGAGGCGCTCGGCTCCGAGATCATGGTGCATTTCAAGGTCGACGCCCGCCCCGCCCTGACCGAGGACGTGCGAGAGCTCGCCCAGGACGCGGGCGACGAGCGCGCCGCGCAGCAGCAGGCGGAGGCCGGCGAGACGACCATGGTGGGGCGCTTCGGCGCCCGCTCCGAGGTTCGCGAGGGCCAGACAGCCGAGGTGGCCGTCGACACCCGCGCGCTGCACTTCTTCGATCCCGAGACAGGGCTCGGGATCTACGAGGACGAAACTCCGACGAAGGGAGACCGATGAGTCGCCGTCTGTTACTGCTTCTTGGCCTGCTCCTCCTGCTCGTGCCCGCCGTGGTCGCGGGCTGCGGAGGTGACGACGACGACGGCGAGGCCGCCGACACCGGCGCCGCGACCGACGGCGACGGAGCCGGCGTCTCCGGGACCATCGGGGTCATGGCCGTCTGGACCGGGCCGGAGCAGGAGGCGTTCCAGGCGGTGCTCGACGGGTTCACCGAGCAGAACCCCGACGTGACCGTGAACTACACCTCCGCCGGCGACCAGCTCCCGACGCAGCTCTCGACCGCGGTCGAGGGCGGCAACCCGCCCGACATCGCGGTGCTCCCGCAGCCCGGCCTGATGACCGACTTCGCGGGCCAGGGAGCGCTCCAGCCGATCGACTTCGCCGCAGGCGACATCGAGGAGAACTTCGGCCAGTCGGTGATCGACCTCGGCACGGTGGACGGGACGCTCTACGGCTTCCTCTTCAAGGCGGCCAACAAGTCACTCGTCTGGTACAACGTCCAGGCCTTCGCCGACGCCGGTGTCGAGCCGGCCGAGGAGTGGGAGGGCTTCCTCGAGAACGCGGGCACCCTCTCCGCCTCCGGCGTGCCGGCCTATTCGATCGGCGGCGCGGACGGCTGGACGCTCACCGACCTGTTCGAGAACATCTACCTGCGGACGGCGGGCCCGGAGATGTACGACCAGCTCGCCGCGCACGAGATCCCCTGGACGGACCAGTCCGTCAAGGACGCGCTCACCGAGATGGCGGAGATCGTCGGCGACGAGCAGAACATCGCCGGCGGCACGCAGGGAGCCTTGCAGACCGACTTCCCGACCTCGGTCACGCAGGTGTTCGCCGACCCGCCCGCGGCCGCGCAGGTGATGGAGGGCGACTTCGTCGCCGGCGTCATCAGCGACTCGACGGACGCGGCCGCAGGAGAGGGCTTCGACGTCTTCCCGTTCCCGGCCATCGGCGATTCGGGCAACGTCGTCGTCGGCGGCGGCGACACGGTCGTCATGTTCACCGACAGCCCGGCCGCGCAGGCGCTCATCACGTACCTGACCACGCCGGAGGCGGCGGAGATCTGGGCCTCGCGGGGCGGCTTCGCCTCCTTGAACCAGAACCTCGACCCGAGCGTGTATCCGGACGAGATCACCCAGACGACGGCCGGGGCGCTCAGCGAGACCGAGGTCTTCCGCTTCGACCTCTCCGACCTCCAGCCGGCCGCGTTCGGCGGCACGGTCGGGCAGGGGCTCTTCAAGCTGTTCCAGGACTTCATCCGCAACCCGGACGACGTCGACGGGATTGCACAGCAGATGGAGGACGCGGCCGCTCAGGCGTTCAACAGGTAGGAGGCCTTGAGCGGCCAGAGCATCACGGCGGAGCCTCCGGTCTCGGGGGCTCCGCCGGGGCACGAGGCGGGCGCGTGGCGGCGGCACGCCGTCGCGCTCGGCTTCCTCGCCCCCGCGGCGTTCTTCCTCGGCGTCTGGGTGATCTACCCGGCCGCGCGGACGGTCCTCCGCAGCTTCTTCGACGACGCAGGCGGGGAGTTCGACGGCTTCATCTGGTTCGACAACTACACGCGGCTCTTCAGCGACGACACGACCGTCACCGCGATCAAGAACAACGCGATCTGGGTCGGGGTGGTGCCCGCCCTCGTGACCGCGATCGGGCTCCTCTTCGCGGTCATGACCGAGCGGGTGAGCTGGTCGGTCGC
>JBOHAM010000078.1:0-6878 GCA_050697735.1 Gaiellaceae bacterium | reverse complement strand
GGGGCGCGAAGGCGCGGCCGGCATCGTGCAGGGCGAGCGCGCGCTTGCCCGCATCGAGCACACAGACGAGGGCGGGGCCCGCCGCGATGCGCCGGAGATCACGCCGGGCGAGCCGACCCCGCACGCGGAGGGCTGATGCCGTGAGAGTCGCCTACTACAAGGGCTGCCTGGCCTCGCTCTCCGCGAAGGAGCTCGACACCTCGACGCAAGCGCTCGCGCCGAAGCTCGGGATCGAGCTCGAGGAGCTGAAATCGGTGACGTGCTGCGGCGCCGGCGACATCCACGAGGCCGAGCCCGACTACTACCTGCACCTGAACGCGCGCATCCTCGCCTACGCCGAGGCGACCGGCTGCGACACGCTGATGACGATCTGCAACGTCTGCACGCTCAACCTGCGGCAGGCGAACTTCCAGCTCCAGGGCGACGACGCGCTGCGCGTGCGCGTGAGCGAGAACCTGGAGAAGGTCGGCGCTCCGCCGTACGGCGGCACCGTCGACGTGAAGCACCTCCTCTGGCTGGTCGCTGAGGGCGACGGCTATGAGAAGCTCAAGCAGGTCGCCCACAAGGGGCTCAAGGGGCTCAAGGTGGCGCCCTTCTACGGCTGCCAGATCCTTCGGCCGTCGAAGCTCCTCGGCTTCGAGGACCCCGACCGGCCCTGGTCGCTCGAGGCGATCATCGAGGCCTGCGGCGGCGAGCCGGTCGACTACCCGGCGAAGATCAAGTGCTGCGGGTTCCCGATCATCCAGGCGCGCGAGGAGACCGCGCTCGGCGAGCTGATCCAGCCGATCCAGCAGTCGATCGAGGCGGGCGCCGACGCGATGGTGACGCCCTGCCCGCTCTGCCACCTCTCGCTCGACGCCTGGCAGCAGAAGCTCGAGGCCCAGACGGGCCAGCGCTTCCAGATGCCGATCCTGCATCTCTCGCAGCTCGTCGGCGTGGCGGCGGGGCTCGAGGACTCGGAGCTGAAGTTCAAGCGGCACGTCGTCCCGGTGGACGCGGTGCTGGAGAAGGTCGAGGCTCCCTAGGAGAAGAGGGACCGGTCCGGCTCTCCTCGGAAAGAGCCGGACCGGTGCTGTCCCTCCATCCTGTTAGACGCTCGCCGCCGCCGAAAACTTGCGCACCAGGAGGGTTTGACGAAACGCAGCCTGTGCCGCCGGGCCGCGACGAGCAACGTTCCGCCAAACCCTCCTAGAATCCGGCCGATGTCGAGGCGCCTGATCGTGCTCGCGCTGGCCGCGGCCGGCGCTGCCGCGGCTTTCGTGGCGGCTCGGCGAGCGGCAGCCCCCGATCCCTCGCGAAACGGCGGCTCGCAGGAGCGCGCCGACCGTCTCCGGTGGGAGCTCGAGGCGGCCCGCGAGCGCCTCCGCGCCGACCTGGCCCGCGCCCGCGAGCAGCAGTAGCGCGTGGTGGTGTGGCTCGCCGTCGCCGGGGCGGCGGTCGCCGTTGCGGGGCTCGGCTGGATGCTCTTCGAGTCGCAGTGGGTCGAGCTGCGCGAACGTGAGGTGCCGATCGACGGGCTTCCTCCGGCGCTCGACGGCCTCGCCGTCCTGCACCTCTCCGACTTCCACCTCGGCACGCCGTCCTTCAACGGGCGCTCGCTCCGCAAGGCGGTCGACTGGGCCGCCGAGCACGAGCTCGACCTGGTCGCGATCACGGGCGACCTCGTCAGCCGGCGGCGGGGCGAGCGGGCTCTGCGCGAGGCGCTCGGCGCCCTGCACGCCCGCCACGGGACGTTCGCGATCCTCGGAAACCACGACGTGGCGGAGACGCGCGATCCCTTCGCCAGCCCCGCCGACCTCTCGCACCTGCGGGCTGAGGAGGCGCGCTTGCTCGAGCATGACTCCGCGCTGATGGACGTCGACGGTTGCACGGTCCAGGTCGTGGGCGCCGACCCCCGCCGCCCCGACGACCCGTTGGGGCCGCTCTCGGAGCCGCGGGCGGACCTGCGCATCCTGCTCCTCCACTACCCGGACGCCGTCCTGGGTCTCCGGCCGGGCGACTTCAACCTCGTCCTCGCCGGGCACCTCCACGGCGGCCAGATCTGCCTCCCGACGCCGCGCGGCAAGATCCGCCTCGAGCACCTGAGGGCTCCGTTCTGGGAAGGGTTGTTCGAGCTCCCCGCCGGCATGCTGCACGTCTCGCGCGGGCTGGGCACGAGCTTCGTCCCCTTCCGCCTCCTCGCGCGGCCCGAGGCGACGCTGCTGATCCTGCGGCGACCGGGATAGACTCGCCCAAGCGGCATGGCCTACCGGCTCGAGCCCGTCACCGGCGCGACGATCGGCAAGGCGCCGCCGGTGTGCGTCGACTGCGTCTTCTGGCAGTCCCGTCCCGGCCGCGTGGCCGCCAAGGATCGCTGGGCCGAGCGCGTCGAGGAGGACTGGGGCGCGTGGGGGACGATCTACGAGGACGACGGCGACCGCCTGGTCGGCTTCGTCCAGTACGGCCCCTCCGGCTACTTCCCGCGCGCGTTCTCGCTGCCGGCGGGGCCGCCGTCCGACGACGCGGTCCTCGTCACGTGCGCCTACGTGGTCGACCTCTCCACGCCCTGGGTGCTCCAGAGCCTCTTCCTCGCCGCCATCGGCGAGGCGCGCGACCGCGGCCTGAAGGCGATCGAGACCTTCGGCTACCGCTACCCCGAGGGCGAGTCCAGCTATGAGCGCTTCCTCGTCCACCGGACCGTCTTCCCGGCGGACTTCCTGGCCGACTTCGGCTTCACGGCCGTCCGCTGGGAGGGTGAGGTCTGCCTCGCGCGCCTCGAGCTCAGCGGGCTCCAGCCGGTGGAGGAGGGTCTCACGGCACGGGCCTGGCGCAAGGTGAAGGAGGCGTTCGTGCCCGCGCCGGTGCCCCAGCGCCCCTGACCCCTCCGCGTTCCTGTAGACTTTCCGTAGGTTTTAGCCTCTAAGGCGTAAACTCCTGCAGTAGACGATGACAGTCGAACAGGCAACGCTCGCTCCACCGCGACTGGGCGTCGAGGAAGTCCTGCGGGAAGGCGGTTTCACGCGCTTCCACCGCCGGGCGGTTCTCGTCACCGGCGTGGCGTGGACGTTCGTCGCGATGGAGATCCTCCTCGTCGGCTTCACCGTCCCGCTTTTCACCTCGCTCTGGGGTCTTTCCGGCAGCTATGCCGGCTGGATCGCCGCCTCCGCGCTGGGCGGCTCGCTGCTCGGCAGCGTCGTGCTCGGCCGGCTCGCCGACCGGATCGGCCGCAGGCGCATCTTCCAGGCCTCGATCCTCTGGTACGCGCTCTTCACTGCGCTGACCGCGCTCTCCTGGGGGCCGGGCTCGCTGTCGGCCTTCCGGTTCCTCGCGGGGATCGGGCTCGGCGGCATGCTCGTCGTCGACCCGTCCATGCTGGCCGAGTACCTGCCGCCGCAGAAGCGGGGCAGGTACCTCGTCCTGCTCGACTTCTTCTGGCCTGTCGGCCTGCTCGCTGCCACCGGGCTCTCCTGGGTCTTCCTCGAGCAGGTGGGCGGCGACTGGGCCTGGCGCTACCTGTTCCTCGCCGCGGCCTTCCCGGCGTTCCTCGCGTTCGCGGCGCGCCTCGCGCTGCCCGAGAGCCCGTACTGGCTGGCGCGGCAGGGCCGGACGGTGGAAGCTGCCGGCGTCCTCGACCGGATCACCGGGCGGGCCGTCGATCCGGCGTTGCTCGCGGCCGAGCCCCAGCCACGGGCCTCGGTGTTCGAGCTCGTCTCGCGCCGCCTCCGGGGCACCTCGGCGCTGATCGTGCTCGTCTGGATTGCCCTCAACATCTCCTACTACGGCCTCTTCCTCTGGCTTCCGTTCGTGCTGCAGACGGAGGAGCGGTTCACGATCGACGTCTATCTCCTGCTCGCGCTCTCGGCGCTTTCCCAGTTCCCCGGCTACGCGGCCGCCATCTGGCTCGTCGAACGGGTGGGGCGCAAGCCGACCCTGATCGCCTTCCTCGCTCTCGGCGGCGTCTCCGCCTTCGCCTTCGCCGTCTCCGACTCGACGCCCCAGTACGTCGCCGCCCTCTTCTTCGTCGGCTTCTTCAACCTCGGCGCCTGGGGCGCGGTCTACCCGTATACCTCGGAGCTCTTCCCCACGCGCCTCCGAGCGAGCGCGTTCGGCATGGTCGAGGGGCTCGGCAAGGGCGCGGCCATCGGCGGGCCGTACCTCTTCGGCGCGCTCATCGACTGGACGGGGGACACGGTCTGGTCGCTGACCTTCATCGCGCTCGTGATGGCCGCCGGCGCCCTCGTGATGCTGCTCGGCCCGGAGACGCGCGGGCGCGCGCTCACGTAGCCCGGTACGCTTGGCGCAGGCGACCAAGGAGGCCTCCGATGCCTACGACGACGACCCGGGACCGCGTCGACGAGATTCGCGCTTTGGAGGAGCTCTGGGCGGCGCCGGCTGCTCCGGAGCCGCAGCCTGAGCCGGTCCGGTCGCGATTAGCCGAGGCTCTGCCGTATCCGCCGGGAGTCCTCCTGCTCTGGGGCTGGATCGGCTATCTCGCGGCGGTCGTGCTGTTCCAGCCCGCGCCCGAGCCCGGGATGGTCTGGCCGACGTGGATGGTGGCCTCTTCCTACGCGATGCTCCTGCTCCTCCTCGGGGCCGGCGCCCTCGCGTTCCTCCCTGCGCTCGGCTACGGCGTCGCCGGCGTCGCGGGAGGGCTGGGGATGGCTCTGTCCGTCGGCTGCCGCGCCGCCGAGCACCACCTGGGCAACTGGTGGCTCGCGGAGCTCGGTGCGACAGCCGCGCTCACCGGCATCGCCGTCTTCGGGCTCGCGCGAATGTTACGCCGGAAGTAGGCGCCGCTCGAGCAGGAGCTCGGCGATCTGGACGGCGTTCAGCGCTGCGCCCTTGCGCAGGTTGTCGTTGACGATCCAGAGCGCCAGGCCCTCGCCGGCGGTGTCGCGGCGGATGCGCCCGACGAGCACGTGGTCGCGGCCGGCGGCATCGCGCGGCGTCGGGAGGTCCGCCAGCTCGACGTTCGGCGCCGCGAGCAGGATCTCGCGGGCGTCCTCGGGCGAGAGCGGCTCGCGGGTCTCCACCCAAACCGCCTGAGCGTGGCCTACGAGCACCGGAACCCGCACGCAGGTCGCGTGGAGGGGCAGCTCGGGCAGCTCGAGGATCTTGCGGGTCTCGGCGCGGAGCTTCCACTCCTCGCTGAACTCGTCGCCGTCGAGGTCCCAGTCCATCGAGAGGTCTCCCTCGGCCGGTGCGACCGCGCGGAGCCGCTCGATGCCCGCGTCGCCCGCGCCCGAGGCCGACTGGTAGGTGGCCAGGCGCACTCGCGCGAGGCCTGCTTCTTGGCGAAGCGGCTCGAGCACGCAGGCGAGCTGCATCGCCGAGCAGTTCGGGTTGGCGACGATCTCGTCGCCGTTCAGGACGTGGTCGTTGACGCCGGCCACGACGAGCGGGATCCCCTCGGTGAGCCGGTATGCGTCCGACTTGTCCACGACGACGGCGCCGCCGCGGACGGCGTGGGGGACGAGCTCCCGGCTCGCCGCCGTACCGACGGAGAAGAAGACGAGATCGAGGTCGCCGGCCGCGAGCGCCTGGGGCGTCGCCTCCTCGACGAGCAGCTCCCGGTCGCCGTAGCGCACCCGCGACCCGGCGGAGCGGGAGGACGCGAACGCGCGCACGTCGCCGAAGCCCCGTGTCGCGAGCAGTTCGAGCGTCACCGTCCCCACGGCGCCGGTGGCGCCGACGACCCCGATCCGCACCTCAGGCATGCTGCCGCTCCGCCTCGGGGGAGCCGAGCTCGAAGGCGTCGTGGAGGGCGCGCACGGTGCGGTCGACGTCCTCGTGCGGGAGGTAGAAGGCGATCTTGATCGGCGAGGTGGCGACGAACCTCGCCTCGACGCCGAGCCCGCGCACGGTGGCGAAGGTCTTCGCGGCGACGCCCGGGTGGCTCTTCATCCCGGCTCCGACGACGCTCACCTTGCCGAGCCCCTGCTGCTCGGAGTAGCGTGCGCCAAGGCCGGCGAGCGCCTGCTCGGCGGGCGGCCGGTCCTCGAGCGGTGCGGAGAAGACGATGCGGGAGTCCATCTGGATGATCGTGTCGACGTTGACCTCGGCGGCAGCGAGCGCCTCGAAGAGGTCGGCGGGGGCAATGCCCTCGACCTCGTAGACCGCCTCCTCGACCGTGTGCGTCACGCCCGAGATCAACGCTTTCTCCAGCATCCGCTCGTCCTCCTCCCTGATCCACGTTCCGGGCTCGTCGGTGAACGTCGAGCGAACGTGCACCATCACGCCGTGGTTCCGCGCGAACTCGACCGAGCGTAGCGCAAGCACCTTCGCTCCCGAGGCGGCCAGCTCGAGCATCTCCTCGTAGCTCACCGCATGGAGCTTCTGCGCCTCGGGGACGACGCGCGGGTCGGCGGTGAAGACGCCGTCGACGTCCGTATAGATCTCGCACGCGTCCGCGCCGAGCGCGGCCGTCAGGGCGACGGCCGTCGTGTCGGAGCCGCCGCGGCCGAGCGTGGTCACGTCGTACTCGGTCGAGACGCCCTGGAACCCCGCCACGAGCACGATGCGGTTGTCGTCGAGCGCCTGGTGGATCCGGTGGGCCTTCACCTCGACGATCTTCGCCTTCCCGTGCGCGGTGTCCGTGACGATGCCGGCTTGCGAGCCGGTCAGAGAGACCGCGTCCGTTCCGAGGTCGGAGATGGCCATGGCGACGAGGGCGCAGGAGATCCGCTCGCCCACCGAGATCAGCATGTCCAGCTCGCGCGGCTTCGGCTGCGGCGAGACCTGGCGGGCGAGGTCGAGCAGCTCGTCCGTGTGGTAGCCCATCGCCGAGACCACGCCGACGACGCGCGATCCTGCGCGCTTGGTGGCAACGAGCCTCGCAGCGACGCGGCGGATCTTCTCCGGGTCGGCCACCGACGTCCCCCCGAACTTCATCACAAGGG
>JBOHAM010000077.1:0-7890 GCA_050697735.1 Gaiellaceae bacterium | reverse complement strand
CTCCGTAGGCGATGAACAGGCTCGGGAGGACCGCGACGGTTGCGAGGACGAGCGCTCCGGGAAACGTCAGCCGCGAGAGGACGCGGTCCAGGTACTGGGCGGTCGGAGGCCCGGGGCGAATCCCGGGGATGTAACCGCCGTACCGGCGCAGGTTGTCCGCCTGGTCGACGGGGTTGAACTGCACCGCGGTGTAGAAGTAGGTGAAGACCACGATCATCAGGCCCTCGATCAGCAGGTAGATCCAGTCGCCCGGCTGGAAGTACTCGTTCACGAAGTCCCGTGTCGCCGGGAAGTACTGAGCCATCGTCGGCGGGAACGCGAGGATCGCCGCCGCAAAGATGATCGGGATGACGCCCGCCATGTTGACCCGCAGCGGGAGGTAGGTCGACCCACCGGCGGTCATGCGGCGTCCCACCATGCGCTTCGCGTACTGGATCGGGATGCGCCGCTGGCCCTCCTGCACGAAGACGACCGCCGCACAGATTCCGACCGCGATGAGCGGGAAGAAGAGCTTCTCCATCGGGCCGCCGTTCCACCACGCGGCGATACCGATCGGGGCGGCGACGAGGATCGAGGCGAAGATGAGGATCGAGATGCCGTTGCCCACGCCGCGCTTCGTGATGTTCTCGCCCAGCCACATGAGGAGCGTCGTCCCGGCGGTGAGCGAGATGATGATGAGGACGGTCTCCCCCGCGTTCGTGTCGAGCACGTTCTGGCTGCGGAAGAGGAACGCGTAGCCCGTCGCCTGGGCGGCGGCCAACACGACGGTCAGGTACCGCGTGTACTGCGTGATCTTCGCGTAGCCGGCCTCCCCCTCGCGCTGGAGCTGGCCCAGCTTCGGGATCACGACCGTCAGCAGCTGCAGCATGATCGAGGCCGTGATGTACGGCATGATCCCGAGCGCGAAGACCGCGAACTGGCTCAGGGCACCGCCTGAGAAGATGTTCAGGAGGCCCAGGATCGTGCCGCCCTGGCCGCCGAAGTACGCCTCGATCTGCTCGGAGTCGACGCCCGGCACCGGGATCCAGCTGCCGAGCCGGTAGAGGGCGAGGATCCCCGCCGTGAAGAGCAGGCGGCGCCGGAGCTCAGGGACCCGCCACGCGTTTGTTAACCAGGAAAACACTTACGTGTCTTCCTGGTTAGGCGCTTCTGGCGATTCAGTCGTCTCCTCCGGTGCTTCCTCCACGCTTGCCTCGGTCGGAGCAGGCTTCCTGCGCCCGCGCTTCTTCTTCGCCTCGCGCGGAGGCCGAAGGGCGGTGACGGAGCCGCCCGCACCCTCGATCTTCTCGCGCGCGGAGGTCGAGAAGCGATGGGCGGTGACCGCCAGCTTCTTCGTCAGCTCGCCCTGGCCGAGCACCTTCACGTCCGTGCGGGTGTTCTTGATCAGGCCCTTCTCGACCATGGCCTCGAGGGTCACGTCGGCGCCGTCGTCGAAGACGCGCTCGAGGTCGCGCAGGTTCACCGGCACCGTCGAGGTGCGGTGCGGGCCGATGGGCATGGCGTCCTTCGAGGTGGCGCCGCGCTGCTTGGGCAAGCGCATGTAGATCGGCATCTGGCCGCCCTCGAAGCCGGCGCGCATCGTGTGCGAGCCCGAGCGCGACTTCTGGCCCTTGATCCCGCGGCCAGAGTAGCGTCCCTTCCCCGAGCCCAGCCCGCGGCCGATCCGCTTGCGCGCGCGGCGCTCCTGGGCGGGCCTCAGGTTCGAGAGGGTGAGCTCGTCGTGCTCTTCCGCGGGCACGGCTAGGCCTCCTCGATCTTCACGAGGTGACGGACCTTCCGGAGCATGCCGAGCGTCTCCGGGCTCGACTCGCGCTCGGTCGACCGGCCGATGCGACCGAGCCCGAGCGCGCGCAGCGTGCCGCGGTGGCGCTCCGTCTGGCCGATCTGGCTACGAACCTGCGTGATCCTGAGCTTCGTCATCCGGGGTGTCGGCAGTCTGCGTTTCCTCGGAAACGGCAGCCGTGGTCGTGGTCTCGCCCTGCTCGGGCTCGCGCGGGAAGAGGATGTCCTCGACCCGCTTGCCGCGGATGCGGGCGACCTCCTCGGGCCGGCGCAGGCTCTGGAGCCCGTTCACCGTCGCCTTGAGCAGGTTGATGGGGTTGGGGTTGCCGAGGCTCTTGGCCAGGATGTCGCGGATCCCGGCCAGCTCGAGCACGGCGCGCACGCCGCCGCCGGCGATCACGCCCGTGCCTTCGCTCGCCGGGCGCAGGAGCACACGCGCGGCGTCGGAGCGGCCGAGCACCTCGTGCGTGATCGTCTGGCCGTGCTTCGGCACCTGGAAGAGGTTCTTCTTCGCGTCGTCCACGGCCTTCGAGATGGCGAGCGGGACCTCGCGGGCCTTCCCGTAGCCGACGCCCACGCGGTCGACCTCGTCGCCGATGACGACGAGCGCCGTGAACGAGAAGCGCCGGCCGCCCTTGACGACCTTGGCGACGCGGTTGATCTCGACCACGCGCTCCTTCAGCTCACGGGCCTCGATCTCCAGGTTGCGCTCGACCTGCCGTTCCACTGTGCTCAAAACGTGAGTCCTCCCTCGCGTGCTCCGTCGGCGAGCGCCTTCACGCGCCCGTGGTAGAGGTAGCCGCCGCGGTCGAACACGACCGTCTCGACGCCGGCCTTCTTCGCGCTCGCGGCGAGCAGCTTGCCCACCTCGGCCGCCTGCTCGCTCTTCGAGCCCTTGAAGCTCTTCTTCAGGCCCAGGTGGCTCGCGGAGGCCAGCGTCTTGCCATCGACGTCGTCCACGAGCTGCGCCTCGATGCCCCGGTTCGAGCGGTGCACGGTGAGCCGCGGGCGCTCGGCGGTGCCGAAGATCTTCCGGCGGACGCGCCGGTGGCGGCGCTCCCGTGCCTGGCGGACTGTCAGGGTCGCCACGACTAGGCCCTCTTCCCGACCTTGCGGCGGACGTACTCGCCCGCGTAGCGGATGCCCTTGCCCTTGTACGGCTCGGGCGGGCGCACGGCGCGCACCTCGGCCGCGACCTGGCCGACGCGCTGCTTGTCGATGCCCTTGACGACCACCTGGGTCGGTGCCGGGACCTCGAACGTGATGCCCTGCGGCGCCTTCTTGACGACGGCGTGCGAGAAGCCGACGTTCAGCTCGAGGTCGGCCCCGCGCATGGCGGCGCGGTAGCCGACGCCCTGTATCTCCAACCGCTTCTCGAAGCCCTTGGTGACGCCCTCGACCATGTTGGCCACGAGCGAGCGGGTGAGGCCGTGCAGCGCCCGGTCTTCCCCGCGCTCCGTGGGCCGCTTGACGAGGAGCTCGCCGTCGGCCTGCTCGATCGCGATGCGCTGGGGCACCTGCTGCGAGAGCTCGCCCAGGGGCCCGTTCACCATCACGCGGCCAGGCGACAGCGAGACGGATACACCGGCCGGAAGCTCGATTGGTGTTTTCCCGATTCGACTCACAGTCTTCCTTCACCCCAGTGGTGAGAAATCGTCAGATTTCTCACCAGACAAAGCACACGACTTCCCCGCCGACGCCGAGCTCCTGCGCCGTGCGGCTCGTGACGAGACCGTTGGACGTGGACATGATCGCCGTGCCCATCCCGCCGAGGACGCGCGGGAGGCGATCCTTGCGGGCATAGACGCGGCGTCCGGGCTTGGACACGCGGCGCAGGTCGGTGATGACGCGCTCGCGGCTCCGCCCGTACTTGAGCTCGACGGTCAGGGTATCGAAGGACTCGCCCGTCTCGACCCGGTAGTCCTTGATGTAGCCCTCGTCCTTGAGGACGCGGGCGATCTCGACCTTCGTCCGCGAGGCCGGCATGGTCGTCGTCTCGTGGAGCGCCCGGTTGGCGTTCCGGATCCGGGTCAGCATGTCGGAGATGGGATCGTTCAGCATCGTCCGCCTCCTACCAGCTCGACTTGGTCATGCCGGGGATGAAACCCTCGTGCGCGAGGTCGCGCAGGCAGATCCGGCAGAGGCCGAACTTCCGGTACACCGCCCGGGGGCGTCCGCAGCGGTTGCAGCGGCTGTAGGCCCGCGTCCGGTACTTCGGCGGCCGGGCTGCCTTCGCGATCAGGCTCTTCTTCGCCATGCTCCTCCTACACCTAGTCCTGGTCGCGGAACGGAAGGCCGAGCCCGCGCAGGAGCGCCAGGCCCTCCTCGTCCGTCCGCGCGCTCGTGGTGATCACGACGTCGAGGCCACGGACGGTCTCCACGTCGTCGTAGTTGATCTCGGGAAAGATGATCTGCTCGCGCACGCCGATCGAGTAGTTGCCGCGCCCGTCGAAGCTCGCCGGCGCGAGACCGCGGAAGTCCCTGATGCGCGGGAGCGCGATCGAGACCAGACGGTCGAGGAACTCGTACATGCGCACGCCGCGCAGCGTCGCCTTGGCGCCGATGGGCATGCCTTCGCGGATCTTGAAGCCGGCGATCGACTTCTTCGCGCGCGTGATCCGGGCGCGCTGGCCCGTGATCGTGGTCAGCTCCTCGACGGCCTTGTCGAGCGCGCGGGCGTTCGTCTTCGCCTCGCCCACGCCCATGTTCACGGTGATCTTCTCGATCCGCGGCGTCTGCATAATCGAGCTGAAGCCGAACTGGTCCTTGAGCGCCTGCCGGACCTCGCCTTCGTAGCGCTCCTTCAGGCGCACCGTGTATTCGGTCTTCGTCGCAGTGGCCATCAGCGGTCGAGCACCTCCCCGCAGTCGGCGCGCCTGCACACGCGCACCTTCACGCGTCCGTCCTTCGAGTCGCGGAACTCGTAGCCGACCCGGGTCGCGCGATTGCACGTCGGGCAGACGACCATCACGTTCGACACCTCGATCGCAGCCGAGATGTCGAAGACGCCGCCCGGCTGGATCTGGGTCTGGCCCATCCGGCTCGAGTCCTTCATCGGACGCGGCCGCCGATGCCGCTTGACCACGTTCAGGTTCTCGACGATCACTCGCCGCCTCTTCGGGTCCGCCTCGATGATGCGGCCCTGCTTGCCGCGGTCCTTGCCCGTGAGCACCTGGACGACGTCGCCCTTGCGAATTTTCATGGCCTGCGCCACGTCACAACACCTCCGGCGCGAGTGAGACGATCTTCATGAAGTTCCGCTCGCGCAGCTCCCGCGCGACGGGCCCGAAGATGCGGGTCCCGCGCGGGTTCATCTGCGCGTCGATGATCACCGCCGCGTTTTCGTCGAACGCGATCGACGTGCCGTCGTCGCGCCCGAACGGCTTCTTCGTCCGCACGACGACCGCCTTGACGACCTCGCCCTTCTTGATCGTCCCCTGAGGGGTCGCCGTCTTCACGGTCCCGACGATCACGTCGCCCACCCGCGCGTAGCGGCGGTGCGAGCCACCGACCACGCGGATGCACAGGAGCTCGCGGGCTCCCGTGTTGTCGGCGACGCGCAGGCGGGATTCCTGCTGGATCACTTCGCTTCCTCCAACACCTCGGCAAGCCGCCAGTTCTTCGTCTTCGAGAGCGGGCGCGTCTCGATCACGCGCACGACGTCGCCGATCTTCGCGGTGTTCCCTTCGTCATGGGCGTGCAGCCTGGTGGAGCGGCGCACGATCTTCTTGTAGACGGGGTGCGGCTTCACGCTGTCGACGCGGACGACGATGGTCTTGTCCATCGCGGCCGAGACGACGATGCCGCGGCGCTCCTTGCGCTGCCCGCGCACGTCGCCAGGCTTGGGCAGCCGGACGAGCGGCTTGCGCTTGGCCGGCTTCTCCCGCTTCGGCTTCGAGCGCTGCCGGCGCTCGGCGCGCGGGAGATGCTTCCGCTTCTTCTTCGGCTCGGGAGCAGCCGCGGGAGCAGGGGCCTCGGCGACCGGCTCCGGCTCGGCTTCCTCCGCGGCAGGCTCCTCGGCGGGAGCCTCCTCGGCGGCGGGCTCCTCCGCGGGAACCTCCTCCGGCTCGGCTGGAGGCTCCTCCGCCTCCGCAGGGGTCTCCTCGGCGACCGGCTCGGGGGCCGGCTCCTCGGCAGGCTGCTCCTCCTCGGCGGGAGCCTCCTCGGCCACGCGCTCCTCGGCGGGAGCCTCCTCCTCCTCCTCCTCGGCAGGGGCGGACGACGCCTCCGGCTCCTCGGCCGGGGTCGCCTCGACCTGCTGCTCTTTCTCCTCGTCCTTCTTTCTCGGCCTTGCCATTTACCTTCTCTCCAGCGAGTTCTTGCGTTCGGCCTGGATCGTCAGGATCCGGGCGATGTCGTGCTTCGCGTGCTTGAGGCGCGCGGTGTTGTCGAGCGCGCCGGTCGCCATCTGGAAGCGGAGATTGAAGAGGTTCTCGCGGCTCTCTCCGAGACGCTTCACGAGCTCCTCGTCCGATAGATCGCGCAACTCCCTAGCCCTCAAAGAGATCCGCCTCCCTCTTTTCCCACGGGGGAACCCAGGGTTCCCCCGTGGGCCCCCTCCTTAAGGGGCTGAATTCCTCTAACCCTCAAAGAGATCAGCCTCCCGCTTTACGAACTTGGTCTTCACCGGCAGCTTCATGCCGGCCAGGCGCATGGCGTCCTTCGCCAGCGGCTCGGGGACGCCGCCCAGCTCGAACATGACGCGGCCGGGCTTGATCACGGCGACCCAGTGCTCGGGTGAGCCCTTACCGGAGCCCATGCGGGTCTCGGCGGGCTTCTGCGTCACCGGCTTGTCCGGGAAGACGTTGATCCAGACCTTCCCGCCGCGCTTGATGTGGCGCGTCATGGCGATCCGGGCGGCCTCGATCTGGCGGTTGGTGACCCAGCCGGCGTCGAGCGCCTTCAGCCCGAAGTCGCCGAACTGCACCTGCTGCTGCCCCTTGGCGTCGCCGCGCCGGCGGCCGCGGTGCTGCTTGCGGAACTTCGTCTTCCGCGGCATGAGCATCAGGCGTCACTCCCCTTGTCCTCCGGCGGCGCGGGCGCCTCGGCGGCCGGCTCGGCCTGGGGCTCCGGCGCCGGCTCGGAAGCCGGCTCGGGCGCCGGGGGCGCCTCCGCAGGCGGCTGCTCCGGCTGGGCCTGAGCCTGCTGGTCGGGCGCGGGTTGCTGGCCCTCGCGTCCTGCAGCGCCGGATCGGCGCCGCTGGCCACGCCGCGGCCTGCCCACGGGGCCGAGACCCTCGCGGTCGCCGCCGCGCCGCCCGCCCTCGCGGGCCGCACCGAGACCGTCCCGGCGACCGCCCTTGCGGCGGGCCTGATCCTGCTCGCCCAGCCGGCCGGCGCCGCGCTCGGTGTCGAAGCCCTCGGGCATGATCTCGCCCTTGTTGATCCAGACCTTCACGCCGATGCGGCCGAAGGTCGTCTTCGCCTCGGCGAAGCCGTAGTCGATGTCGGCGCGCAGCGTGTGCAGCGGGACGCGGCCTTCGGAGTAGGTCTCCGAGCGCGACATCTCCGCGCCGCCCAGGCGGCCTCCGCACGTGATCTTCACGCCCTGTGCCCCGGAGCGGATGGCCGAGGCGAGCGAGCGCTTCATCGCGCGGCGGAAGCTCACGCGGTTCTGAAGCTGCTCGGCGATCGACTGGGCCACGAGCTTGGCGTCGAGCTCGGGCCGCTTGATCTCGTTGATGTTGATCTGGACGTTCTTGTGCGTCATCCCGTGGATCTCGCGCCGCAGCGCGTCGACCTCGGCGCCGGACTTGCCGATCACGATCCCCGGCCGCGCCGTGTAGATGTCGATCGTGATCCGCTGCTTGTCCTTCTTGATCAGGATGTCGGACAGGCCCGCGTGCCCGAGCTTGCCGTAGATGTGGTCGCGGATCTTGACGTCCTCGATCAGGTAGGCCGGGAACTCCTTCGTGCCGGTGTACCAGTTCGACTTCCAGTCGTGGATGACGCCGACGCGCAACCCGCCGGGATGGACCTTCTGCCCCATTACTCAGCCTCCTCGGGCTTCTTGCGCGTGCGTGGTCGCTTCGGCTTCTCCTCGCCGGCGGGGCCCCCCGAGCCGGCCTCATCCTCCGGCGCTGCCGCCGGCTTGCGGGCCCGGGTGCGC
>JBOHAM010000076.1:0-7824 GCA_050697735.1 Gaiellaceae bacterium | reverse complement strand
AGGCAGGCGGAGAAGCTGTTCGAGGAGGGACGGCAGATCTTCCGCTTCGACACCTTCGGCGACGAAGCGTTCTGGGGCGGCGCCCTCCAGCTTCACCAGGCGATAGCCGGCGAGGAGCTCGGCGGCGTCGGCCCCGGCGTCAGCCCCCGGACCGCCCTGGCCGTCGGCCTGAAGGTCGACGAGGCGGCGCTTCCCAAGTCGTTGAAGAAGGCGCTCCGAAAGGGGAAAGTCGACCTTGACGACCCGGCCACCACACTCGCGCTTCTGAAACTGGACGCCGTCGTGGGAGTCAGGGGTTTCTTCGACGACGACGACTCCTTCGCCTCGATGGGGATCACGTGCGCCTTCTGTCACTCCACCGTGGACGACTCCTTCGCTCCCGGCATCGGACGCCGGCTCGACGGCTGGCCGAACCGTGACCTCAACGTCGGGGCGATCATCTCGCTCGCCCCGAACAAGAAGCCGATCACCGACCTCCTCGAAGTCGACGAGGCGACGCTGAACGCCGTTCTCGCCGCCTGGGGCCCGGGGAAGTTCGACGCCGAGCTCTTCCTGGACGGCAAGGGATTCCGCCCCGACGGCGGGTCGGCGGCGACGCTTCTCCCGGCTGCCTTCGGCCTTGCCGGGGTGAACCTGCACACGTATACCGGCTGGGGCTCGGTGACGTACTGGAACGCATTCGTCGCCAACCTCGAGATGCACGGGCAGGGAACGTTCTTCGATCCTCGGCTGAACGACCCGGAGAAGTTCCCGATCGCGACAAGAGCCGGCTTCTTCGACGTGCGGAACGAACCCGATCTCATCACGCCGAAGCTCGGAGCGCTCGAGTTCTACCAGAAGGGACTGCTCGCACCGAAGCCGCCGAAAGGAAGCTTCGACCCAGCAGCGGCCCGGCGAGGGGAAGAGATTTTCAACGGCGAGGCCAGGTGCGCAGACTGCCACGTGCCGCCGCTTTACACCGAGCCGGGCTGGAACATGCGCGAGCCTTCTGAGATCTGCACCGACTCGTTCCAGGCCGACCGCTCGCCGGACGAGAGATACCGGACGACCCCGCTCAGAGGACTCTTCGCCCGCTCGAAAGGCGGCTTCTGGCACGACGGCCGCTTCCCGACGTTGAACGCGGTCGTGGAGCACTACGACGGCTGCTTCGGACTGGAGCTCGGTGTTCAGGAGAAGAGCGACCTCGTCCAGTTCCTCAAGAGCCTGTAGACAACCGTCGGGCGACCGCGCACGGACGGGCGGCTTGCTCAGGCCCGCTCAGTACCCGCTGTAGCGCTCGGCGATGACGTTCTTCTCGTCCACTCCCGCCTCGTCGAGCGCCTTCTGCATGCCCTCCACCATCGCGGGCGGCCCCGCGACCAGGAACGTGCTCTCCTCGAGATCCTCGCCCAGGTGGTCGCGGAAAAACTCGGAGTCGATCTTGCGGGTCTCGCCCTCCCAGCCCGGGTCCTGGGTCATGGTGAGGACGAGCCGGAGGTTGGCATTCTCGTTCTCGAGCTCCTGAAGCTCGTCGAGGAACGCCGTCGACTCCCGGTCGCGATTCGAGTAGACGAGCGTCACGCGATACGGGAGCCCCTCATCCTGGATGTAGCGGAGCATGCTCCGGAAAACCGTGATCCCGATCCCACCGGCGACGAAGACGAGCGGCCGCGAGACGTCCTCGGGCAGCGCGAAGCTTCCCTTGGGCGGCTCGACCTCCACGTCCGCACCGATTGGGAGCTCGCCGAGGGAGCGCTTGAAGGCGCTCTCTCGCATCCTCGTCGCGAAGCCGAGAACTCCCTTCTCGTTCGGAGACGTGACGACGGTGATGTGCCTCCGGAGGCCCTTGTCGTCCTGGTGACCGACGTCGGGGAGCGTGACGAAGAAGTACTGCCCGGGCGTGAAGTCGACCTCTTCGCCGAGCAGGTCGAACGTCACGAGCAAGGTCCCCTTCGCAACCTCCCGCTTCTCCTTGATCCGCGCTCGCATCTTCCTCCTGAAGGCCTCTCGTACCCGTGTCCTTTTGGTGTTCGCCTTTTAGCGTCTCGCGCGGCTCGATTCTTACATGGCCAGGATCCTCTCCCACCGCGAGTGAGGCCGTGCCACATCTCAGGTGCACATCGCGGCGAACTGGGGTTCCCCACCGATGGTCGATCCGCGCTCGTTCGGCGACGCTGGTGATGACAGAAAGGAGAAGACGATGGAGCACGAGCCTCCTCACAGTCGCCGACGAAGCGCGCGCCCGACCCGGCGATCGTTCGCGAGCTCGAAGACGTACGACCGCGACTGGGGCGCGAAGACGACCCTCGTCGTGATTCTTTCGTCGATCGGAGCCTTCCTCGGCGCCGCCGCGCTCGTTTTCGCGTTGGCCGTGGAGCCACCGGCGCTGGGTTGGGTGTGGTTCGCGATCGTTTCGATCGTCATTCTCGGCCTGGGAGCTGTGGCGCCGCTCGCGTTCGAGCGCACGCGCGTCAGCGCCCAACGACTCGCCGTCTCGACCGACCGAGAGCCGAGGCTTCTCGTGGTCGCCGACGCGCATTGCAGCGAGATCGTCCTCTGCGATGAGATCGTCGCTCGACTCGACGGCGCCGTCGCGGTTCACCTCGTTGTCCCCGTGCGCGTCTCCCATCTTCACTTCCTGACCGACGACGAGTCCGAGGAACGGTGCGAGGCAGAGGAGAGCATGTCGATCTCGATCGGGCTGCTGCGACAGCGAGGCGTTTCGTCGACCGGCTCGGTCGGTAGCGACAAGCCACTCGAGTCGATGACCGACGCCCTCGGATCGTTTCCGGCCACCCGGGTGCTTCTGGCGACCCCGCCGGAGGAAGAGTCGTACTGGCTCGAGCGTGGCTTGCCGGCGAAGGCACGTGCGCTCACGAGGGTTCCCGTCGCGCACGTCGTCGTGCCATCCGGCCCGGCGGTGCGACGGACACCGAGGCACGCCGTGCCGTCTCTGCTTGAGGCTCTCGGGATCCTGGGAATCGGATCTCGGTGGCGGCCCAACGAGCGGGTCAGGGCTGGATCAGCCCGCGCCTGATGGCGTAGCGGGTCAGCTCGACGCGGTCGCTCATCCCGAGCTTGTCGAGGATGTTCTGGCGGTGGCGCTCGACGGTCTTGATGCTGATGAAGAGCGTCTTCGCGATCTCCTTCGAGGTGTACGCCTCGGCGATCAGCTTCAGCACCTCAAGCTCACGCGGCGTGAGGACGTCGAACTGCTCTTCGCCGCGGCCGCCGCGCTCGACGTAGTCGCGAACGAGCGCCGTGATCGCAGAGGGATAGAGGAAGGAGTCGCCGCGCATCGCGGCGCGGCAGGCATCGACGATGTCGGTGTCGGCTCCCGACTTGAGGACGTAGCCGGAGGCGCCGGCCTTGAGCGCCTCGAACAGGAACTGCTCGCTGTCGTGCATCGACAGCATCAGCACCTTGATCTCGGGCTTGCGCTTGTGCAGCTCGGCGGCGGCCTGGATGCCCGTCATTCTCGGCATCGAGACGTCCAGGATCACCAGGTGGACGTCTTCTGCAAGCGCCTTCTCGACCGCCTCGGCGCCGTCCTCGGCCTCGGCGACGACCTCGAGGTCCGCGTTGGCATCGAGCACCTTGCGCAGCCCCGAGCGGACGATGGGAAAGTCGTCCGCGATCAGGATCCGGGTCACGAGGGGGATCGGCATCAGCTCTGCACCTCCGACGGCTCCGCGACGCTGGTCGCCGGGACCTCGAGGCGCACCTCGACACCGCCCGCCGAGCCCTGTTGGATCGCGAGCACACCGCCCACGAGCAGGGCGCGCTCACGCATGCTGCGCAGGCCTCCGTGCTCGGCGTGTGTCGAGGTGTCGAAGCCGCGACCGTCGTCGGCGACGCGGAGGACGATGCTGTCGCGGCCGGATTCGAGCGCGATCGTCACCCGGCCGGCCTTCGCGTGGCGTGCGACGTTGGTCAGGCTCTCCTGCGCGATCCGGTAGACGGCGAGCTCGGTGTCGGGCGGGAGCTTCGGCAGCGACTTGTCGAACTGACGCTCGACGTGGACGCCTGAGACACGGCCGAACGTCGTCGTCAGCTCGGTCAGCGCGCTGACAAGCCCGAGGTGCTCGAGCATCTCCGGGCGGAGCTCGCTCGAGATCCGCCGCACCTCGTCGAGCGCGCGGCGGACGGCCTGCTTCGCCTCGTCGATCTCCTCGCGGTGAGCAGGCGCCGTGCCCGCAATCGAGTCGAGGTGCAGAAGCACGCCGGTCAAGAGCTGCCCGACCTCGTCGTGCAGGTCGCGGGCGATGCCGACGCGTTCGGCCTCCTGTGCCGCGAGCACCCGCCGACCGCTCTGCAGGCGCTCGTCCTCGAGCCGGTCGAGCATCTGGTTGAAGGCCCGCACGACGCGGCCGACCTCGTCCTCGCGGCCGACCGGCAGGCGCTGGCCGGGGCGCAGCAGGTCGACCGCGTCCATCCGCTGGGCGAGGTGGTCGAGCGGCGTGACCGCTCGTCGCAGCAACACGGCGTTCGTCACCACCGTGATCACCAGCCCGGCAACGACGATCAGCGCCTGCGAGGGGGAGATGGGCGCGCTGATCGTCACCGGAGTCACGAGCAGGAGGATCGCGACCACGGCCAAGAGCCCCGCGTTGACCGCGAAGACCCGCCAGAAGAACGGCAAGGCCCGGACCTCCATACCGCGACGTTAGCGCCAGTCGCGTGGCGACGAAATGGGGCCTCGGCTCCATGGCGGACGGTGGGAGCCGAAGCCAGGATCGACGAAAGGGGGCGACCTTCGTCCCCCGGGTTTCCCCAAAGGAGAGGAGGCCGACGTGAACGCAGTGGCGGAGGGGACGGCGAACGAGACCATGCACGTGACCGCCGACGGCTACGAGCGACTCCGGTCCGAGCTCGAGAGGTTGCGAGGGGACGGTCGCCGTCGAGTGAGCGAGCGCCTGCGCGAGGCGCGCGAGGACGGCCATCTCGCCGACAACCCGGCTCTCTACGACCTGCTCGTCGAGCAGGCCCGGCTCGAGCGGCGGATCGCGACCCTCGAGGCCCAGGTAGCGGCGGCACAGGTCGTCGCGCCGCCTGACAACGGCATCGCCGGGATCGGCGCCAGCGTGCGCGTACGCGACGTCGCTGCCGACGAGGTCGCCGAGTACGAGCTGGTCGGGGAGATCGAGCCCGGTGTCGCGAACGGGCGAGTGTCGGTCGGCGCCCCCGTCGGCAGCGCCTTGCTCGGCCGGCGTGCGGGCGAGCGCGTCGAGGTCGAGACTCCGCGCGGGAGGTTGTCGCTCCAGGTCCTCGGCGTCCGGCCGCTCGTCCGCGCGCAGCCGGCGCCAAGAAAGGCCGCATGAGCCTCCGGATCGCCGTCCTCCAGCACGAGCCCGAAACCGGACGCGGAAGCTTCTCGGGCGTTCTCGACAACGCCGACGTCGACTACGACGTGCTCAGGACCACCGGGGCGACGCGGCTTCCGGACGCGGGGTGGTTCGACGGAGCGATCGTGCTCGGCGGGAGCCTCGGCGCCGGCGAGCCGGCTCTGCTCGAGACCCAGCGCTGGATTCGCGACGCCGTCCTGCGGAACACGCCGTTCCTCGGCATCTGCCTGGGTGGCCAGTTGCTCGCTCGGGCGCTGGGCGGCGTCGTCAGGCGTGGCTCAAAGCCGGAGGTGGGCGTCCACGACGTCTTCCTGACCGCCGGCGCCAAGCGGGACCGGCTGTTCGGCGGCCTGCCTGGCCGTTTTCCCGTGTTCGGCTGGCACGAGGACGCGTTCGAGCTCCCGCGAGGCGCGATCCCGCTGGCCGGGTCGATCGCCTATGAGCACCAGGCATTTCGTTTCGGCGACAGTGCCTACGGGCTGCAGTTCCACCCCGAGGTGCGGTCTGACGATCTCGATCGCTGGGCCGCTGTACCCGGCTACAACCGTCTCCTCGAGCGCGCCGGCACGGACTGGGACGATGTCGAGGCTGGCCTGGAACGGGCCACGCCGGAGCTCGACGCGCTCGCCGAGCAGCTGCTCGGGAGCTGGCTGCGCCTGGTCGGCGACGTCGCCGCAGTGCGAGAGCGCCGGCCGCGAGTGGCGGTCTGACCGGCCGTGGGTCGCGTCACCTTCAACGGGATCAGCCTGCTGAGCGCGCCCGGCAAGGTGATGACGCCCCGATCCACAAGCGAGCAGCTGGTTGCGGAGGCCCTCTTGCGCCTGAGCGGGCGCCGTGCGCGCGTCGCAGACGTCGGGACGGGCGGTGGCGCAATCGCGATCGCGATCGCGCGCGAGTGCCCCGACGTCGAAGTCTGGGCTACGGACACGAGCCGCCGCGCCGTTCGGCTCGCGTGCGCAAACGTCCGGCGTCACCGGCTCGACGACCGTGTCTTCGTCCGCCGGTGCGATCTTCTCGACGGGGTGCCGGCGCCGGTCGACCTGATCGTCGCCAACCTGCCCTACGTGCCGGCGTCGGCCGCCGCCGAGCATCCAGACCTCTTGGCCGAGCCGTTCGATTCCGTGTTCGCGCCCGGCGACGGCCTCGGGTCGTACCGGCGCCTCGTCCACGCCGCGACGAGGTGGCTGGCCGACGATGGAGAGCTCCTGCTGCAGCTCGATCGAAGCGTCTTGGCCGCCACCCGTGCTGAGCTTCCTGCCCTCGGTACCGCGCTCGACACGCTCTCGTCGGAGCGCGAGCTGAGCGCCGCCGCCGCCGCCGCCTGACTCCTCGGCTGCCGATCAAGGCGAAATGGGGTCGCCCACCGATAGCCGGTACGCGAGCTCTCGGCAACGCTGGCAGGAACGGAAAGGAGCTGAAGATGAGCACATCGATCGTTTGCGGCATCGACGGGTCGGCCGACTCCCAGGCCGCTCTTGCGGTCGCGGGCGAGCTGGCGAGCCGGCTCGGAACGAGACTCGTGCTGGCCCACGTCGGAGAGCTCGCGCACACCTCGTACGCCGCCGCAGCCGCGTTCGGGAGGAGCGGCGGGCCAATTGCGGTGAAGGAGGAGATCGACGCGCAGAAGGAAGCTGCGGAGCGCCTCCTAGAGCAGGTCGCGGCGGACGCCGGGCTGACCGACGCCGAGCATAGGGTGGCCCTCGGCCTGCCCAGCGAGCGGCTCGCAGATCTCGCCGACGAGGAGGACGCCGAGCTGATCGTCGTCGGCTCACGCGGGCGTGGAGCGTTCAAGGCTGCCTTCCTCGGCAGCGTCTCCAACAGCCTCGTCGGCGTCGCCCGTTGCCCCGTGGTGATCGTGCCGCGCGGAGCGGCGGAGCGGCGGTGAGTGGCTCGCCCATGCGCCTGGGAGGATTCGAACCTCCGACCCGCGGATTAGAAAATGGGTCCCGCTGGGTTCGCGATCCCTGGGGAGGCCTGGTGAACCTGCATGGCTAAGCGGAATCGCTTCGAGTCTTCTCGGACGACCTGGCGTCTCTCTGTTGACCCGCCGTTGACCCAGCGCGACGCGGGTGGAGAGGCGGCGGAGTAGGGTCACGCTCGCCGTCCGCCGCAGCCTTAACCATCGCGATGGCGTGCAGAGACGGCCGATGCGGCTCAACGGCGCGGTTCGTACAGAAAGAGGTCGTGCCACTCCATTCTCAGTGTTGGGGTTCGTGATAACACGAAGGGTGGTTGGGAGCGCGGCGCCAACTCCGGCTTTGCATACCGAGGCCAGCGATCCTTTGGGCTAAGCAAGAAGATTTGCCAGGACCAAGGGAGCTCATGCGCGCGCCAAGGCTCCAGTCCGGAAAGGCTCTAACCGGGTCGCGGCGTGCGAGGGGGCCAAACCTGCTTGAGGGAGGGCTATAGGCTCCCCTTGGCTGACAACTTCAAGGGTCAGGAGGTCGACATGCCGGTCGCAATGCTGGTGGAAAACCCCGAGGGTTCGCAGGAGATCTAC
>JBOHAM010000075.1:0-6779 GCA_050697735.1 Gaiellaceae bacterium | reverse complement strand
GCCGGACGAGAGCCTCGACGTCGAGCCGCTGATTCGCAAGGGCGTCGAGGAGGCCGAGCGCCAGGACGTGCACGGCCAGGGGCTGACGCCGTTCGTCCTCGCCTACCTCCACGAGGCGAGCGGCGGCAAGACCGTCGAGGCGAACAGGACGCTGATCGTCGAGAACGCCTCTCTGGCCGCCGAGGTGGCGGTCGCCTACTCGCGGCTCTCGTAACGGGGGCAGTTCATCTCGCTGTAAGGACGTTGCTGTACGTTCGCGGCGTGAGGCGCGTGTTGCTCCTCGCCGTCGTGCTCCCGATCCTCGCCGCCTGCGGCGGGTCGGAGGAGCCGGCGTCGGCCCCGACCGCCTCCGCGGCCGATCCGGACACCACCACGGCGCCCGAGACGACGACCGAGGAGGCTGCCACGACCGAAGAGACGACGACCGAGGAGGCGGCGGCCGAGCCGCGGCCCGAGGCGCCGCCCGGCGTCCCCCGCTACGTGGCCGGCTACCGGCGCTGGGTCAAGCTCAACGACGCGCCCATCCCGCCGCGGGACGCGGACCCGCACAACGGGACGAAGGACGTGTACGCCTCGCGGGAGCGCCGCAACGATGGGAGCTTTCCGTACGGGACGATCGTGGTGAAGGAGGCGACGCGCCCCGGCGCCGATTTCGTCGGCCTGCTCGCGATCATGCGCAAGCAGCGCGGCGCCGACCCCGAGCACAACGACTGGGTGTTCGTCGAGTACACGCGCGAGGCGGCGGGCGCGCGCTACCGGCTTCAGGCGAGGGACGCCGTCTGCTGGAGCTGTCACGTCGGCGCCCTCGACGACGACTACGTCTTCACCCGCTGACTACGGCCGCCTCCCACGGGCCCAGCTCGAGCCTCCCGTCCACCCGCTCGCCGTCACGCCCGCGCGCCGTCCCCACCGCGATGGAGCCGTGGACGGGCTCGACCGCTCGCCCGCCGTCGCTGAGGTTGACCGCGACCACGGTCGCCTCGCCCCGCCGCCACGCCCAGGCGCCCTCCGGCGCGTCGAGCCGAGCGTAGCCGCCGGCGCGCAGGTCGGCGGAGCGCTTGCGGAGGGCAATCAGGTCGCGCGTGAGGGTGAGCGCCGAGAGCGGGTCGTCCCGCTGCTCGGCGACGGTGAGCCCGTCGCGCTCGCCGACGGGCAACCAGGGCTCGATGCCGGGCGCCGTGAACCCCGCGCCCGGCCCGGGGCTCCAGGGCATCGGCGTTCGCTGCGGGTCGCGACTCTGGACGTCGCGCGCGCGCCGGTGTGGTACGGCGGCGTCCCCCAGGCTCAGCTCGTCGCCGTAGTAGAGCGTGGGCGTCCCGCGGAGGCCGAAGAGGAGCACGAGCGCCGCGCGGGCCTTCCGCGGGTCTCCACCGGCCCAGCGCGAGCCGTAGCGCCCGATGTCGTGGTTCCCGAGCGTCCAGAGCGGCTGGGAGCCAGCCGGGAGCCGCCGCTCGGCCTCCTCCACGACCTCGCGCAGCGCGACGGCGTCGTAGGGAGCGTTGGCGAGGCCGAGGTGGAACGTCATGTGCAACCCGTCGTCGCCGGAGCCGTAGAAGGCGGCCACGTGGTCGCCCTCGATCACGCCCTCGCCCACGAGGAGCCGTGGCGGCTCCTGCTCGCCCGCGAGCATCCGCCAGCGGCGGAGGACGCCCTGAAGCTCGGGCCGCATGAAGTTCCACACGAGGCGCTGGCCATGGCGATGGACCCACCACGGGTCGCCCTCCTCGGGATCCGGGTTGTCGCGGAGCCGGGGGTCCTTGACGACGAAGTGCGGTACGTCGATCCGGAAGCCGGCCACGCCGCGTGCGAACCAGAAGCGGAGGATCTCGTCGAAGGCCGCGCGCACCTCCTCGTTCCACCAGTTGAGGTCGGGCTGCTGTGGGAGAAAAGTGTGGAGGTAGTGCTCGCCGCTGGCCTCGTCGAGCGTCCAGGCGGGGCCGCCGAAGGCGGAGAGCCAGTTGTTCGGCGGCGACCCGTCCGGCCCCGACGGGGCCCAGACGTACCAGTCGCGGCGCGGCGAGTCACGCCCACTTGCGGCCTCGAGGAACCACGGGTGGCGGTCGCTCGTGTGGTTGGGGACGAGGTCGAGGAGGACACGGATCCCGCGCTCCCGCCCGGCCGCCACGAGCTCGTCCAGGTCGGCGAGGGTGCCGAAGCCGGGGTCGACGTCGCGATAGTCGGAGACGTCGTAGCCCCAGTCGGCGCCGGGCGAGGGCATGATCGGCGTCAGCCAGATGCCGTCGATGCCCAGCCAGGCGAGGTAGTCGAGCCTGCCGATCAGGCCGCGGAGGTCGCCAGCGCCGTCGCCGTCGGCGTCCGCGAAGGAGCGCACGTACACCTGGTAGAGGACGCCCTCGCGCCACCAGGGGCCGCTGTGCGCCGCGGTCACTCGTCGATGCGCTCGATCGCGACGATGTCCTCGGCGGCGAACTCGACGTCCCCGGCCTGCCCCCAGCCGACGACGTCGCCGCTCGGGAGCACCGCCACGGGCTCGATCACGCGTCCGTCGCGCAGGAGCAGGCGCGTCTGGTGCGCGCCCCACGCGTCCTGCGGCCAGGAGGCGACCTCGGCCGCGAGCCACTCGGGCAGGCGGGTCGGCTCGGGCAAGGGGGCTCAGGCGCCGAGGAGCTTCATGAGGTCGTCGACCTCGAGCATCTCGTAGGACTGCGTGTGCACGCTTCCGCGTGCGCCGAGCGAGATGGAGACCTCGGCGATGACGGCCGCGCTCTCGGCCTCGACGATGTTCACGAAGTCGTACGGGCCGAGCACGAACCACTGGTGGAGCACCTTCGCCCCGATCTCCTCGACGTCCTTGTTCACCTCCCGCAGCCGGTCCGGATTCGCGCGGAGCGTCTGCAGCCCCTGCTCGCTCAGCGTCGACAGCATCAGGTACTTGGGCATGTCTCCTCCTAGGAGGGTTTGACGAAATATGTGCTTGTGCCGCACAATATTCCGCCAAGCCCTCCTAGGCGGCTTTGGGCCGCGAGGATACAGCCGCCCGCGCTCGCTGCTCGTAGTAGAGGACGGAGAGGCCGAGGAAGAAGAGCGGGGCGAGGACGAGCTGGACGAGGGCGCCGGCGACCAGGCGCCCGTTGTCGGCGAAGCCGACGAGCGCCGCTCCGATGATGTTCCCGACCAGCAGGTAGACGAGCACGAGGGCTGCGGCCACGCCGACCGCGTGGAGGTACTCCACCCGGGCGAGGCGGATCGAACGGTAGAGCGCGTACGCGAGCCGATCAAAGAAGCCCCTGACCGACGGGTCGCGCTCGAGCATCGTCACGGGGACGGCGAAGCCGGCGAGCGCGATCCAGAAGACCGCCACGATCAGCAGGAGGAGGTAGCCGACCGCGATCGCGAAGGGGACGGCGACGACGAAGGTGAGGACGAGCAGCACCGGCGCGCGCAGGCCCACCTGCGCCCAGGCCTCGGCGAAGGAGTCGCCCGAGACGAGGCGCGCGGCCGCTCCGAACGTGGCCGTGAAGGAGAGCGCGAGCAGCAGGACGCCGAGGAGCACGGGCAAGGCGTCCGCGACGAGGAACGCGACCGCCTCGACCGCCCCGAGCCCGAGCGCGACGAGCGGGCGCTCGCCGTAGATGCGGATCGTCTCGGCCAGCAGCTCGCCGAGCGGCAGGGGGCGGTCGGGGGGCGACACGCGGCGAACTCTAGGCTGGCCCTATGGACATCAGGCGGGAGAAGTACGAGGCCGAGGCTGTACGTGCGCTGACGGCCGCCCTCGAGGAGGAGCTGCTGGGTCGCTACGACGGCGTCGCCGGCTCCGGGCCCGACCCGCACCAGGGCGCGTTCGAGCCGCCGGACGGCTTCTTCCTGGTGGTGTGGGAAGGAGAGCAGGCGATCGGCTGCGGAGGCGTCTGCCGCCACGACGAGACGACCGCCGAGCTCCGGCGCATGTACGTGGCGCCGGACGCCCGGGGGCGCGGCGTCGGGGACGCCCTCCTCGGCGCCCTGGAGGAGGAGGCGCGCGACCTGGGCTACGCCTTCGTCCGGCTGGAGACGGGCGACCGGCAGCCCGAGGCGATCGGGCTCTACGTCTCCTCCGGCTACCGGCCGATCCCGCGCTTCGGCCCGTTCGCCGAGGACGAGCGCAGCGTCTGTCTCGAGAAACGGCTGTGACGCGCTCGACACAAGTAACACCGTGTCACTTGTGTCGGGACTCGCTCAGCGCGGCTGCGTGGCCAGCCTGAGGCCGAGGGCGACGAGGACGATGCCTGTGAGCGCGTCGAGAACGCGCCGGACCGCTGGGCGCCGGAGGACGTCGCCCGCGCGCGCGACCGCAGCGGCGTAGGCCGTCAGCCAGACCAGCGTCATCGTGCAGAAGACGAGCCCGAGGGCGAGCATGACCGGGAACGACGCGGCCCCGGACGGCGCGAACTGCGGCAGGAGGCTGGTGAAGAAGACCGCCATCTTTGGGTTCCCGAGGTTGCTGATCACGCCCTGCCGGAACGCGGCGGCCGGCGAGAGGCCGCGCGAGTCTGGGCGCGCGACAGCACGGTGCGCGCCCCCGAGCCCGAGCGCCGTGAGGAGGGCCTGCGCCCCGAGGTAGACGAGGTAGGCGGCGCCGGCCAGCTTCAGCGCGAGGAAGGCCGGCTCCGAGGCGACGAGCAGCGCGGCGACGCCCGCGCTCGCCGCGACCGTCCACGCGGCCTGCCCGGCCGAGACGCCCAGGGCGGTGCCGACGCCGGCCCTCCTGCCACCCGCCAGCGTGTTGCGAATCGTGAGCGCGGTGTCCTGGCCCGGCGTGACGATCACGAGCGCCGAGACGGCGAGGAAGGCGAGGAGCTCACCGCCCATGTGCGTCCGGAGTCTAGGCTGTCGCCATGGGCTTCACGATCTTCCGGCCGGACGAGCTCGCCTTCGAGCCGCGCGGCGACGACGACCCACGCTCCGTCGCCCGGCTCTCCGACGCGCTCTCGGCATCGCGCGCGAACGTCTGGCGCTACCCGCCCGGCGCCCGCGGGAAGCGGCACCGCGATCTGGGCCAGGAGGAGGTCTTCGTCGTGCTCGACGGGACGCTGACCGTCGACCTCGGCGACCCGCCGGAGCGGCACGAGGTGCCGCGCGGTGGCGCCGTGGTCGTGGAGCGCGGGACGATCCTCCAGCTCCGGAACGCGGGTGACGAGGAGGTCGTCCTCTTCATCTACGGCGCCCCGCCGGAGACCGGCAAGAGCGAGTTCTTCGAGGACGCTCCCTAGACCGTCGCCGCGGGCTGGGCGGCCGAAGCCTTCGCGAAGACGAGCTCGCCGTCGGCGGCGTCCACCCGTACGATGTCGCCCTCGGCGAAGTCGCCCTCCAGGAGCCTGAGCGCGAGCGGGTTCTCGACCAGCCGCTGGATCGCTCGCTTGAGCGGGCGGGCGCCGTAGGTTGGATCCCAGCCCGCGTCGCCGAGAACCTCCTTCGCCTCGTCCGTCAGCTCGAGTCCCAGGCCGCGGGCGGCCAGCCGCTCGCGCAGCTGGGCGAGCTGGAGCTCCACGATCTCGCCGAGCTGCTCGCGGGTGAGCGCGCGGAACTCGACCACCTCGTCGATCCGGTTCAGGAACTCGGGCCGGAAGAACTCCCGCATCGCCTCGGCCGAGCGGAGGTTCGAGGTCATGATGATCACGGCGTTGCGGAAGTCCACCGTGCGGCCGTGGCCGTCGGTGAGGCGGCCGTCGTCGAGGATCTGCAGGAGGACGTCGAAGACCTCGGCGTGCGCCTTCTCGATCTCGTCGAGGAGGAGGACCGAGTACGGGCGGCGGCGCACGGCCTCCGTGAGCTGCCCGCCCTCGTCGTAGCCGACGTAGCCGGGCGGCGCGCCGATCAGGCGGGCGACCGTGTGCCGCTCCTGGTACTCGGACATGTCGAGCCGCACCATGGCCCGCTCGTCGTCGAACATGAACTCCGCGAGCGCGCGCGCGAGCTCCGTCTTTCCCACGCCGGTCGGCCCGAGGAAGACGAAGGAGCCGATCGGCCGGTTGGGATCCTGCAGCCCGGTGCGGGCGCGCCGCAGCGCGTTGGCCACGGCCGAGACGGCCTCGTCCTGCCCGATCACCCTCCGGTGGAGCCGCTCCTCCATGTGGATGAGCTTCTCGGTCTCGCCCTCGAGCAGCCGGTCGACGGGGATCCCGGTCCAGCGCGCGACAACGCCGGCGACGTCGTCCTCGTCGACCTCCTCCTTCACCATCGGCTCGAACTCCTGCTCCACGCGCTCGGCGAGCTCCGCCTCGAGCGCGGGCAGCTCGCCGTAGCGGATCTCGGCGACGCGCTGCAGCTCGCCGTTCCGCTCGGCCCGCTCGGCCTCCATCCGCAGCTCGTCGATCTTCTGGGTGATGTCCTTCACTCGGTCGAGCTGCTCTTTCTCCCGCTGCCACCGGGCGGCCAGCTCGTCCCTCCGCGACTTGGCGTCGGCCAAGTCGCGGAGAATGGGCTCGCGGACGTCCTTCGACTCCTTGCCCATCGCGGCGAGCTCGATCTCGAGCTGGCGCACGCGGCGCTCGGCCTCGTCGAGCTCGAGCGGCGAGGAGTCGATCTCCATGCGGACGCGCGAGGCGGCCTCGTCGACGAGATCGATCGCCTTGTCGGGCATGAAGCGGTCGGCGATGTAGCGGTCGGAGAGGACGGCGGCTGCGACGAGCGCGGCATCGCGGATCTGGACGCCGTGGTGCGCCTCGTAGCGCTCCTTCAGCCCGCGCAGGATCGCGATCGTGTCCAGGACGGTGGGCTCGCCGACCATGATCGGCTGGAAGCGGCGCTCGAGCGCCGCGTCCTTCTCGACGTGCTTGCGG
>JBOHAM010000074.1:0-8503 GCA_050697735.1 Gaiellaceae bacterium | reverse complement strand
GCGTTGACCTGTTCGCGGCTGAGCGACACGGCCTTGTTCGGCTGCCGTCGGGTCAGTGGCGCGGCCGCCCCCTCTCTCATCAGCATCCGGCGAGACGCCGCCGGTCGCAGCTACAATCCCCGACGCGGCGGGAGGACGTTGTCTTCGCGCTGGGAGCCTTTCAAGGTCGCCGAGACAGAGACGAGTTAACGATGGCAACAGGAGTACGCGTCGCGATCACGCTCGCCTGCACTGAGTGCAAGCGGCGCAACTACCAGTCCCAGAAGTCCAAGCGGAACACGCCCGACCGCTTCGAGACGACCAAGTACTGCCGCTGGTGCGGCCGCCACACCCTGCACCGGGAGACGAGGTAGGCGTTGGCGCGACCCTCCCGCACCCGCCGGAAGCGCAGCGACTTCCAGGCTCCGGCCCAGGCCGAGCGCAGCCGTGCCCGCCGCGGGCGCGAGGTCAAGCCCGCCGGCCAGCCCAAGAGCCAGACCGGCGCCAAGCGCGAGCGCCGCGGCGGCCTGCGCGCGTTCGCCGGCGAGTCCTGGGCGGAGCTGCGCAAGGTCGACTGGCCGGGGCGCCAGCAGCTCGTCTCGGCCACGATCGTCGTCATCATCGCCGTCGCCATCGTCGGCGCCTACCTCTTCGCCGCCGACTGGGTCCTCCAGCGGTTCGTCCGCGACGTCCTTCTGAATCTGTAGCCGCCATGTTCCGCTGGTATGTCATCAACACCTACTCGGGCCACGAGAACAAGGTGAAGACCAATCTCGAGCACCGGATCGTCTCCATGAACCAGACGCCGCGCTTCCGGCGTGTCGTCGTGCCAACCGAGCAGGTGGTGGAGACCCGCGACGGCCAGAAGGTGCAGACGGAGAAGCGCGTCCTCCCCGGCTACGTGCTCGTGAACATGGACATGTCCGACGAGGCGTGGACGGTCGTGAAGAACACGCCGGGCGTGACCGGCTTCGTCGGCTCGGGCACGAAGCCCGTGCCGCTCTCCCAGCCTGAGGTCGACCGCATCCTGCACACTGCCACCGCAGGCGCCGACCGGCCGCGCACCACCGTCGAGTTTGAGCTCGGCGAGACCGTGAAGATCACCTCGGGCTCGCTCTCCGACTTCGACGGCGAGGTGATCGACGTCAACGCCGACCAGCAGAAGCTCAAGGTGCTCGTGAACATCTTCGAGCGCCAGACTCCCGTCGAGGTGAGCTTCGACCAAGTGAAGAAGATGGACTGATGGCCAAGAAGGTTCTGACACTCATCAAGCTGCAGATCCCGGGCGGGCAGGCCAACCCGGCCCCGCCCGTCGGCCCGGCGCTGGGCCAGCACGGGGTCAACATCATGGAGTTCTGCAAGGCGTTCAACGCGCAGACCCAGCAGGAGAACGGGCGCATCATCCCCGTGGAGATCACGGTCTTCGAGGACCGTTCGTTCACCTTCATCACGAAGACCCCGCCGGCCGCCGTCCTCATCAAGGAGGCGCTGCGGATCGACAAGGGCTCCGGGGAGCCGAACCGCGAGAAGGTCGGCACCATCAGCGCCGCCCAGGTGCGCCAGATCGCCGAGACGAAGCTCGAGGACCTGAATGCGCGCGATGTCGACCAGGCGATGCGGATCATCGAGGGCACGGCGCGCTCGATGGGCGTGGAGGTCGGCCGATGAGCGGCCGCGGCAAGCGGTACTCGGAGGGCCGGCAGCGGATCGACCGCGAGCGCGTCTACTCGCCGCTCGAGGCCGTCCGCACGCTCCGGGAGCTGCCGGCCGCGAAGTTCGACGAGAGCGTCGAGGTGCACTTCAACCTCGGGCTCAACGTCCGCCACGCCGACCAGCAGCTGCGCGGGACGCTCATGCTCCCGCACGGGACGGGCAAGGAGGTCCGCGTCGCCGTCTTCGCCGAGGGCGAGAAGGCGCGCGAGGCCGAGGACGCGGGCGCCGACGTCGTCGGCTCCGGCGACCTCGCCACGCAGATCGAGGGCGGCTTCGACGACTTCGACATCGCCGTCGCCACGCCGGACATGATGGGCACCGTCGGCAAGCTCGGCCGGATCCTCGGCCCGCGCGGGAAGATGCCGAACCCGAAGACGGGCACGGTCACCTTCGACGTGGGCAAGGCCGTCACCGATGCGAAGGCCGGCAAGCTCGAGTACCGAACCGACCGGGGCGCGAACGTCCACCTGGTCATCGGCCGCAAGAGCTTCGACGAGCGGACGCTGCTCGAGAACTACGCGACCGTGGTCGAGGAGATCGTCCGCGCGAAGCCCGCGGCGGCGAAGGGGCGCTACATCCACTCGATCACGCTGACCAGCTCGATGGGGCCGGGCATCCACGTCGACCCGACCCGGACGCGAGAGATCGCCGCCGAGCTCGAAGAGGAGCCCGCCCCGGCCTAGGTTTTCCGTCAACCGCCCGTCGCCAGAGACAGCCGGCTGCCCTTCGGGGCGTAAGACCTGCCGAGGCGGCTCGAGCGAGACGCACCACCTCTGCTCGTGCCCGCCCGGAAGGCGGGCACGACTCGTATCGAGGAGGTGAAGAGAGTGCTGAGAAAGGACAAGGAGCAGGTCGTCGCTGCGCTCGCCGAGCGGCTGCGCTCGTCGGAGACGCTGATCCTGGCCGACTACCGCGGCCTCTCGGTGGGCGAGCTCGACGACGTCCGCACGAAGCTGCTCGAGCACGGAGCCCGCTTCTCCGTCGTCAAGAACACGCTCACCAAGCGGGCGGCGGAGGAGGCCGGGCTCGAGACGCTGACCGCGCTCCTCGACGGCCCGACCGCGATCGCGTTCGTCCGCGACGGCGACATGGTCGCGGTCGCCAAGACGCTCAACGACACGGCCCGCCGCACGAAGATCCTCGAGATCAAGGGCGGCATCCTGCAGGGCGCCCCGATGGACGCCGCGCAGGTGGTCGAGCTCGCCTCGCTCCCGCCGGCCGACGTGCTGCGGGGGCAGGTGCTCGCCGCCGTCGTGGGCCCGCTGAACGCGGTCGTCAACCTGTTCGCCGCGCCGCTCACGAACTTCGTCGGGCTGCTGGATGCCCGCGTCGAGCAGCTCGGAGGGGAGGAGCCGCCCGAGCCGGTCGCCGTCGTGGAGGAGCCCAGCGAGGAGCCCACCGAGGACACCAGCGACGACGACACGAGCGACGACACCAGTGACGACACGAGCGAAGACACAAGCGAAGAACCCAAGGAAGAACCCAAGGAGGAGGAGTAGACATGGCTGCCACCGCAGTCGACAAGGTGTTCGACGAGCTCGGGAAGATGACTGTTCTCGACCTCGTCGAGCTGAAGAACAAGATCGAGGAGGAGTGGGGCGTCACCGCCGCGGCTCCCGTCGCGGTCGCCGCCGCGGGCGCAGCTCCGGCCGCCGCCGGCGACGGCGCCGCCGCCGACGAGGAGCAGAGCGAGTTCGACGTCGTCCTCACCGGCGCCGGCGACAAGAAGATCCAGGTGATCAAGGTCGTCCGCGCCATCACGGGCCTCGGCCTCAAGGAGGCCAAGGACCTCGTGGACGGAGCGCCGAACCCGGTCAAGGAGGGCGTCGCCCGCGAGGAGGCCGACTCCCTCAAGTCCCAGCTCGAGGAGGCCGGCGCCACCGTCGAGGTGAAGTAGCCGACCGGCTCAGGAGCACGAGAAAGGGGCCGCCCGAGGCGGCCCCTTTCTTTACAAGTACACTGTGTTACTTGGCCTCAGGCGGCGGCGTCTCCGGGCTCGGCGCCGTTCTCCTGCGCCGGCGGGGCGCCGAAGCCGCGGCCAGGGCCGTGGCCGCGGAAGCCGAACCGCCAGCGCTCTCTGCCGGTGGCCTCGACCGCCTCGTCGATCCTCTCCTGCATCCGGTCGAGGATCGCGTCGGCGTGCTCCCGGGTGAGCTTCTCGTCGGCGACGGCCTGGTCGAGGCGCGTCCTCGCCTCGGCGAGGAGTGCCTCCTTCAGGCCCTCGACGGACTTGCCCTCCGACTCGGCCACGTCGGCGAGCGACCGGTCGTCCTGCAACGCCGTGCGGAGCTCGGCCTCGGTCACGCCGAGGTACTCGGCAGCCGCGGTGAGCTTGCCGCCGAACCCGAGCTCGAAGTGGTGGCCGCCGTCGCGGAGACCGCCGAACCAGGGCCCGAAGACGGGCGTGACCTCGCCGGACTCGATGCGGGACTTGAGCTCCTCGGCTCGCTCCTGGGTGATCCTGCCCTCCTCGAGCGCCGCGTCGACCTGGTCGATCGCGGCCGCGCGGGTGGCGTCCTCCAGCTCGTCGGAGCTGATGCCGAGGTGCTTCGCCACCGCGTCGAAGAACGAGGATCCCCTGGAGTCGTCCTGCGAGGCCGCGATTCCCGCGCCGACCCCGCCGGTGACGGCGAGCCCGGCGACGGTCGCGGCCAGAATCTTGCGGGACCTGAAGATGCTCATCGGGTTGCCTTCCTTTCGCTCGTCTGACTATGGATCCGGGTTACGCCGGGCGGGTACCGAGCGTGATCTCGACCGTGTGCGAGGTGCTCTCGCGCGCGTAGGTGATGGAGACCGTGTCCCCCGGGCGCTTGGCGTCGACGGCGTTCTGGAGCTCGGCGCCGGTCGAAACCGCCGTCCCGTCGACCTCCGTGATCACGTCGCCGCCGGTCGGATAGCTCTCGCCGTCGACCGTGGCCGACCCGGTGGCCGCCCGAAGCCCGGCTTCGGCCGCGGGCGTCCCCTGGCGCACGTCCGTCACGGCGACGCCGGCCGGGACGCCGAGCTCCTCCGCGACGGAGGGCGGGATCGTGGCCACGCCGACGCCGAGGTAAGCGTGCTCCACGGCTCCGTCCGAGATGATCTGCGGGACGATCGTCCCGACGGTGCTGGACGGGATGGCGAAGCCGACGCCGTCGTTGCCGCCCGAATCGCTCTTTATCTGCGCGTTGACCCCGACCACCTCGCCGGCGAGGTTGAGGAGCGGCCCGCCCGAGTTCCCGTGGTTGATGGCGGCGTCGGTCTGGATCGAGTCGTTGATGGTGAAGTCGTTCGGAGCCTGCATCTGCCGGTGGAGCGCGCTCACGATCCCGCTGGTGACCGTGCCCTCGAGCCCGAACGGGCTGCCGAGCGCCACGACGCCCTCGCCGATCTCGAGCTCGGTCGAGTCGCCGAGCGCGAGCGGCTCGAAGACGTCCGCGGGCGCGTCGACCTTCACGACGGCCAGGTCGGTGGAGGGGTCGCTGCCGACGACGGTCGCGTCGTACGTCGAGCCGTCCCAGAACCTCACCGAGACGGACTCGGCGCCGGCGACGACGTGCTGGTTGGTGACGACGTGGCCCTCGGCGTCGTAGACGAAGCCGGAGCCCTGACCCTGCGCTTGCTGGGACTCGCCAAACGGCGTCGACTGGCTCGACGCCACGGTGATCTCGACGACGCCCTTGGAGGTCTGCTCGTAGATCTCGCTCACGGACAGCGACTCGGAGGTCGACGCCGCGAGCTCCGCGGCTGCGACCGTGGCCGGCCGGATGACTGTCGGGGTGCTCTCCGACGAGAGTGCGGCGTAGGAGGCCGCGCCTCCGCCGGCGGCCGCGAGGAGCGCGGCGGTGAGGGCGGCGGTTCGCGTGGTGCGGGTCTTCATGAAGTGCGGTCCTTTCGCATTCGGGTGGCTGAGAGCCATGGCACCAGCTGCACCTAAGACCCGCATGAGATCGTCCTAAGAAGAACGTAAGAGTCCCGGCTCGCAGCCCCGCCTCACCTTTTCACGAGCACAATGGACGCATGCGAATCCTGGTCGTGGACGACGAGCGCGCCGTGCGCGATTCGCTTCGCCGTGCGCTGGAGCTCGACGGCTACGACGTCGAGCTCGCCGCCGACGGCCAGGAGGCGCTCGACCGGCTCGCGATTGAGCCCGAGCCCGACGCCGTGATCCTCGACGTGCTCATGCCCGCGGTCGACGGGCTCGAGGTCTGCAAGCAGCTGCGCAGGGCCGGGAGAGCCCTGCCGGTGCTGATGCTGACCGCGCGCGCGGAGGTGGAGAACCGCGTCGCCGGGCTGGACGCCGGCGCCGACGACTACCTGACGAAGCCGTTCGCGCTCGAGGAGCTGCTGGCGCGCCTGCGGGCGATCCTCCGGCGCGTCTCGAACGGCTCGGGCGAGCCGCTGCGCTTCGCCGACCTCGATCTCGACCCGCGCACGCGAGAGGTTCGCCGGAGCGGCGAGCCGATCGAGCTGACCCGCACGGAGTTCTCCCTCCTCGAGCTCTTCCTTCTCAATCCACGCCAGGTGCTCACGCGCTCGCTCATCTTCGAGCGGGTCTGGGGCTACGACTTCGGCCCGGGCTCGAACTCGCTCGACGTCTACGTCGGCTACCTGCGGCGGAAGACGGAAGCCGGCGGGAGGCCGAGGCTCATCCAGACCGTGCGCGGCGTCGGCTACGTGCTGCGAGAGCCTTCCAGCCCATGAGCTTTCGCGCGCGCCTCACGATCGCCGCAGCCCTGGCCGTCGCTATTGCCGTCGCCGTGGCATCCGTTGTCGTCTACGTCGCCGTCCGCAGCGAGCTTCGCGGCGAGGTCGACGAGGCCCTCGTCGAGCGGGGCGAGGAGATCGGGCGCATCCAGTCACGGCCGCAGCTGATCTTCCCCCGCATCGAGACGCCGATCCTCGGCGGTGCGGGGGGCTACTTCCAGGTGGTCTCCGCCGACGGGCAGGTCTTCCACCCGCCTGGACGGAGCGTCCGGCTTCCGGTGGACGGGCGGACCCTGGACGTGGCCGGCGGCGACGAGGGTGCGTACTTCACAGACGCCGAGGTGCTCGGCACCCACGTCCGCATCCTCACCGTCCCCCTCGACGACGGGTTCGCCCTCCAGATCACGCGGCCGCTCACCGAGGTCGACGACGTGCTCAACCGCCTGCGCACGGTCCTCGTCCTGATCGCGCTGGGTGGGATCGGGCTCGCCGCCGCGCTGGGGCTGGCGGTCGCGCGCACGGCGCTGGCGCCGGTGCGCCGGCTGACGGAGGCGACGGAGGAGGTGACGGCGACGCGCGACCTCTCACGCCGCATGGCCGATGAAGGCACCGACGAGCTCGGTCGCCTGGCCGGGAGCTTCAACACGATGCTGGCCGCGCTCGAGGATTCCGCGCGGAGCCAGCGCCGCTTCGTGGCGGACGCGTCCCACGAGCTGCGCACGCCCCTCACCAGCCTGCGGACGAACATCGACGTCCTCGCGCGCGGGGACGCCCTGCCGCCCGACGAGCGCGAGGTCCTCCTCGCCGACGTCGCCGAGCAGCTCGCCGAGATGAGCGAGCTGGTCGCCGAGCTCGTGGCGCTCGACCGCTTCGAGGAGACGCCGGCCGAGCTGGAGGACGTGCGTCTGGACCTCGTGACCGCGGAGGCGATCGAGCGCGCGCGGCGGAACCGGAACGGCGTGATGTTCACGGCCGATCTCGAGGAGTCGCTGGTGCGAGGCGTCCCGAGCTCGATCGAGCGCGCCGTCGGCAACCTGCTCGACAACGCGGCCAAGTGGAGCCCGCCCGACGGCGAGGTCGAGGTGGTCGTCCGCTTCGGCGAGCTCGTCGTTCGCGACCACGGCTCCGGGATCGACGAGAGCGACCTCCCGTACGTGTTCGACCGCTTCTACCGAGCTCCGTCGGCGCGGGGCCTCCCGGGCTCGGGGCTGGGCCTGGCGATCGTGAAGCAGGTCGCCGAGGCTCACGGCGGTGCGGTCACAGCCGAGCGCGCCGTGGACGGCGGTACCCGCGTGCGCCTCCTCCTCCGGCCCGCTCACCCCTCCGCGCGAGAGAGCTGACCGGGGGTCGCACGATCGGCTGTTTCGCGCTATAGTTCGCCCATCAGGCGGTTCCCGCACGCGAAGCGTTGCGCGGGGACCGCTACTCGTGCTACATTTATCGGTCGCGCCGCCGTACTGAGATTGCTGCTCGATTCTTGTCGTTAGACCCTGCCTAGAGGGAGGTCGTCGTCCTTGGCCAACAAGGTCGCAGCGCGCCCTGCGCGCAAGAGCTTTTCCCGCCTCAAGCACGTCCTCGACCTACCGAACCTGATCGACATCCAGAAGGCCTCCTTCCACTGGTTCCTGGAGGAGGGCCTGCGCGAGACGATCGACGACATCTCGCCGATCGAGGACTACACCGGCACGCTGGCCGTCGAGTTCGCCGACTACGAGTTCGGCGATCCGCCCGTGCCCATCAAGGAGTGCCGTGAGAAGGACCTGACCTACCAGGTCCCGCTCTCGATGACGGTCCGCTTCGTCAACAAGGAGACGGGCGAGATCCGCGAGCAGCGCGTCTTCATGGGCGACTTCCCGATGATGACCGTCGCGGGCACGTTCATCATCAACGGCACCGAGCGCGTCATCGTCACGCAGCTCGTCCGCAGCCCGGGCGCCTACCTGATGGAGCCCAAGGACGCGACCAAGCAGGTCTTCACCGCGAACCTGATGCCGAGCCGCGGCTCGTGGCTCGAGCTCGAGATCGACAAGAAGGGGATCGTCTACGCACGCATCGACCGGAAGCGCAAGCTTCCGATCACGACCCTGCTCCGGGCACTGCCCGAGGAGGATCCGTCGACGGGCTT
>JBOHAM010000073.1:0-10828 GCA_050697735.1 Gaiellaceae bacterium | reverse complement strand
CGCCGGTCGGGGGTCACGTCCTTCACGGCGAGGACGCGGGTGGGCGAGCCGGACTGGCCGAAGCGCGTCTCGTACTCCTGCACCTCGTCCACGAGGTCGGTCGCCTCCCAGACGGCGATGCGTCCGTCGGTGGGCGTGGTCTCCAGGTCCTGCTTCGCCGGCCAGACACCCTCGTTGATCGCCTCGGCCACCGAGACGAGCGCCGGGAGCTCGACTTCGTACGTGTCGTAGCCCTCGTCGGTCTCGCGCCGCGCTTGCAGGCGGTCGCCGTCGAGGGAAAGGCGGTCGACGCTCGTGAGCTGGGGCCAGCCGAGGAAGGCGGCCGTCTCGGGCGGAACCTGCCATGTCTCAGAGTCCACCGTCTTGCGCCCGCAGAGCACGAGGTCGGCGCCCTCCCTCTGGAGCGCCAGCGCGAGCGTCCGCGAGGTGCCGAGCGTGTCGGCCACGGCGAAGACCCGGTCGCTGAGGTGGATCGCCCTGTCAGCGCCCATGGCGAGCGTCATGCGGAGCGCCTCCTCCGCCTGCGGCGGGCCCATCGTCATCGTCACGACCGCGCCGCCATGCTCGTCCCGCAGGCGCACGGCGGCAGTGACGGCGTAGACGTCGAACTCGTTCAGCTCGAGCGGCACTCCCTCACGCACCATCCGCCTCGTCTCGGGGTCGAGCTTGACGTGGCTCGGGTTCGGCACCTGCTTGACGAGGACGACGATCTTCACCGCCGCGGAATCTACCGTAGCCCCGGCGGGTGTCCCGTCCGTCAGGACGGCTCGTCGGACGGGTCGTAGTACCGCCGGCCGCGGAGCTCCTCCGGCAGGTGGTCGACCTCGTAGCCGGCGGGGTCGTCGGGCGGGTAGACGTAGCCCTCCCCATGGCCGAGCTTCTTCGCGCCGCGGGAGTGCGTGTCGCGGAGCGCCTTGGGCGGGCGGATCGCGCCCCGCTCGTGGACGTCTCGCGCGGCGGCTCCCAACGCGGTGATGACGGCATTCGACTTCGGCGCCCGCGCCAGGTAGATGGTCGCGTGGGCGAGGTTGAGGCGGGCTTCGGGAAGCCCGACGTGCTCGACGGCGTGCGCGGCTGCGGTCGCCACGACGAGAGCCTGCGAGTCGGCCATGCCCACGTCCTCGGAGGCGTGGACGATGAGGCGGCGGGCGATGTAGCGCGGGTCCTCGCCGCCCTCGAGCATCGCCGCCAGGTAGTAGAGCGCCGCGTCGGGATCCGAGCCGCGGATCGACTTGATGAACGCCGAGGTGAAGTCGTAGTGCGCGTCGCCGCCCTTGTCGTAGACGACCGGCCGCAGGCGGGCCGCGTCCTCCACGTGCCGCGCCTCGAGCGGGATGCCCTCAGACTGCGCCGTCGACCAGGCGAGCTCGAGGATGTTGAGCGCGTTGCGCGCGTCGCCGCCGGCCTTCGCGGCGATCAGCTCGACGAGATCGTCGGCGAGCGGCGCCGCGCCGAGCCGCTCGGCTCCCCTCCGCACGAGCACGGCCAGCTCCTCTCGGGACAAGGGGACGAGCTCGTAGACCTGAGTCCGCGAGAGGAGCGCCGAGTTGACCTCGAAGTAGGGGTTCTCCGTCGTCGCGCCGATCAGCGTCAGGAGCCCCGACTCGACCGCCGGCAGGAGCGCGTCCTGCTGGGCCTTGTTGAAGCGGTGGATCTCGTCCAGGAAGAGGATCGTCCGGCGGCCCTCCGCTCCCAGGCGTTCGCGTGCCTGCGCGAGCACGGCGCGCACGTCCGCGACCGACGCGGACACGGCCGAGAGCTCCTCGAACGCGGCTCCGGTCACGCCCGCGACGATGCGCGCCAGGGTTGTCTTCCCGCTTCCCGGAGGCCCGTAGAACACGGCCGACCCGACCCGGTCCTCGGCGATCGCGCGCGCGAGCGCGGAGCCTTCGCCGACGATCTCCTCCTGGCCGACGAAGTCCTCGAGCCGCTCGGGTCGCAGCCGCGCCGCGAGCGGTGCGATCTCCGCAACCCGCCCCTCGGCCGCGTCGGAGAAGAGGTCGCTCACGAGGTCAGTATGCTCGCCGCAAAGAGGAAAGGAGCGCAGTGGGATTCGAGGAGCTGAAGCAGCGCCACAGCGTCGTCTGGGGCACGGGGCCGTACGAGCGGATCAGCGCCACGATCGCCGACCTCCAGGACGAGCTGGTCGAGCGGCTGGAGCCGCGGCCGGGAGTCCGTTGGCTCGACTCCGCGACCGGCACGGGCGAAGTCGCCAAGCGGGCCGCGAAGGCCGGCGCCGAGGTCGTCGGCCTCGATCTCGCGCCGGCGCTGATCGAGACGGCCAAGCGCGAGGCGGAGGCCGCGGGGCTCGAGATCCGCTACGACGTCGGCGACGCCGAGGCGATGCCGTACGAGGACGCGTCCTTCGACGTGGTGTCGTCGTCCTGCGGGGTCATGTTCGCGCCCGACCACGCTGCGGTCGCCGCGGAGCTGGCGCGGGTGACCCGGCCCGGCGGGAAGATCGGGCTCGCCTGCTGGCGCCCCGAGGGAACCCTCGGCGACATGTTCCGGGTCATGGCGACGTACGCGCCCCCACCGCCGGCCGGCGCCGGGTCGCCGTTTGACTGGGGACGCGAGGAGCACGTCACCGCGCTTCTGGGCGAGGCGTTCGAGCTCGAGTTCGTCTCCCTCGACTCGCTCCTCGTCGCCCCTTCGGCAGAGGACGTCTGGGAGCTCTTCTCGACCTCGTACGGGCCGACGAAGACCCTGGCGGACTCGCTGGAGGCAGAGCGCCGCGAGGCGCTACGCCGCGAGTTCGTGGAGCTTCACGCCCGCTACGAGGACGACGAGGGGGTGCGCATGCCGCGCGCCTACTTGCTCACGTTGGGAACGCGCCGCTAGATGGGCGCGGCGAGCCTGCGCGACGAGGCGACGTCGCTCCTCCAGGAACTCCTGCGCCTGGACACCGTCAACCCGCCGGGCAACGAGACCCAGGCCGCCGAGCTCATCCGTGCCTTCCTCGAGGAGGCCGGGGTCGCCTGCGAGCTCTACGCCCACGTGCCCGAGCGGGCAAACCTCGTCGCGCGGCTTCCCGGCCGGGGAGAGGGCCCGAGCCTGCTCCTCCTCTCCCACACCGACACGGTCGTTGCCGACCCGTCCGAATGGACGGTCGACCCGTGGTCGGGCGAGCTGCGCGAGGGCTGCGTCTGGGGCCGCGGGGCCCTCGACATGAAGGGCCACGTCGCGGCCGCCGCGGTGGCGGTCGCGACGCTCGCCCGCGAGGGTTTCGATCCGGCGGGCGACCTCGTCTTCGCCGCGACCGCCGACGAGGAGGTCGGGCAGGACTACGGTCTCTCGTGGCTCTGCCACGAGCATCCGGAGACCGTGCGCACGGATTTCTGCGTGAACGAGGGTGGCGGCGACTGGGTGCTGGTGGACGGGAGGCCCGTCTTCCTCTGCTCGACTGCCGAGAAGATGAGCGCGCCCTTCCGGCTGCGCGTCCACGGACGGAGCGGGCACGCGTCGATGCCGGGGATCGCCGACAACGCGCTCGTGCGCGCCGCACGCCTCGTCGAGCACCTGGCGGACTTCGTGCCGCCGCCGCGCCTGACGCCCGAGACGCAGGCCTTCTTCCGGGCACTGGGCAGCGTGCCCGAGGCGGACGCGCTCGCTGCGAGCGTCGCCGAGCTTCCTCCCGAGGTGCGCGCGATGGTCGACCCGATGCTCGGCACGACCGTCTCGCCGACCATGATCGCCGCCTCGCAGCGCGTGAACGTCGTTCCCGGCCTCTGCGAGGTCGTCTGCGACTGCCGCCTCCTGCCCGGGGACACGCCCGCCGATGTGGAGCCGGCGCTCCGCGAGCACCTCGGGGCCGACGGCTACGAGCTCGCGTGGGTCGAGGCTGTGGGCGGCACGCGCTCGCCGCTCGAGACGCCGCTCTGGGACGCGATCGAGGCCTTCGTGGCGGCCGAAGACCCGGCGGCACGCGTCGCCCCGGTCGTCTCGCCGGGCTTCACCGACAGCCATTTCCTGCGGGAGGCCTTCGGCACGGTCGCTTACGGCTTCTTCCCCATGCGGGCGATGGACCCCGTGCTCGCCGCCCGCCTCGTCCACTCCGCCGACGAGCGCATCGCCGTCGAGGACCTCGAGCTCGGCACGAGATTTCTTCTCCATGTAGCTCGCACGGTGGGAGCCGGGGGCTGAAGAAGGGGGCACACGGGGGAAACATGGTTTCCCCCGTGTCTACGTAGACTGGGACGGTGACTCGGGACCACATCCCGCTGGGCGGCATGGCGCTCGCCAACGGCGTGCTCGTGCACGGCCAGCGCCACTGGGCCTGCGCGGTTCGCACCGAGGAAGGGCAGCTGAGAGTGGCCTCGGGCGAGAAGCCCTTCAAGGCCGCCGATGCAGGGAACCGGCTCGTGCGCGCGCCGCTTCGGATCGCGGAGATCTTCCCGCTCCTCGCCGAGGTCCGGCGCAAGCTCCCCGAGGCGGTCCTGCCCTTTCAGCGCCCGCGGGTGGCCGGCGCGATGGCGGGGAGCTTCGTCGCCGTGCGTGCGCTGCGGCGCGCCAGGCTCTCGCCGCTCGCGCGCGAGTCGCTCGCCGCGCTTGCCTCGCTCGGCCCTGCGGTGATCGCGCTTCGCGGCTCGGCACTGGCCGAGTACCACGGAGCCGAGCACATCTCCATCGGCAGCTACGAGCACGGCGAGCCGCGTACCCGCGAGCACGAGCGCTGCGGCTCGCACCTGGTCGGCCCGCTGCTCGCCACCACGGTCGCCGGGAGCGCGCTCGCCGCCCGCGCGCCACAGCACCTGCGCCCCGCGGCGCGACTCGCCGCCGGCGTTGGAGCGGTCGCCGCGGCCGTCGAGGTCTTCACGTGGATGGTGGCCAACCAGCGCCATCCGGTCGCGCGCGCGCTCTACCGGCCCGGCCGCGAGCTCCAACAGCGGCTCGTCACCGCGGAGCCCTCGGAGGAGCAGCTCGAGGTGGCGCAGGCCGCCCTCGCCGAGTGCCTGCGCCTAGAATCGAAGGCCGATGGCGGTCGAGACCAAGCCCCGGAGGAAGCGCCTCCCGCCTGAGATCTTCGACCTCCCGGTCGAGAAGATGCGGGAGGGCTACTACACCGACGTCTATTTCAACCAGGGGCGCGAGACCCTGCTCGCCGACGGCCGGCACCCGCGCGTCGTCATGCAAGTCTTCCAGAAGAAGCGCGCGGTGCTCGGCGGGATGGACGAGGCGATCGCCGTGCTCAAGCTCTGCGCCGACGACTGGGACGAGCTCACGGTGCACGCCCTCTACGACGGGGACGAGATCGCGCCGTGGGAGACCGTGATGACGATCGAGGGCGACTACACGCTCTTCGCGCACCTGGAGACCGTCTACCTCGGCGTGCTCGCGCGGCGGACGCTCGTCTCCACGAACGTGCGGCGCGTGGTCGAGGCCGCGCGCGGCAAGCCGATCCTCTTCTTCCCGGCTCGTCACGACCACCACCGCGTCCAGACCGGCGACGGCTACGCGGCGCACGTCGCAGGGGCGATCGGTGTCTCGACCGACGCGCAGGCGTCCTGGTGGGGCGGACGCGGGGTCGGCACCGTCCCGCACGCGCTCATCGCCGCCTACGGCGGGAACACGGTGCTCGCGGCGTCGAAGTTCGCGGAGTTCGCCTCGCCCGACGTGAACGTCGTCGTGCTGGTCGACTTCGAGAACGACTCGGTCGGCACCTCGCTCGAGGTCGCCCGCGCGCTCGGCGAGCGGCTGTGGGGCGTTCGCCTGGACACGTCGCGCACGCTCGTCGACCGGTCGCTCTGGGGCGAGATGGGCGACTTCGATCCGCGCGGGGTCAACGAGCGCCTCGTCCGCAAGGTGCGCGCCGCTCTCGACGAGAACGGCTTCGAGCGCGTGAGGATCGTCGTCTCGGGCGGCTTCGACGCCGAGCGCATCCGCGAGTTCGAGGAGCGGGAGGTGCCGGTCGACTCCTATGGCATCGGCTCGTCGCTCATCCGGGGCGACAACGACTTCACCGCCGACATCGTCCTCACGGACGGCCTTCCCTCGGGGAAGGTGGGGCGCTCCTACCGCCCCAACGAGCGGCTCGCGCTCGTCGGCTGAGCGCCAGCCTAGAACTCGGTTCAGGATGATGCCTCGCCGCCGGGGTGTGCGGGGCGCCGTTCCAGCGCGGCCCGGTGGCCACGTCTTCATTCTGGATCGAGTTCTTTAGTCGAAGTGGTACTGCCCGCCCAGGTTGGCGACGAAGAAGTCGCCGCTGAAGGGGCCTACGGCGTGGAGCCCGCTGAGGCCTCCCGTGCCGTGCCCGACGACGTAGCGCCCGGAGCCGGACGTCGGGAAGATGCCCGAGCCTCGGAAGCGGTAGTCGAACGTGCCGGAGCGGCCTTCGATCGTGCAGATGCACGTTCCTTCGCCGCGGAGGCTCGTCGTGCCGTTGGCGTGCGTGACGAGAAGCACCTCGTCGGTGGTAGTGCCGGTGAAGGTCCCCGAGACGACGGCCGTTCGGGTCAGCGTGACGAAGGTGTTGCCCCCGGCGGTTCGCGTGCTCGTCGTCGTGGCTGTGACGACGGCGAAGGTGCCGGTTACGGGCGACGGCGGTGTCGCTGACGCGGGAGCGGCCAAAGCGGCCGAAGCGGCCACGACGAGGACGAGCAGCTTGCGCATCGTCGTGCTCCTTTCGCGTATGGGTTCGACACCGAGTGTCCTCCTCTCGGCAAGCCGCGTCAACGTGCGGCTTCGCACAAGCTCGGGCAGGGTCAGCGTCCGGACGTCCGGATCGCGGTCGGGTGGCGCGGCTCGTAGAGGAGCAGGTCGACTCCTCCGGGCAGCAGCATCGTCACCGTGATCCCCCAGCCCTCGTCCTCGGGCTCGCCGGCGAACTCAATGCCCTTCTCCCGCAGCTCGGCCATCGTCGTCTCGAGGTCGTCGCACATCAGGCTGAGGTCGCGCCGGACGAGGTGCTCTGCCGGGTGCACGCCGACCTCGGCGGGTGGCAGTGCGAAGATGAGCCAGCCGTCGCCCGCATCGACGTGCTCCCAGCCGAAGACGTCGCGGAGCAGGTCCCGCACGGCCTCGGGCTCGGACGTGTAGAGCAGCGCGTGGACGCCCACGATAGCCATCGCCGAGATCGTAGGGCGACACGAGCCGCAGCGTCGAAGTCCGGCCTTCAGGTTTCCCCGGCCACTGCCGATGGAACCGGCGGGTGGACGCTGTTCTCGACTTCCTGAATGCGATTCCGGAAGCCGCGCTGACGTGGCTCCCGCTTGTCTTCCTGGGGCTGATCGTCTTCCTCGTCTGGAAGTCGATCTCGCTCATGCCCCGCGTCCGCCCGACCGAGGTCGAGCCCTCCTCCAAGTCCTCCGTGACCTGGAACGACATCGCCGGCGTGGACGAGGCGGCCGCGGAGCTCCAGGAGGTCGTCGACTTCCTCAAGGACCCGCGCCGCTTCTCGCAGCTCGGCGCGCGTGTGCCCAAGGGGATCCTCCTCTACGGGCCGCCGGGAACGGGCAAGACCCTCCTCGCCAAGGCGGTCGCGCACGCCTCCGGCGCGACGTTCTACTCGCAGAGCGCCTCCGCGTTCGTGGAGATGTTCGTCGGCCTCGGGGCCGCCCGCATCCGCAAGCTCTTCGTCTCCGCCCGCAAGAGCGCGCCCGCGATCGTCTTCATCGACGAGCTCGACGCCGTCGGCACGCGGCGCACGGGCTCGGGCTCCAACCGCGAGCACGATCAGACGCTCAACCAGCTCCTCGTGGAGCTCGACGGCTTCGATCACCGCGAGCAGGTCGTCATCATCGCCGCCTCGAACCGCCTCGAGGATCTCGATCCCGCCCTCCTCCGCCCGGGCCGCTTCGACCGGCAGGTGCTCGTGGGCCCGCCCGACCTCGCCGGCCGCGAGGCGATCCTGGGCGTCCACACGCGCGGCAAGCCGCTCGCCCCGGACGTCGATCTGGGGGTGATCGCGCGCCAGACGGCCGGGCTCACCGGCGCCGACCTCTCGAACGTCTGCAACGAGGCCGCCATCTTCGCCGGCCGCGCCGAGCAGAAGCAGATTCGCGCGGACGACTTCGACGCGGCCTTCGAACGCGTTGTCGCAGGCCTCCAGCAACGCAAGACGATGAGCGAGAAGGAGAAGCGCGTCATCGCCTACCACGAGGCCGGGCATGCGCTCGTGTCCCATCTCATCGGCGAGCCGCAGCCCGTCCAGAAGGTGACGATCGTTTCTCGCGGCCTCGCGCTCGGCTACACGCTGCACACGCCCCAGGAGGATCGCTTCCTGAACACGAAGGAGGAGCTCGTCGACCGCATGAAGGTGCTTCTCGGCGGCCGGGCGGCGGAGCAGATCGTCTTCGGAGCGGTCACGAACGGCGCCTCCAACGACCTCGAGCGCGTCACCACGATCGCGCGCGCGATGATCTTCGAGTACGGCATGGGCGACGAGGTCTCCTCGCGGACCCTGCGGGCGGACAACTACGCGCTCTCCGAGGAGACGAAGCGGCTCCGCGACGAGGAGCAGGCGCGCCTCACCGACCAGGCCTACGCAGAGACGCTCCGGCTCGTCTCCAAGCACCGGCGCTCGCTCGACGGGATCGCTGCTCGGCTGCTCGAGCAGGAGACGCTGAACCGGCACGAGCTCGAGACGTTGCTCGGCGATGTCGTGCCGGAGTCGAACGCCTCCGAGCGCGTCGGCACCCCGCGCGCGGTGTCGGCCGCCGACTAGCCGGGTCCCAGGGCCCCAGCCGATAGGATCGGCCGCGTGGACGTGCGTTCCGTGCACCACGTCGCCTTTGCCGTCGAGGACCTCGACGAGGCCGTGGAGACGTACCGCTCGCTCTTCGGCGCCGAGGTCGAGCTGCGTGACACGCTCGAGAGCCAGGGGGTCGAGGCGGCCTACCTGCGGCTGGGGAGCGGTCGGGTCGAGCTCGTCTCGCCGCTCGGCGACGACACGCCCGTGGGACGGTTCCTCGCCAGCCGCGGGCCCGGCATGCACCACGTCGGCTTCGCCGTCGACGACGTGTCGACTGCGGTCGGCGAGCTGGCGGCGGGCGGCGCCGAGATCATCGACGCCGAGCCGCGTCCCGGCCTCGGCGGCCACCTCGTCTCGTTCGTCCATCCGCACTCGCTCCACGGCGTCCTGGCGGAGGTGATCGGTGTCTGAGAAGACGGTGAACCTGCAGATCGCGTTCGAGGGCGGGCAGTCCGTGGGCGCGGACGTGTCCGAGGAGACCGCGGGCAAGCTCGCCGCCGCCCTCGGGGCGGGCGAGACGATGTTCGAGCTGGAGACGGAGGGCAACACCTACCTGCTCGCGCTCGGCAAGGTCGTCTACGTGAGGCGGTCGGCGCGGGAGACGCGCATCGGCTTCGCGGCCTCGGCCTCGGCCTAGTGCCGGAGCCGGGTCGCACGCCCACGCCAGAGACGGCTGCCGCGGAAGACGTCCGGGCGCTCGTCGCGCGCGCCCAGTCCGGCGAGCGCGAGGCGCTCGAGGAGCTCTACCTGCTCCACTTCGACCGGATCTACGCGTACCTGCAGATGACGGTGGGGAACCGCCACGACGCCGAGGACCTGACGAACCAGACGTTCGTGAAGATGCTCGAGTCGATCGGGCGCTTCGAGTGGCGCAGGGTGCCGTTCTCGGCCTGGCTCTTCCGCATCGCGCACAACCTCGCGGTCGACCACTTCCGCTCGCGCCGGCGTTGGCAGCCGGAGGAGGAGCCGCCGGAGCCGCCGGGCGACGAGCAGCGGTCGGCCGAGGAGGAGGCGATGCACTCGCTCGGGCGCCGCAGCATGCTCCGGATGATCGAGGAGCTCTCCAACGACCAGCAGCAGGTGCTGACGCTCAAGTTCGTCTTCAACTTCAGCAACGGGGAGGCGGCCACCATCCTCGGCAAGACGGAGGGCGCCGTGAAGTCGCTCCAGCACCGGGCGCTCGCCTCGCTCCAGCGCCAGCTCGCCGGCGCGACGTAGTGCCCCTGGAAGTCGGCATCGTCGGGCTTCCCAACGCCGGGAAGACGACGCTCTTCAGGGCGCTCACGCGCGCCGGGGCGGCCGTCTCCGGAAAGGAGCACGTGGGCATGGCGCCGATCGCGGACGAGCGGCTCGACGCCGTCGCCCGCGTCGTCGGAGCGCCAAAGGTGACGCCTGCGGCGATCCGCGTGGTGGACGTTCCCGGGGCCGGCGCCCAGCTCCTCGGCAACCTCCGGCAGGTCGACGCCCTCGTCGTCGTCCTCGACGCCTGGTCGGGGACGCGGGACGGGCACGACGACCTGCTCACGCTCGAGTTGGAGCTCCTGCTTGCCGACCGCGATCACGTGGAGCGCCGACTCGAGCGCGTGCGCAAGGAGGCGAAGTCGGGCGAGCCGGCACCGCGGGCGGAGGCAGTCGAGCTCGAGCGCGTCCTCGCCCATCTCGACGCCGAGCGTCCGGTCTCGGAGTACGAGGGCGAGCTGCCGGCGGCGCTCGAGCCGCTGACCGCGAAGCCGCTCGTCCAGGTCTGGAACGGCGCCGGGGGCATCGACCTGAAGCTCGAGGGCGAGCTCGCCGAGCTGCCCGAGGAGGAGGCCGCCGCCTTCCGCGAAGGGGAATCCGCTCTCGCCGAGGTCGTACGCAGCCTCTTCGCGGCGCTCGACCTCGTCACCTTCTTCACGGCGGGCGACAAGGAGACGCGCGCGTGGACGCTCGAGCGCGGGCGGACGGCTCTCGACGCGGCCGCCGCCGTCCACACGGACCTCGCCCGCGGGTTCATCCGCTGCGAGGTGATCCGCTGGGACGATCTCGTGGAGTGCGGCTCCCACACCGAGGCCGCCCGGCGGGGGCTCCAGCGGCTCGAGGGCAAGGGTTACCTCGTGGAGGACGGCGACGTCCTGAACGTCCGCTTCAGCCCGTCTT
>JBOHAM010000072.1:0-3542 GCA_050697735.1 Gaiellaceae bacterium | reverse complement strand
GCGGTGGGGCTCGCGGTCGCCGCGGGCCGCTACGAGGGCGTTCGCCTGCTCGTCCTCGTCGAGGTGATCCTGGTGGCGGCGATGATCGTGCTCGGCCTCCTCCTCTTCTCCCGCCGCCTCGGCGAGGAGCTCCGGAGGCGGCTCTTCCCGCTCGGCCGCCGGATCCGGCTCGAAAAGCCGCTCACGAGCCTGCACGCCACGCTGCACGAGTACCGCTACGCCCCGCGCGTCCTCCTCGAGGTGCTCGGTGTCAGCGTCGTCGCGCAGGTCCTGCGGGTCGCCTCCATCTGGCTCTGCGGCGAGGCCGTGGGAATCGACGTGTCTCCTTGGGTCTACGTGATCCTCGGCCCGCTCCTCTTCTTCGTCCAGATGGTGCCGTTCACGCTCAACGGGCTCGGCGTCCGGGAAGCCTTCTTCGTCGTCTTCCTGAGCAGCTTCGGCGTCGAAGCGGACGCGGCCTTCGCCGTGGGTGTCCTCTTCTACGGCGTCTCGATCGCCGCCTCGCTCCCGGGAGGGTTCATCCTCCTGTGGCGGAGCGTCCGTCCGACCGCGCCTGCCCAGTGAAGGTCGCCGTCTTCACGACCTCGTACCCGCGGAGCCCGGACGACTTCGCGGGGCGCTTCGTCGCCGACGCGGTCGAGCGCTTGCAGGCACGCGGCCTCGAGATCGACGTCGTGAAGCCCGGCGTCTACCGCGACTACGGCCTCGCCGCGGGCGGGCGCGGAGTCGTCGGCCACCTGCGCAGCCGTCCCTGGATCGCGCCGCCGCTCCTCGCGTCCATGGTGTGGACGCTCCGCCGTGCGGCCCGCGGGGCCGACCTCGTCCACGCGCACTGGCTCGCGGGCGGCGTCGTGGCTGCCCTCGCCGGCCGGCCCTTCGTCGTCACCCTGCACGGGTCGATCTCGGCCGGGCGCCTGGACGACTTCAGCCTCGCCCGCCGCGCTCCTCGTCTCGTCGGGCTGGCCTTCCGCCGGGCGCGCATGGTCGTCTGCGTCTCGCAGGCGCTCGCCGACGCGGCACGGCGCGCCGGCGCGCGGCGGGTGGCCGTCGTCCCCAACGGCGTCGAGATCCCGGCGGAAGCCGGCGAGGAGGCCGAGCCGCCCGAGGTCCTCTTCGCCGGCCGCCTCTCGCGCGAGAAGGGCGTGGAGGAGCTCGTCGCCGCGGCGGAGGGGATGAACCTCGTCGTGGCGGGCGACGGGCCGCTGAGAGGTCTGGTGCCGTCTGGACTCGGGCTCGTCCCGCACGACGAGCTGCAGCGCCTCTACGACCGCGCCGCGCTCGTCGTCTGCCCCTCTCACAGTGAGGGGTTCGGCATGGTCTGCGCCGAGGCGATGTCCCACGGGCGGCCCGTGGTGGCGAGCGCCGTTGGCGGCCTCCTCGACATGGTCGTCCACGAGGAGACCGGGCTGCTCGTGCCGCCGCGCGACGTGCCCGAGCTCCGCGCGGCGCTCGTCCGGTTGCTCGACGACGCCGAGCTCCGCCGCCGGCTCGGCGCCACGGCCCGCGAGCGGATCACGGAGCTCTGTGGCTGGGACGCGGTCACGGACAAGACGATCGCCATCTACGAGGAGGCGCTCGCATGAGGCGCCTCGCGCTCCGGCGGCCGCCCGCGCAGTACGACCGCGAGTTCATGGACACGATGGCCGGCGAGTACCTCGAGCGGACGCCGTGGACCGAGCTGAGGCTGGCGGCCGTCTTCGACCTGGTCGAGCCGAAGGCGGGCGAGCGGGTGCTCGACCTGGGTTGCGCCGCCGGCGCCGTGACGCACTTCCTCTCGACCCACGGCTGCGACGTGGTCGGCGTCGACAGCGAGCCGCTGGCGATCGAGACCGCCCGCTCGCACTTCCCGGAGCTCCGCTTCGAGCAGGCGGACGTGTCGGCCCTGCCGTTTCCGGACGCGTCCTTCGGCAAGGCGGTCGCCGCGGACCTCGTCGAGCACCTCGACGGCGCGACCTTCGCGCGCATGCTCGCCGAGGCGCTGCGCGTCCTCGTCCCCGGCGGGACGCTCAGCCTTTACACGCCGAATCCCGAGCATCTGATCGAGCGGCTGAAGAAGCGCGAGATCGTCCTCGCGCAGAACCCGACGCACATCGGCCTGCGCAGCGCCCCGCAGCTCGTCGGTGCACTCGAGCGGGCCGGCTTCGCAGTCGAGCGGAACGAGTGGCGGCCGAGCTTCTTCCGCGTCCTGCGGACGGTCGAGCGGTACGCCGGCCGCCGGGCGAGCTTCTTCCGCTACCGGCTCTGCCTGCGCGCCCGCAAGCTCACAGCCTGACCTCAAGCGCCCGCGCGCACGCGCCGATACGGAGGGCATGTACCAGGGGAAGACCGTGGCCGTCGTCGTCCCGGCCTACGAGGAGGAGCGCCTCGTCGCGCAGACCGTCGTCGGCATCCCCGCCTTCGTCGACCGGATCTTCGTCGTGGACGACGCCTCGCGCGACGCCACCGCGAAGCGCGCGGCGGCGGCCGATCCGCGCGTCGAGGTGATCCGCCACGAGCGCAATGCCGGAGTCGGCGCCGCCATCGTCACGGGCTACAAGCGCGCTCGCGACGAGGCCGTGGACGTCACCTGCGTCATGGCGGCCGACAACCAGATGGACCCGGACGACCTCGAGACGCTCGTGCGCGCCGTCGCCGCGGGCGAGTGCGACTACGCGAAGGCCAACCGCCTCTTCACCGGCCAGGCCTGGGAAGTCATCCCGCGGACGCGCTATCTCGGCAACGCCATGCTCTCCTTCCTGACGAAGATCGCCTCCGGCTACTGGCACGTGGCCGACTCCCAGTCGGGCTACACGGCCATCGACCTCGAGTCGCTGCGCCTCCTCGACCTCGACCGCCTCTACGCGCGCTACGGCTTCCCCAACGACCTCCTCGTCCACCTGAACGTGTGGAACCGCCGCGTGCGCGACTACCCGTCGCGGCCGATCTACGGCGTCGGCGAGCAGAGCGGCATCCGGCTGCGCAAGGTGGTGCCCACGATCTCCTGGCTCCTGCTCAAGGGCTTCTTCTGGCGCCTGCGCGAGAAGTACGTCATCCGCGACTTCCACCCGCTCGTCCTCTTCTACCTCCTCGGCATCGCCCTCTCCGGTGCGGGCTTCGCGCTCGGGCTCGTGGAGGTCGTCCTCCGCGTGCTCGGGAACCCGGTTCCGGTGGCGACGATCGTCCTCGTCGCCCTCCTCGTGGTCTCCGGGCTCCAGCTTCTCCTCTTCGCCATGTGGTTCGACATGGAGTCGAACAAGGAGCTGCGCTAGCGGTTCAAGCGGCGTCCTGAGGCCGCCGATACGAGAGGCATGTACGAGGGGAAGACCGTTGCGGTCGTCGTCCCGGCCTACGACGAGGAGCGCCTCGTCGCCTCCACCGTCGCCGGGATCCCGGCCTTCGTCGACCGGATCGTCGTCGTGGACGACGCCTCGCGCGACGCCACCGACGAGCGCGCCGCCGCGGCCGACCCGCGCGTCGAGGTAATCCGCCACGAGCGCAACCTCGGCGTCGGCGCCGCCATCGTCACGGGTTACGAGCGCGCCCGCGACCTGGACGTGGACGTG
>JBOHAM010000071.1:0-7626 GCA_050697735.1 Gaiellaceae bacterium | reverse complement strand
GTCGTCCATGCGCTTGCCCATGTACTCGGGCGTCCAGCGCACGGTCGCGTTCGCGTCGAGAAGCTGCTGCCGAAGCGGCTCAGCGGCGAGGAACCAGTCGTCGGTCACGCGCCAGATCAGCGGCGTGTCGCAGCGCCAGCAGTGCGGGTAGCGGTGCTCGTACAAGCCGGCCTCGACGAGCAGCCCGCGTTCGGAGAGGTCGCCGACGATCTGCTCCGCTGCGTCGGCGGTGCTCAGCCCGTGTAGCCACCCGTACGCGTCATAGAAGTGTCCCGCCTCGTCGACCGGGAAGAGCACGGGCAGGACGTGCACGCGCCCAAGATCGAAGTCCTCCTGCCCCGCGCCGGGGGCGATGTGCACGATCCCTGTCCCCTCCTCAAGCGACACGTCGTCCCACGGAATGACGCGGTGCTCTACGGCGCCGCCCGGCGGGAGCGTGTCGAAGGGCCCTGAGTACCTGAGGCCGACGAGCTCCTCGCCGCGCACGCGGCGCACGAACGTCTCCCTCGGATACCGCGCGACGGCGACCCACTCGCCGTTTTCACGCAAGCCGTACTCGGCGTCCGGCTCGACCGCCGCCGCCACGTTCGCCGGCAGCGTCCACGGCGTCGTCGTCCACACGACCAGCGCCTCGTGCTCCCGGTCGAGAAGCGGGAGCCGGACGTAGAGCGATGGGTCGGATCGCTCCTGGTACACCCCCGCCTGCGTCAGCTCGTGCTGCGAGATCGACGTGCCGCAGCGCGGGCACCACTCGGTCGAGCGTTGCCCCTTCAAGAGGTGACCCCGCTCGTGGATCACCTTCAGGAAGCGCCAGATGTACTCGATGTTGGTGTCGCTGAAGGTGTAGTAGTCGTTGGCCCAGTCCATCCACTGGCCGAGCCGCTTGCAGCCGCGCGTCAGCTCGTCCGCCGACCGGATCACCTTCTCGCGGCAGCGGCGTGCGAACTCCGCCAACCCGTATTCCTCGATCTCGCGCTTCGAGTTGAGGCCGAGCTCGCGCTCGACGCCGACCTCGATCCAGAGGCCCTGGCAGTCCCACCCGTTCTGCCAACGCATGTGGAAGCCGCGCAGCGCCTTGTACCGGTGGAAGACGTCCTTGAGCGTGCGCCCCCACGCGGTGTGGACACCGAGCCACTTGTTCGCGGTTACGGGCCCGTCGATGAACGACCAGCGCGGGCCGTCTGCATTCTGCTCCCGGAGCCGCTCGAAGATCCGCTCCCGCTCCCACCAGTCGAGCACCTCGAGCTCGAGCGCCGGGTGATCCGGCACGGCCGGTAGCGTGGCGAAAGCGCGCGACATGCGGCCGATTGTAGAGCGGGAAGCCTCGGCGCCCGGCGAGCGTTTGTGCTGTCAGAACCGACGGTAAGAAAGGAACCCATGGCGGACAAGGTCACCGAGCAAAGCTGGGAGCAGGACGTTCTCCAGAGCGACAAGCCCGTCCTCGTCGACTTCTGGGCGGAGTGGTGCGGCCCGTGCCACGCCGTGGCGCCCGTGCTCGACCGGATCGCCGACGAGCGCGCGGACGAGCTCCGTGTCGTCAAGGTGAACATCGACGAGGAGCCGGAGCTGGCGCAGCGGTACGGGATCCTCTCCATCCCCACCATCGTCCTCTTCAAGGGGGGCCAGCCCGCGGCCGCCGCCATTGGTGCGCAGCCGAAGCGAATGCTCGAGCGGTCGCTGGGCCTGGCGGAGGCCTAGCCTCCGGCCGCGCCCGCTACTCGCGGTCCTCGAGGAACGAGTCGAACGCCGCGTGGTTGCGGAGGTACGCCTCGACGGCGTCGAGACCCTCCGCAATCCAGGCGTCCACCCAGTCCTCGCGGAGGTGCTCGTCGATGGAGTGGAGGCCGAAGTTGCTCACGGTGCGCCGATTATCGGCCGCCGTGCGGAAGATCTGTATAGGCCGTTCGGCCTATCCGGCCCCTCCGTCCGGCTAGTTCTCACCCAGCGGTGATCAGGGCCACACCGGCCAGGGCGGCGACCACTCCCGCTCCCTGCGTCCGCGCGATCCGCTCGGACAGGACGAGCCGGGCCAGAAGGACGGTCACGACCGGGTAGAGCTGGGCGAGGACGGAGACCACGCTGAGCAGGCTCTCGGTGGAGGCGAGCGCGAAGAGCGCGTTGCCGGCCGTGTCGAGGAGGCCGATGAGGACGAGGGCGGCGAGGTCGCGCTCGCCGAGGGCCAGGCTCGGCCGGACGGCGAGCGCGGCCAGGGCGAGGAGAGAGACGGAGGTGGCGCGCATGGCGAGGGTCGCCCAGAGGGCGTCGCCCTCGCTCGCGGCGTCGAGCGCGACGAGCAGGAACCCGAAGCAGAGCGCGGCCACGAGCGCGAGGCCGACGCCCGTGGCCAGGCCCGGCCGCCCACCGCCCGCGGACGGCTCCCGCGCCGCGAGCAGGACGCCGGCGAGTGCGAGCGCGATCCCGGCGCCCTGGGCGGCAGAGGGGCGTTCGCCCTGCACGAGGCCCGCGACCACCGGGACGACTGCGGCGGTAGCTGCGAGAGGCGCGACGACGCTCATGGCGCCGACCGCAAGCCCTCGATAGAGCGCGGCGAGCCCTGCAGCGCCGGCCATCCCGGCGAGCGCCGCGTAGGCGAGGTGCCTCCCGTCCGGCGCCCCCTCCCCGCGCACCGCCACGACGAGCGCGATGGAGATCAGCCCCGCCGCCTGCGAGACGACCAGGACCGTGAGGAGAGGCAGCCGCCGGGCACGCAGGCCGCCCAGGAAGTCGCCGAGCCCCCAGCTCAGGCTCGCCCCGAGGGCGAGCAGCGGTCCGAGCACCCGCTAGGGGCGCTCCCGGAACGACGCGCCCGCCCGCTCCAGGATCTCGATCGTGTTGGCGAAGGCGAACTCGGACCGCGGCGGGAGGTCGCCGGTAGGAGCCCACACGAGCTCGGCCACGTCGTCGGCCGGCTCCGGACGGCCCTCCGCCAGGCGCACCGACCAGTACAGGTTCAGCGTCGCGATCCCACCGTCCCCGTAGACGTCCGGGATCGCGCCCAGGAACTCGCCCACCTCGGCGATCTCGAGCCCCGTCTCCTCGCGCAGCTCTCGCCGGAGGGTGTCGAGCGCGTCCTCGCCCTCGTCGACGAACCCGCCGAGCAGGTCCCAGAGACCCTTCCCCGGGTCGGCCGCGCGGCGGGCGAGGAGCGCGCGACCGTCGTCGTCGAGGACGAGCGCGCTGGCGGTGGGGGCCGGATTCGCGTACTGCTCGAACCCGCACGACGAACAGGAAACCACGCCGTCGCCGTGCTCGAGCGGGGCCTGGCACCGCGGGCACGTCCGCCACTCGGCGAGCCGATCCGCGGTTCCCATAGGATCGAGCCTATATGTCGACCCCGGAGCCGCCCGAGCCCACCGAGCAGGAGCAGGACGCCCCGCCGGAGCGGCGCGAGGAGGAAGATTCCCAGCGCGGGCCGGGCCACGACGATCCCGACGACGCCCGCACGACCGACGAGTGAGGCACGAGGCCGCGACAGTCCACGAGCTCTCCCGCGTCGCCGAGCTCGGCGTCTTGCCGGGCGAGACGCTCACAAAGCTCGCGCGCACGATGGAGCGCCACGAGCTCGCGCCCGGCGAGGAGCTCGACGCCGCCGGCCTCTACGCCGTCGTGCTGAGCGGCATGCTGAGCGGCGGCAGCGGCGTCCTCCGTCCCGGCGACCGGGTAGCCGGCAGCGCGCGGGCGCTCACCCCGGCCGCGGTGGCCACCTGCGACCAGTCCGCCTACGAGGAGATCGCCGCCAGCTCGAGCTAACCGCGGCGGCGGTCGAGGCGGGAGCGGGCGAAGCTCTCCGGGGAGAGGCCACTTCGCTCCAGGCGCCGCACCGAGCTCTCGCGGCCCCAGCGCTCGATCGCCCGGCCGGCGGCGCCGATGCCGCCGAGGAGCTGGAAGAAGAGGAGCCCGAAGGCGTAGGCGAGCCCGACGAGGACCCACTCGAGCATGCGCCTAGCGTAGCTCCTCCAGGACCGCGTCCGCGAGCGGCGGCCAGGCGGTTAGCGCCCAGTCGCCGAACTCGAGGTCGGTGAGGCACGCGCACGCGCAGCGCGCGTCCGGGTCGACCCAGAGGAAGGTGCCGGCGCCGCCGAAGTGGCCGAATGTGCGCGGTGAGTTCCGCGCACCGGTCCAGTGCGGCGTCTTCGCGTCCTTGAGCTCGAAGCCGAGGCCCCAGTCGTTCGGCTCCTGGCGGCCGATGCCAGGCAGCACGCCCACGAGGCCTGGAAACGCGACCGCCGTCGCCTCGGCCAGCGTCTCCGGAGCGACGAGCGTGGGCGCGAGTAGCTCGTGCCCGAGCCGCGCGAGGTCGGCGAGCGGCCCGTGGAGGCCCTCGGACGGCCGCCCGCGGAGCTCCGTGCACTCGAGCCGGAGCGGCGCGAGGACCGCGTCGCGCAGGTACTCGGCGAACGGCATCTCGGCCCGCTCCGTCAGGAGCTCGCCGAGGAGGTCGAAGCCGGCGTTGGAGTAGATGCGCCGCTCGCCGGGACGGCCGATCGGCGCGTCGCCCTCGAACGGGAGCCCGGAGGCGTGGGCCAGCAAATGGCGGACGGTCGCTACGGGTGGGCCGGCCGGCTCGTCGAGGTCGAGCACCCCCTCCTCCGCCGCGACGAGGGCCGCCAGCGCCGTGCAGAGCTTCGTCACCGAGGCCCAGCGGAGGACGAGATCGTCCGGCCCACGGCTTGCAATCACTCCCTCCACGGTCACTACGGCGACCGCCGCCGTCGGCGCCGGCCATGCGTCTATGCGCTCCAACGCCCTCACGGTCGGTGCGCGATACTAGTCGGCGGCATGGAGCGCCAGATCGTCTCCTCCGGCTCCCCCTACGAGGCAATCGCCGGCTACTCGCGCGCCGTGCGCGTGGGCGACCGCGTCTTCGTCGCCGGCACGGCGCCGATCATGGCCGACGGGGCCGACCCGCCCGCGGACGCCTACGGGCAGACGAAGCGCTGCCTGGAGATCGTCGAGCGCGCCCTGGAGGAAGCCGGCGGCTCCCTCCGGGACGTCGTCAGGACGCGCGCCTACCTGACCGACTGGGCGTCCTTCGACGAGTTCGCGAAGGCGCACGGAGAAGCGTTCTCGGACGTTCGGCCCGTCAACACCACGGTCGTCGCCTCGCTGATGGATCCTCGCTGGCTCCTCGAGATCGAGGTCGAGGCGGTCCTCACCGCTCCAGCCTGAGCCGGTCGCCCTCCTCCACGCCGAGCCGCTCGAAGGCGCCCTGGTTCACCTCCAGCGCGCTGCGGTAGAACACGCCGGGGTCGTAGATCTCGCACGGGTCGGCCTCGCAGGGCTCCATGTCGAGGATGCGCAGGATGCTCCCGCCCGCGTCGGCGAAGGCGATCGAGAGCGGGATGAGCGTGTTCTTCATCCAGAACCCGCCGCTCGAGTTCTCCTCGAAGAGGAAGATCATCCCGGCGTCGCGGGGGAGCGACTCCCGGTTCATGAGGCCGACCTGCCGCTCCTCGGCGCTGTCGGCCACCTCGACGTCGAGCACCACCTCGCCGGCCTCCGTCTCGATCACCACGCGCGGCCCGGCGTCCTCCTCCTCGCCGGTCGTCGCCGGCGCGGACGTCGTCCCAGGGCTCGTCGTCGGGGCGGCGGATTCCTCGTCGCCCCCGCAGGCGACCAGCAGCGCAACGAGAACGGCGAGAAGTGCCAGGCGGTGCACGTTCCCATCCTCGCAGCGACGGGCGGGCCCTTGCGGGCCCGCCCGTCCCCACGTCGCCGCTGTTCAGGCCGCCGCAGGCCTGCTCGCGTGCCGCGTCGCCCTGGCCGCCGCAGCCGCCAGGAGGACGAGGCCGAAGGCGACGCCCGCGCCTGCGAGCGCGTCGCCCCAGTCGAAGCCGCCCGGCCGTTCGACCACCTGGACAGGGCGCACGCCGTAATCCGTGGGCAGCGCCCGCGGGTAGCCGGCGACGGGCCGATCATGGATCGCCGAGGTGCCCGGGAAGTCAGTGACTCCCTGCACGAACGCCGAGCCAGCGACGGGCCGATCATGGATCGCCGAGGTGCCCGGGAAGTCGGTGACTCCCTGAACGAACGCCGAGCCGATCGCTCCGTCCGCTCCGTCCGCACCCCGTCGGTCGGGCGCCGCGTTGGCCGCCGGGACGGCGACCACGAGCGCGGCGAGCCCGACCACGAGCCTGCGCAAGAGGCGAATCCTTCGTCTTTGCCGCATGTTTCCCACTCCCTTCCTTCGAACCAGACGCCATGTGTGCGTATGGACACATGACGCCGGGAGGCGCGCTTTCTTCCCTCCGGGCGGGGAGTAGAGTCTGGGCTCCGATGAAGCAGATCTATCCGGCCTCGATCACCGGCAAAGGCTTCGCCGAGGGAGGAAGCGTGCTCGACCACCGCTTTGGCGCCTCGCCGCCTTTCACCCTCGGGGTCGAGGAGGAGTACATGCTCCTCGACCCGCAGACCTTCGACCTCGTCCAGCACGTGGACACGGTGCTCACGGCGGCGCAGGACGGCGAATTCGAGGAGCGGATCGGCCCGGAGCTGATGCAGTCCGTGCTGGAGATCTCGACGCCGGTCTGCAAGACGGCGGGCGACGTCGACCGCGAGCTCCGCCGCTTACGGACACGCGTGACCCAGGCCGCGCGGGACCACGACCTCCGCGTCGGCTCGGCGGGCACGCATCCCTTCAGCCTCTTCGAGCGCCAGCGCATCACCGCGCGCGACCGCTACCGCAACCTGGTCGACCAGCTCCAGTACGTCGCGCGCCGGGAGCTGATCTTCGGCTGCCACATCCACGTGGCGATCGACGGCGCCGACAAGGCGATCCAGGTCATGAGCGCGCTCCTCGTCCACCTGCCCGAGCTGCTCGCCCTCTCGGCCAGCTCGCCCTTCTGGCGCGGCGAGCCCACGGGGCTTTCCTCGAGCCGCCAGATGGTGTTCGCCGCCTTCCCGCGGTCCGGCCCCCCGCCGCGCTTCACCAACTACGACGACTACGCCGAGGTGGTTGGGCAGCTCGAGAAGACCGGGTGCATCGCGGACTACACCCACATCTGGTGGGACGTCCGGCCCCACCCGCGTTTCGGGACGATCGAGGTGCGTGTTATGGACGCGATCACGCGTGTCGAGGAGACGGTCGCGATCACCGCCTACGTGCAGGGGCTGGTGAAGCACTATTCCGAGCTCTACGACGCGGGCAAGCAGCTGCCGAGCTACCACCGCATACTCGTGACCGAGAACAAGTGGCTGGGCGCACGCTACGGCCTCGAGGCGCCGGTGATGGACCTCGTCACCGGCCGCCGGAACCGCGTCCCGATCGCGCAGCTGATCCGGCGCGCGCTGCGCGACATCGAGCCGCATGCGCGGGAGCTCGGTTCCGACGGCGAGCTCGAAGGCATCCGCGAGATCCTCTCCCGCGGCAACGGCGCCGACCGCCAGCTGAGGATCTTCAACGCGAACCGGGACATCCTCGAGGTCACGCGGGAGATCTCGGAGACGACCGAGGCCGGCGTGCCGGTGAGCACGTGATCGGCGAAGGCGACCTCGTCCCGGACGTCAGCGTCTGGCGCTCGACGACCGAGTCGCTGACGCTCCGCGAGCTGGCCGGGGAATCGCCCTACCTCCTTCTCTCGTACCTCTTCGACTGGTCCAGCACGTGCACGAACGAGCTCACGGAGC
>JBOHAM010000070.1:0-20783 GCA_050697735.1 Gaiellaceae bacterium | reverse complement strand
CGGTCGAGCTCGTGCAGGCCGAGCAGGTCGCGGGGGTCGTCGATGCGGAAGGCGTTCTGGGACAGGCGCCCGACGACCGGCTTCACGAAGAACGGCACGTCGAACGGCGGGTCGTACGGGGCACGCGCGTCGAGCAGGGCGAAGCGCGGCGTCGCCTCGGGTGCGACGCGCTGCTGCAGGGCGCGCGAGGTCGGCTTGTGCTGACAGGCGATGAGCGCCCGTGCGCTCGGACCGGGAAGCCCGCGGCGCTCGGCCAGGAGCGCGGCGAGGAGCGAGGAGGAGTCCTTCGTGCCCACGACCCCGTCCGCGGGGACGGTCGCGGAGTCGTCCAGAAAGGCCGCGGGGTCGAAGGAATCGAGCTGGTCGAGATCGGAGCCCTGGTAGCGGACCCGGTACCGCTTTTCGAGCCCGGCGGCCTCGATCGCCTTCAGATCCCGCTCCTGCGGACACAGCACGAGGATGTCTCTCATAGCGGGACCCGCGCCCAGGCGAGCGCCGTGAATGCTACCGATCTGCGTACGCTACGCGCGTGTACACGGCCCGGACGGACGTCGTCGGGAGCCTCCTGAGGCCGCCCGAGCTGCTCGAGGCACAGGCGCGCCACGCGGCGGGCGAGCTCACGGACGCCGAGCTCGCGGGCGCCGAGGACCGGGCGGTCGACGAGGCGCTTCGGCTGCAGGAGGAGGCGGGGCTCGAGGTCGTCACGGACGGGGAGATGCGCCGCCTCAGCTTCCAGAGCCAGCTCCCCGCCGCGGTCGAGGGCTTCGGCGAGTGGGACCTCGACGCGTTCCTCTGGGGCGAGTGGCACTCGGACGAGCTCGGCGACCTCGAGATCCAGCGGCCGCCGATCGCCGTGGTCGGCAAGCTCCGGCGCAAGCGCTCGCTCTCGGGCGCCGAGCTCGTCTACGCGAGAGAGCGGACCGACCGCATCCTCAAGGTGACGCTCCCCAGCCCGAGCCTGTTCGCGAACTTCTACGATCCCGACCGCTCGCGGGCGGCCTACCCGGCCCTCGAGGACTTCCTTGCCGACGTCGCCGCCGTCCTCCGCGAGGAGGTCGAGGAGCTCGTCGGCCTCGGCGCGACGTACCTCCAGCTCGACGCTCCGCACTATCCGCTCCTCCTCGATCCTCGCTACCAGGACTTCTACGCGAGCCGGGGCTGGCCGGCCGAGCGCTGGCTCGACCTGGGCCTCGAGCTCGACAACCTCGTCATCGGCGACCACCCGGGCGTTACGTTCGGCTTCCACCTCTGCCGGGGGAACCAGGCGAGCCGCTGGCTCGTCGAGGGGGGCTACGACTGGCTGGCGAGCAAGATCTTCCCGCGCATCCGGGCCGAGCGGCTCCTGCTCGAGTACGACGACGCCCGCTCGGGGGGCTTCGAGCCGCTCGTCGACGTCCCGGAGGACAAGGTCGCCGTGCTCGGGCTCGTCACCACGAAGACGGCGCGGCGCGAGACGGTCGCCGAGCTCGCCGGCCGCCTTCGCGAGGCGGCCGGCTTCGCCCCGCTCGAGCGGCTCGCGCTCTCGCCCCAGTGCGGGTTCGCCACCTCCGTCCTGGGAAACGCGCTCACGATCGAGGACGAGCGCGCGAAGCTCCGGACGATCGTCGAGACCGCGGCCGAGGTCTGGGGCTGAGATGAGCGTCTTCCTCGACGGCCGGAGCCTCACGGTTCGGCAGGTCGTCGCCGTCGCCCGTGGGGCTCAGCGCGTGGAGCTCGCGCCGGCTGCGGTGGAGCGCATGCGGGAGACGCGCGCGGTCGTCGAGCGCTCCCTGGAGCGGGGCGACGTCGTCTACGGGATGACGACCGGCGTGGGTGCGCGGAAGAAGGTCGGCGTCCCGCCGGAGGAGGCGGAGGCCTTCAACCGCGCCCTTGTCTCCAACCACCTCGTCGGGGCGGGCCCGGACGCTCCCCCGGAGGTCGTGCGGGCCACCATGCTTCGGCTCGTGAACGCGCTCGCGAGCGGGACGCCGGGCGCGCGCCCCGAGATCGCGGACCGCCTGGTCGCCGCGTTGAACGCCGGAGAGCATCCTCGCGTGCGGCTGCTCGGCTCGGTCGGTCAGGCCGATCTCCCCGCGATGGCCGACCTCGCCCACGGCCTCTTCTCGGACGTCGAGCTCCAGGCCAAGGAGGCGCTCGCGCTGCTGAACTCGAACGCGTTCTCGACCGGCACGGCCGCGCTCGCAGTCGCCGACCTGGAGCGGCTCCTCGAAGCACTGGACGTCGCCGGCGCACTCGACCTCGAGGCCTTCGGCGCCAACCTCACGCTGCTCCATCCGGCCATCGGCGAGGTGCGGCCCTACCCGGGCCTCGTCGAGTCCCTGGAGCGCCTGCACGGCCTCCTGGAGGGAAGCTCGCTCTGGGAGCCCGGCGCCGCGAGGAACCTCCAGGATCCGCTCTCGTTCCGCTGCCTCCCGCAGCAGCACGGTGCGCTCCGCGACGCGCTCGCCTTCGGGCGCGGCCAGCTCGAGATCGAGCTCAACGCCTCGCAGGAGAACCCGCTCCTCGTCCCGGAGGAGGACCGCATCGTCTCGGTCGCCAACTTCGAGATCCTGCCGCTTGCCGCTGCGCTCGACTTCCTCCGCATCGCGCTCGCCCCCGTGCTGACGTCGGCGGCGGAGCGCCTCTTGAAGCTGCTGCAGGGCCCGCTCACAGGGCTCCCGGACGGTCTCGCGCCCCGTCAGGGCCTGGCCGAGAACTCGCTCGGTGAGTACGGAGTCACCGCCCAGGGCCTGACCGCCGAAGCGCGCCTCCTCGCCCAACCGGTCTCGTTCGAGCTCGTCAGCTCGACGCACGCCGAGGGAATCGAGGACCGGATGACGATGGCTCCCCTCGCGGCCCGCCGCCTGGCCGAGATGGTCGAGCTGGGCGCGTCCCTCGTCGCCGTCGAGCTCGTGATCGGCTGCCAGGCCGTCGACCTGCGCAGGCCGGATCGCCTCGGCGCCGGCACCCGCAGGGCTTACGAGCGAGTGCGCGAGGTCGTCCCGTTCCTCGGCGAGGGCGACACGCTCGTGCCGGACCTCGAACCGGTGCGCAACCTCATCCGCACGGGCGCGCTGACGGCCACGTGACGCCGGAGGCCTTCCGGCTGGGGATCGTCGGCTGCGGTGGGATCGCGGAGCGCCACGCGCGCGCGGCGGCGACGTCCGCGGAGGTGGCGCTCGTCGCGTGCTGCGACCTCCGGCCCGGCCGCGCCGACGCATGGGCCGAACGGCACGCCTGCGAGCGGGCCTTCACCGACTACCGCGCCATGATCCGCGAGCACGAGCTGGACGGCGTCCTCCTCGCGACCTGGCCGAACCTGCACCGGGAGCAGGTGCTCGGGTGCCTCGACGCCGGCGTCCGCGCCGTCCTCTGCGAGAAGGCGCTCGCGCTCGACGCCGCGGAGGCCGAGGAGATCTGGACGGCGGCGCGCCAGGCGGGCGGGATCGTCGTCGAGGGCTACATGTACCGGCACCATCCGGCCGTCGAACGGATCGACGAGCTCCTCGCCGCCGGCGAGATCGGCGCGGTCGACACGATCCGTGCCACGTTCGACATGTTCGACGACGAGGAGGCCGCACCGGACGACCCGGAGCGGGACTGGCGGCAGCGCCGGGAGTGCGCCGGGGGAGTCGCGTACGACCTGGCCTGTTACTGCGTCGACGCCTGCAACCGCTTCGCGGGGGCCCCGCCGCAGCGCGTGCTGGCCGTCGGAGGGACGAGCGAGCGCTATGGGACGGTCGACCGCCTCCACGGGCTGATCGAGTACGAGAACGGGCGCGTCGGCATGCTCGAGAGCTCGAGGAGGAGCGACTTCGACCACGAGCTCTGGATCGGGGGTGCGCGCGGCCACGTCCGGCTCCCGGTCGCCTGGAGGATCGAGGGGGCGACGGCGGTGGAGGTCAGCCGGAGCGTCGGCTGGGGCCGGTTCGAGACGACCTCCCATCCGATCGCGCAGGTCGATCCCTTCCGGCTCCAGCTCGAGCGGTTCGCCGCGGCCGCCCGCGGCGACGCCGCGCCGGTTCCGACGCTCGCCGAGTCGGTCGTGGGCGTTTGCACGCTGGACGCCCTCCTCACGAGCGCGGCCGAGCGCGTCGCGGTCGACGTGGCCGTCCCGGAGGCCGTGCGGTGATCCCGCTGCTCGTGGACTGCGACCCGGGCCAGGACGACGCGATCGCGCTCCTGCTCGCTCTCGCGAGCCCCGAGCTCGAGCTGCGGGGCGTCACCACCGTGGCCGGAAACCAGACACTCGACAAGGTGACCGCGAACGCGATCCGCGTGCTCGAGCTCGCCGGCCGCGGGGACGTGCCCGTGGCGGCGGGCGCCGCCCGGCCGCTCGCCCGCGCGCTCGTCACCGCGGCCGATGCGCACGGCGAGTCGGGGCTCGACGGCCCCGAGCTGCCGCCGGCGCGCGGACGGCCGCTCGACCTGCTGGCCGTCGAGTTCCTGGCGGAGCGGATCCTCGCCGCCGACCGTCCCCTCACCCTCGTGGCGCTCGGCCCGCTCACGAACGTCGCGCTCCTCCTGGACGCGCGTCCGGACGCGGCGCAGCGCCTGGGCCGGATCGTGCTCATGGGGGGCGCGATCGCCGAGGGGAACATGACGGCGTCGGCCGAGTTCAACGTCTGGGTCGACCCCGAGGCGGCCGCGCGCGTCTTCGCGAGCGGGCTCGACGTGACCATGGTCGGCCTCGACGTCACGAACAGAGCCGTGCTCACCCCCGAACACGCCGACCGCCTGCGCCCGCAGGGCCCGGTCGGCGCCGCCGTCGCGGCCATGCTCGACTTCTACGGGGCCTTCTACAGCAGGGCTTACGAGCACGGCGGCTGCCCGGTGCACGACGCCGTCGCCGTGGCCCACGTGGTCGCGCCCGGGCTCGTCCGCACGCTGCACCGTCACGTCGAGGTCGACACGAGCTCCGGCCTCTGCAGGGGACGCACCGTCGTCGACACGAGGCGCCGCACGGTGCTTCCGGAGCCCAACGCCGAGGTCGCCGTCGACCTCGACGTGCCCGCCTTCGTCGCACTTCTCACGGACCGCCTCGGCCAACTTGCCGCCCGCGCGGCCGTCTGACCGGATGAGGGCATGCGGGCACGGACAAGATTGACCGTTCCCGACCGATGAGCTATAAGCGAGCGCCTACGCGCCCCACGGCTTCCGGAAGGAGAGGCGAAGATGGATGAGACGCAGCGCCGGCTGGACGAGGTTCGCCGCGAGCGCAGCGACCTCGAGAACCACCTGATCGACGAGTACGCGTGGGGGAAGATCACCCGCCGCGAGCTCATGCGCCGGGGAACCGTGGTCGGCATGTCGCTGCCGCTCCTCTCGTTCGTCGCAGCCGCGTGCGGCGGCGACGACGACGGTAACGGCGAGGCCACCCCGACCGGCGGGACGGACACCGCAGCCGGCAACCTCCAGCCGGGCGGGACGATCCGCGTAGCGCTCATCCAGCCCACGACCGAGCCGAACCCCCTCCTCGTCCAGGACGAGGGCGGCGCCGGCATGCTCGGCTCGACGGGCGAGTACTTGTCCTTCTCGGACGAGAACCTCGAGCTCCAGCCGCGGATCGCGGAGAGCTGGGAGCCGAACGAGGACGGCTCGGTCTGGACGTTCGCCATCCGGCAGGGCATCGCGTTCCACAACGGCGCCACGCTGACGGCGCAGGACGTCGTCGCGACCTTCGACAAGCTCATCAACCCCGACGGCGGCTCGGTGAACGCGCAGTCCGCGCTCGGCGGGGTCCTCTCGCCCGGGAACATCGAGGCTCCGGACGACGCGACCGTCGTCTTCAACCTCGACGCGCCCAACGGGAACTTCCCGACGCTCGTCAGCTCGGCCAATTACAACGCGATCATCATCCCGGCCGACCTCGACCCGGCCGACTGGGGCCGGACGTTCGAGGGCACGGGTCCCTTCAGGCTCGAGAGCTTCACGCCCCAGCAGGGCGCCAGCTTCGTCCGCAACGAGGACTACTGGGGCGAGCCGGCGCACGCTGACGGGGTCGAGGTGCGGTTCTACGCCGAGGAAGCGCCGATGGTGCTCGCGCTCCAGGGCGACGAGGTCGACTTCGTCGAGCACTTCTCCGTCTCCGGCGGCCGGGCGCTTCTGGACGACCCAAACGTCCAGGTGATCGCCATCTCGACCGCCACGCACCGCCAGCTCCACATGCGGACCGACCGAGAGCCGTTCACGGACGCCCGGGTGCGGCAGGCGATCGCGCTCTCGATCGACCGGACCGCACTCGTCGACGGCCTCTGGGAGGGCAGGGCCGAGGTCGGCAACGACAGCCCCTTCGCGCCGCTCTACCCGTCGACGGACACCAACGTGGCCCAGCGCGAGCAGAACCTCGAGCAGGCGCGGCAGCTCCTCGCCGACGCCGGGCAAGAGAGCATCACCGTCCAGCTCGACACCTGGGACGGCTTCGAGATCCCCGACCTCGCCCAGCTCGTGAAGAACTACGCGGCGGAGATCGGCGTCACGATCAACCTGCGGATCACGGACGCCGCCACGTACTATGGCGACGGCGTATTCGGGAACTCGACCTGGCTCGACTCCGTGATGGGCATCACCGACTACGGCCATCGGCCGGTCCCGAACGTCTATCTCACGGCGGCGCTCTCGGGCGACCCGGACATCGGCGTCTGGAACTCGGCGCACTTCAGAAACGACGACTACGACGAGCTCGTGCGCCAGTACGTGGCCGCGCTCGACGTCGATTCCCAGCGCGCGGTCGCCGGGCAGATCCAGCAGCTCCTGCTCGACGAGACGCCGATCATCTTCCCCTACTTCTACAACTTCCTCAGCGCCGCGAAGCCGAACCTCCAGGGCGCGGTCTCCGCGGCCACGGGCCAGTTCGATCTCTCGAGGGCGGGTTTCACCTCGTCCTGAGCGGCGAAAGCGTGACGGGCGGCCGGTGACGACGGTCTCCGGCCGCCCAAGTCTTACTCTGTAGCGAGCGGCCATGGCACGATTCCTGCTCAAGCGGCTCGGGCTTGCGGCGATCACGCTCTTCCTCCTGAGCGTGATCGTCTTCGTGGGTGCCTCGGTCCTGCCGGGGAACGTCGCCCGGAGGATCCTCGGCCCCTTCGCCGACCAGGCGGCCGTGGACGCGCTCAACGAGCGGCTCGGCACCGACCGGCCGCTGCTCACGCAGTACTGGGACTGGATCACGAGCTTCTTCCGGGGCGACATGGGGCAGTCGTACGCCCTCAACGTCCCGGTTGCCGAGCTGGTCGGAAACGCCCTCGGGAACTCGGCCAAGCTCGCGATCTTCGCCTTCGTCCTCGTCGTCCCGCTCGCGATCTTCGGCGGCGTCGTCGCGGCGCTTCGGCGGGACACGCTCGCCGACCGTGTGATCACCATCGGCGGCCTGACGCTGTCCGTCGTCCCGGAGTTCGTCTCGGGGATCATCCTCATCCTCGTCTTCGGCCTCTGGCTCGACGTCCTCCCAGTGAGCGCGAGAGCGCCCGCCGGCAGCAGCTTCCTCACGCAGCTCGAGTACCTGCTGCTCCCGGCCCTCACGCTCGTCGTCCTCCTGTTCGGCTACATCGCACGCATCACGCGGGCGGGGGCGATCGAGACGCTCGACGCCGACTACACGCGGACGGCGGTGCTCAAGGGCCTGCCGCGGCGGACGGTGATCCGGCGGCACGTGCTGCGCAACTCGCTCCTGCCCACGATCGCGGTGGTCGCGACGCAGACGGGCTACCTGATCGGCGGGCTCGTCGTCATCGAGACCCTCTTCAACTACCCGGGCCTGGGGCGCCTGATCTTCACTGCGGCGACGCAGAAGGATCTGCCCGTCCTCGAGGCGGCCGTGCTCATCGTCGGCATCGTCTTCCTGATCGCGATGCTCCTCGCCGACCTCGCGTACTCGCTCCTCAACCCCCGCATCCGCTACTCGAGCGCCGAATGAGCGTCATCGAGGATCCAGCCGCCCCGATCGCGATCCCGACTAGGGACGAGGCGACGATCGCCCGCCGGGAGCGCCTCCGCCTCCTGCGCCGGTCGCCAACCTTCGTCCTCGGGAGCGTCCTCGTCGGCCTCTGGGTCGTCTGCGCGATCTTCGGGACGCTGATCGCACCCCACGACCCGGCCGCGGACGACGTCCTCAACAAGCTCGGAGCACCGTCCGCGGACCACCTGTTCGGCACCGACCGCCTCGGCCGCGACGTCCTCTCGCGCGTGATCGTCGGCGCGCGCGAGATCCTCATCACGGCCCCGCTCGCGACCATCCTCGGCACCGTCGTCGGCACGGGCATCGGCCTCGTGACCGGCTACTACCGCGGCCTCGTGGACGACGTGGTCATGCGGATCGTCGACGCGATGCTCTCCGTCCCGGTGATCATCCTCGCGCTCCTCGCGATCGTGGCCCTCGGACCCTCCCGCGCGACCCTCGTCCTCGTGATCGGGACGGTGTTCGGGATGATCATCGCCAAGACCGTGAGGGCCGCCGTCCTCAGCGAGCGCGAGCTCGACTACGTCCAGGCGGCGCGCCTGCGCAACGAACGCTCGCCCTACATCCTCTTCGCCGAGATCCTCCCCAACGTGATGGGCCCGATCGTGGTCGAGTTCACCGTCCGCCTCGGGTACGCGATCTTCACGATCGCGACGCTCGCCTTCCTCGGCTTCGGCGCCGACCCCTCGATTCCCGACTGGGGCCGTGACATCTCGGAGCACTACCAGTTCATCAGCGCCGGCGTCTGGTGGGCCGTCCTCTTCCCCTCCCTCGCGATCGCGACGCTCATCGTCGGCATCAACCTGATGGCCGACGCGATCGCGCAGACCTTCGAACGATGACCGAGCCCGCCGTCGAGCTCCAAGATCTCGAGGTCGTCTACCGCGTCCGCGGGGTCGACCGGCCCGTCCTTCGCGGGCTCTCGCTCACGATCGCCAAGGGCGAGTCCTACGGCCTCGTGGGCGAGTCGGGCTGCGGCAAGACGACAGCGGCGTTCACGATCATGCGCTACCTGCCGCGGAACGGCCGCGTCGTCTCGGGCTCGATCAGGGCCGACGGCACCGATCTGCTCCGGATGAGCGAAGCCGACGTGCGCCGCCTGCGCGCGACGACCCTGTCGATGGTCTACCAGAACCCAGGAGCGGCTCTGAACCCGTCCATCCGCGTCGGTGACCAGATCGCCGAGGTCTTCCGCCTCCGGGGCGTCGGCCGGGCCGAGGCGCTCGAGCGGGCGCGCGAGATGCTCCGGAAGGTGCAGGTCTCCGACCCCGCCCGGGCGCTGCGGCGCTACCCGCACCAGCTCTCCGGCGGCGGGCAGCAGCGGATCGTGATCGCGATGGCGCTCGCGTCCGACCCCACGCTCCTCATCCTGGACGAGCCGACGACCGGGCTGGACGCGACGGTCGAGGCGGAGGTGCTCGACCTGGTGGCCGCGCTGCGGCAGGAGTTCGGCACCAGCGTCCTCTTCATCAGCCACAACCTGGGCGTGATCAGGAAGATGTGCGAGCGGGTCGGCGTCCTCTACGCGGGGCGCCTGGTCGAGGAGGGCCCGGCGGAGACGGTCTTCTCCGAGCCGCGCCATCCCTACACCGTCGGCCTCCTCCGCTGCATCCCGCGCGGAGGCCTCCGCAAGGACCGCGACCGCCTGGACACGATCCCCGGGTACCTGCCGCAGCTTGGCGCGCACCTGCCCGGCTGCGTCTACGCCGACCGCTGCGCGCTCGTCCGGGAGATCTGCCGGACGGACGAACCTCGTCTGTATCCACTCGGGGCCGGCCACGCGAGCCGCTGCCACTTCCACGAGGAGGCCGCCGAGCTGCCCCGCACGACGCGGTCGACACCCGTCGCGCCGGTGGTGCGCGCCGACGGCGAGCCGGTCGTCAGGCTCGCGAAGGCGAGCAAGACCTTTGCGCACGAGGGGAGCCGCGTTCGCGCGCTCGTGGACGTCGACCTCGCGATCGGCGCCGGCGAGACGCTCGGGCTCGTGGGCGAGTCCGGCTGCGGCAAGACGACGCTCGCCCGCGTCCTCCTCGGCCTGACCGCGCCCGATCCCGACTCGACCGTCGAGCTCGACGGGGAGCCGCTCGCGCCCCGGATCGTCAAGCGCGACGCCGAGCAGGTGCGCGCGCTCCAGACTGTCTTCCAGAACCCCGACTCGGCCCTCAACCGCCGCTCGTCCGTCCGGCGGATCGTCGGCCGGGCGCTGACGAAGCTCCTCGGCGTCCGGGGAGAGAAGCGCGAGGCTCGGCTGCGGGAGATCGCCTCCTCGGTGCGCTTCGACGAGCGCCTCCTGAGCGCGCGGCCCGTACAGCTCTCCGGCGGGCTCAAGCAGCGGGTGGCGATCGGCCGCGCCTTCGCCGGCGACCCGCGCGTCGTCGTCTGCGACGAGCCCACGTCGGCGCTCGACGTGTCGGTGCAGGCCGCGATCCTCAACCTGCTCGCCGACCTGCAAGCCGAGGAGGGAGTCACCTACCTCTTCATCTCGCACGACCTCGGCGTCGTCCGCTACCTGTCCGACCGGATCGCGGTGCTCTACCTGGGACGGCTAATGGAACTCGGCCCCGCAGAGGCGGTCTTCACCGCGCCGCACCATCCGTACACCGAGGCGCTCCTCTCCGCCGTGCCCACGCTGGAGGGCGAGGAGCGCGTCCGGATCCGCCTCGAAGGCGAGATCCCGAGCGCCGCCGACCCGCCCTCCGGCTGCGTCTTCCACACGCGCTGCCCGCGCAAGCTCGGCGAGATCTGCGAGCAGCAGGAGCCGGCGCTCGCGGAGGTCGCGCCGGGCCGCTTCCTGCGCTGCCACATCCCCCTGGAGGAGCTCCGCCACCTCCAGGCGCAGCCGCCCCAGAGCTCCTAACGCAAATGAAGCTCTGGGTCCCATTACGTTAGGAACTCTTAGGCGAAGACGACGAGCTGACGCAGGGCCTCCCCGCGTCGCAGCCGCTCGAAGGCCTCGGGCAGGTCGGCGAGCGCGAGGCGGTCGCTGACGAGGTCGTCGAGGTTCAGCTCGCCGGCGTGGTAGAGGTCGACGAGCCGCGGGACGTCCTCGTCGATCCGGGCCGAGCCGAGGTACGAGCCCTTGAGGGACTTCTCGTTGATGAAGCCCCACGTGTCGACCGTGACGGTCGAGCCCTTGGGCGGGAGCCCGAGGACGACCGCGGTGCCGCCCGGGCGCAGGGAGTCCCACGCGGCGCGGATCGTCTCCTCGCGGCCGATCGCCTCGAAGGCGTAGTCGACGCCGCCGCCCGTCAGCTCGCGGACGACGGCGGCCGGATCTTCCTCGGAGCTCGCCAGGACGGTGGCGGTGGCGCCGAGCCGCTCCGCGAGCGCGAGCTTCTCGGGCCGCGTGTCCACCGCGACGATGGGCCGGGCACCCGCGAGCCTCGCCGACTGGACGACATTCAGGCCGACGCCCCCGCAGCCCCACACGGCGACGCTCGCCCCCTTCTCCACCGCGGCCGTGCGGACGACGGCGCCGTAGCCGGTGAGGACGGCGCAGCCGACCAGCGCAGCAGTCTCCAGGGACACGTCCTTGCGGATCGGCACGGCGACCGAGTGGGGCACGACCGCGTACTCGGCGAAGGAGGAGACCGAGTTGAAGTGGTGCAGCCGCCTCCCGTCCGCGTAGAGGCGCGACGTGCCGTCCGCGAGCGTCCCGGAAGAGCTCATGACCTCCGCCAGATCGCAGAAGTTCCGTCGCCCCTCGCGACAGGCGGCGCACTTCCCGCAGGAGGGCACGAGCGCGAGGACGACGTGGTCGCCCGGCTCGAGGCGCTCGACCCCCTGGCCGGTCTCGACGACGACCCCGGAAGCCTCGTGCCCGAGGACGAGCGGCAGCGGCTCCGGCAGGTCGCCGTCCACGACGTGCAGGTCGCTGGCGCAGACACCGCAGGCGGCGATCTTCACGAGCACCTCCCCGGCCCGCGGCGACTCGAGCTCGACCTCGCGCACCTCGACCGGAAGGCCCGGCTCCCAGAGCACGGCCGCCTGCATCCGCATGCGGCGAGCGTACTGGGACGGTTCGGCCACGTCAGGTGCCTGGCACCGGACGGGGCCTTCCGGGACGACGCTGACGGCCGGCCGTAGAATCGCCCGCATGCGCGCCGCCGTCCTGCGCGAGACCGGTGGGCCCCTCACGGTGGAGGACGTCGAGCTGGCCGAGCCGGGCGCCGGCGAGGTGACGGTGCGCCTCGCGGCGAGCGGCGTCTGCCACAGCGACTGGAGCGTCGTCACCGGCGCGATCTCGAACCCGCTTCCCGCGGTGCTCGGTCACGAGGGCGCGGGCGTGGTCGAGGCAGTCGGCCCGGGCGTGACCGAGGTCGCGGAGGGCGACCACGTCATCCTCTCCTGGCTGCCGTCCTGCGGGCGCTGCTTCTACTGCGTCCAGGGCCGCGGCGTGCTCTGCGAGGTGGCGATGGCGGACATGTTCGCCGGCACGCTGCCCGGCGGAGGGCTCGCCCTCTCCCAGAACGGCGAGCCGCTCTATCACTACTCCTACCTGTCCGCGTTCGCGGAGCGCTGCGTCGTCCCTGCCGGCTGCTGCGTGTCGATCCGCAAGGACGCCTCGCTCGAGGTCGCCGCGCTCGTCGGCTGCGCCGTGATGACTGGGCTCGGCGCCGCGGTCCTGCGCGCGCAGGTGGCCCCGGGGAGCGCGGCGGTCGTCTTCGGGGCCGGCGGCGTCGGCCTCTCCGCGATCCTCGGCTGCCAGCTGGCCGGGGCGCGGACGATCGTGGCCGCCGACCCGGTCGCCTTCAAGCGGGAGACGGCGCTCGCACTCGGCGCGACCCACGCCGCCGACCCCTCGGCCGAGGACGTCGCGGCACTCCTCCGGGAGCTCACCGACGGCCGGGGCGCTGACTACGCCTTCGACACGGCGGGCGCCGCAGGGGTCGTCGCGCAGGCGTACGAGGCTGTGCGCCGCGGAGGCACCGTCGTCGCCGTCGGCTTGCCGCCCGAGGGCGCCACCGCCGATCTGCCCGCGCCCTCCCTCGCACGGGAGGAGAAGGTCGTCACCGGCAGCTTCTACGGCTCTTGCCGTCCGCAGGTGGACATGCCGCTCGTGATCGACCTCTACATGGAAGGCCGGCTCGACCTCGACAAGCTCGTCTCCCGGACGTACGCCCTCGAGGAGGTCAACGAGGCCTTCGCCGCCATGAACGCGGGCGAGGTCGCTCGGGCGGTGATCCGCTTCTGACCTTCGCGGAGCGGACCCTCGTGGGCGAGGGCTTCTCGGGCGGCGGCCCCGACGCCGCGCACGTGAACACCGTGCTCGGCCGCAGAGGAGGGCCGGTCGAGACGGCCTGGGCCACCGCGCTCGCCACGCCCCGCCAAGGGCATGTGCCCTTCGTCGTCGTGCTCCGCCCGAACATGCCCGTAAAGCCGCCCACGCTCTTCGTCAACAAGGCCGACGTGCGCGGCGACCGCCACGCGGCCCTGACGTGGGGCGCGGCGCAGGCCGGCGTGGCACGCGGAGTCCTCGACGCGGTCGCGGATGGCGTGGTGCCGGCCGGGGACGTCGACGACCTCCTCCTCATCGCGGCGGTCTGGGTGGACTGGGGCGCCGCGGACGAGGAGGAGGTGTATCGCGCCAACACCGAGGCCACGGTCGACGCGCTCGCCTCGGCCGCGGAGGGCCGGCCCGCGATCGAGGAGCTGCTCGCCCTCCGCTCGGAGCCCGAGAACCCGTTCTTCCGGCGGGCGTGAAGATCGCCGCCATCCGCCTACGGCGGCTCCGCTGCCCGCTCGACCCGCCGTTCCTCGCCGCCTGGGATCCCGAGCCGCGCGAGGCACACGAGGCGACGCTCGTCCACGTGGAAACCGACGAGGGGCTGACCGGCATCGGCTCGGGAGACACGATGGACGGCTTCGGTCGCTACGCCCACCTGTTCGTGGGGCAGGAGGCGCTCGAGCTCGACCGTCACGCGCGCGTGCTCGAGACAATCGCCTTCCACGCCGCTCGCTACTGGCCGCTCGAGGCGGCGCTCTGGGACCTGGCCGGCAAGGCGGAGGGCGTCCCCGCCGCCCGGCTCCTGGGCGGGGCCGCAGACCGGCTCCCCGTCTACGCTTCGGCCGGCGAGCTGCGGGCGCCCACTGCCCAGGCGGAGGCCGCTCTCACACTGCGCGAGGAGGGGTTCCGGGCGCTGAAGCTGCGGGTCGAGACGGAGCGGCTGGAGGAGACCCTCGCCGCTGTCGCCGCTGTCCGCGAGGCCGTCGGGGAGTCCATGGAGATCGTGGTCGACCTCAACCAGGGCTGGCGGATGCCGGGGGACCTCGCTCCGCCGCTCGGCTACGAAGCGGTGCGGGACGCCGCTCTCCTCCTCCACGAGCTCGACGTCCTCTGGCTCGAGGAGCCGCTTCCCGCCCACGACGTCCCCGGGCTCGCGCGGCTGCGGGCCGAGACCGGCGTTCGGATCGCCGGCGGCGAGATGGCGCGGACGCCGGCCGAGCTCGACGGCTACCTCGCCGCCGAGGCCCTCGACGTCTACCAGCCGGATGCAGTGCTCGCGGTCGGGCTCGCGCGGGGGCGTGAGCTCGCCGAGCGCGTCCTCGCCCGCGGCCTGTGGTTCACGCCGCACACCTGGACGAACGGGATCGGCCTCCTCGCCAACCTCCACCTGGCGGTGGGCGTCGGGGGCGGCCCGTTCCTGGAGCTGCCCTACGACCCGCCGGGCTGGACGGCAGAGCGCCGCGACTTCATGCTCGCCGAGCCCGTCCGCCCCGATGCCGCCGGCGCGCTCGCGGTGCCCGACCGACCGGGGCTCGGCTTCGAGCTCGACGAGGACGCGGTCGCGCGGTATTCGGTGGACTGACCCGTGCCCCGGTTCGACGTCCATCAGCACTTCCTCCCGGCGCCGCTCGTCGAGCTCCTGCGCAGGCGGCGGGAGCCGCCGCGTCTCTCGGGCAGCACGCTCGAGCTGCGGGAGGGCTCCTTCCCCTTCGACGAGCGCGCGCACGACCTGGGCCAGCGCGTGGCGCTTCTCGACCGGGACGGCATCGACGTCGCGATCGTCTCGCTCGCGCCCACGCTCGAGACTGAGGCGCACCCGGAGCTCTGCCACGCCTACCACGAAGGGATCGAGGAGGTCGTTTCCTCCGCCGGCGGCCGGCTGCGGGCTTTCGCGGCCGGCGAGTGCCTGCCCGGCTTCACCGGCGCCTGCGTCTCGGCTGAGCGGCTGGTCGCCGGGCTCGGGGAGCTGCCGACCGAGCTTGTGCGCGCGGGTCAGGTTCTGTTCGTCCACCCCGGCCCGCCGCGCCCCGCACCGTCCGGAGCACCGCCGTGGTGGGCGCCGGTCGTCGACTACACCGCGCAGATGCAGGCGGCCTACTTCCACTGGATCGCCGCCGGCGCGGAGCACCACCGCGACCTCCAGGTCGTCTTCGCAATCCTGGCCGGCGGAGCGCCCGTTCAGCTCGAGCGCCTGCACGCGCGGGGTCACGACGACCGGTCGGCGCCGGACGTCGGTGTCCATCTCGACACCGCCAGCTACGGTCCGCGCGCGCTCGCGCTCTGCCTCGAGACCCTGGGAGCGGACCGGCTCGTCTACGGGAGCGACGTCCCCGTGGTCGATCCTCGACCCACGTTGCAGGCCGTCGCGCAGCTCGGCGAAGCTGTCCTCGACACGGTCTCCTCTACGAACCCCGCCCGCCTCTTCCCGTGACGGACGCTCCGACGCCGCTCGAGCCCGCGCCGCCCTCCCTGGCCGGCGGCCGGCCGCTGTTCCTGAAGCGAGAGGACGTTCACGAGCTCGGGGCGTTCAAGTGGCGCGGGGCCTTCCCCGTCGTGACGGCCTACCGCGCGGCAGGCGCCGAGGCCGTGGTCACCGCCTCGACCGGAAACCACGGCGCGGCCACGGCCTGGGCGGCCGCGCGTCTCGGCCTGCGAGCGGTCGTCTACGCGCCCGAAGGAGCGACGCGGACCAAGCTCGCGCTCGTCGAGGAGCTCGGCGCGGAGCTACGGCTCGCCGGAGCCGACCTCGACGAGGCCAAGGAGCAGGCACAGGCGCACGCCGCCGACCACCGGCTCCCGTTCTTCGAGGACGGAGCCGAGCAGGCCCAGTACGAAGGCTACGGCGCAATCGCTGACGAGATCCTCGACCAGCTCGAAGGCGCGCCGGCAGCCGTCGTCGTCCCCGTGGGGAACGGGGCTCTCCTGGGCGGGATCGGCCTGCGCACCTGTGCCCGCGCGCCGGAGACGCTGCGCATCGGCGTCGCGGCGAAGGAGGCACCTGTGATGGCCGAGTCCTGGAGCGCCGGCCGCGTCGTCGAGAGCGAGCGCAGCGCGACGTTCGCCGACGGGCTCGCCGTCCGCGTTGCCATCCCGCTCGCCGTGGACGTCCTCGGCGAGGTCGCGAGCCGGATGCTTCTGGTCTCCGAGCGCGCCATCGCCGAGGGGGTCGCCGCGTACGCCCGCGCCGGCGTCCGCGCGGAGGGAGCTGCAGGGGCGGCGCTCGCCGCGCTTTCCCAGCTCGAGGACGTCGACGGGGTGATCGTCCTCATCGTGACCGGGCGCAACATCGACGACGAGCTCCACGCTCGCGCCTGCGAGCAGGCTCAATTGTTCTTGGACTAGTCGGCCACGTTCAGCCCTCCCGTCGTTGGCCGGTAGACGCCGTCGGCGACGGCGACCAGACCGCCGAGCTCGAGCTCGGTCAGCGCCGCCGCGATCCGGGCGCTGTCGAGGCCGGTCGCCCGGGCCAGCTCGTCGAGCGAGCGCGAGAGCTCGGAGAGCGGCCCGAGCAGTGTGCGCGCGTCCCCCGAGAGGTCGGGAGGGACCGGCGGCGGCGCGCGTTCGAGCCCGAGGGCGCCGAGCACGTCGTCCGCCGAGAGGAGCGGCGTGGCTCCCTGGCGGATGAGGTCGTTCGTGCCGGCCGAGAGGTTGGACGTGATCTCGCCCGGGACGGCGAACACCTCGCGCCCGAGCTCGAGCGCGAAGTCGGCGGTGATCAGCGCACCCGACCGCTCGCGCGCCTCGACGACGACGACGGCACGCGCCAGCCCGGCCACGATCCTGTTGCGTGCTGGGAAGCGCCACGGTGAGGGCTCGACCCCCGGCGGGTACTCGGAGACGACCGCCCCGCTCTCGACGATCCGGCCTGCGAGCTCGGCGTGCGCTCGAGGATAATCGCGGTCGATCCCGCAGCCGAGGACCGCCACCGTCCGCCCCCCCGCCGCCAGCGCTCCGCGGTGCGCCTCGCCGTCGATCCCGCGGGCCAGCCCGCTCACGACCACGACCCCGCACGCGGCCAGCTCGCGGGCGACCTCGCGTGCCACCTGCGCCCCATAGGGCGAGCAGCTTCGCGCCCCCACGACGGCCACGCTCGGTTCCGCCAGCACGGCGACGGGCCCGCCGCGGAGGTAAAGCCTGTCGGGCGGATCGTGGAGCTCTCGCAACAAGGGCGGATAGCCCGCCGCCCACCTGGAGACGACGGGATAGGTCACGTCGCCAGGTCCCGCGGCGGCCGGTAGGAGAGCGCCTCGGCCACGTGGCCCGGCTCGATCGTCGCCGCCCCGGCGAGCGCAGCCACCGTCGCTGACGCCCGGGCCACCCGCGCTCGACCACGGGCGGAGAGCGGCAGCGCGTCTACGGCGCGGGCCAGCAGCTCCCGCGCCTCCTTCCCCAGCGGCGGCCTCGTCATACGCAGCGCCTCGGCCGCCGGCTCCACGCGCCCCCGCACGACGCCGGAGGCCTCGCCGGGCGGCGCGTCGAGCTCGCGGGCCCGCGCTCGCGGCATCGCGACGACGAGGTCGAAGCGGTCGAGCAGTGCGCGTGAGAGCTTCGCCGAGTAGCCGGCAAGCTTCTGCGGACTACAGCTGCACTCGACGGCAGGGTCGCCGCGGGCACCGCAGGGGCACATGTTCATCGTCCCCACGAGCACGAAGCGCGCGGGGAACGTCGCCGGGCCCGCAACCCGGGCGATCGTCACGCAGCCGTCCTCCAGCGGCTGGCGAAGGGCTTCGAGGACCGGCCGGTGGAACTCGGGCAGCTCGTCGAGCAGGAGGACTCCGCGGTGCGCGAGGCTCACCTCTCCGGGCCGCGGGCCGGGCCCGCCCCCGACGACGGCCGCCGCCGATGCCGTGTGGTGCGGCGCGCGGAACGGCGGGCGCTCGACGAGCGGCCGCGCGGCGGGGAGCACGCCGGCCACCGAATGGATGCGCGTGACCTCCAACGCCTCGTCGAGGGTCAGCGGCGGCAGGATTCCCGGGAGCCGACGCGCGAGCATCGTCTTGCCGGTGCCCGGCGGCCCGGCGAGGAGCAGGTTGTGCCTCCCTGCGGCCGCGATCTCGAGGGCCCGGCGGGCGCGCTCTTGGCCGCGCACCTCGGCGAGGTCGGGCGAGAACCCGTTCGCGGGCAGCGAGGCGGGCTCGACCGGCGCCGGTTCGAACCGCCCGCGGAGGTAGGCACCGGCCTCGGCGAGGTGACGGAGCGGAACCGGCTCGATGCCCGCCAGCGCCGCCTCCGGAGCGGACTCCAGCGGGCAGAGAAGACGCCGGAGGCCCGCGCGCCGTGCCGCCTCCGCGGCGATGATCACGCCCGGCACCGGCCGTAGACGGCCGTCGAGCCCGAGCTCACCCACCGCCGCATGCTCGGCGAGCCGTTCGGGCGGAATCTGATGCGACGCGGCCAGGACCGCGAGCGCGATCGGGAGGTCGTAGCCCGATCCCTCCTTGCGCAAGCCCGCCGGCGCCAGGTTGACGGTGATGCGGCGCAAGGGCCACACGAGCTCGGCGCTCGTGATCCCGCTCCGCACGCGCTCCTTGGCCTCCTGGCACGCCTTGTCCGGCAGCCCCACGATGGCGAACGCAGGCACGCCGTTCTGGAGATGAGCCTCGACCTCGACGGCCTTGGCCTCGATCCCGACCAGCGCATGGGTGACGGCGCGCGCGAGCACATCTCGACGCTAGGGAGCGGGAGCGCACGCGTGTGTGACCGGTCGAGGAAAGAGCGTCGCGCGATCGTGCCGAAAGCGCGCGGCGCCTCAGAGCTCGGTTCAGAATGACGCCTCGCCGTCGGGGTGCTGGCCGTTCCAGCGCGGCCCGGCGGCCAGGTCTTCATTCTGAATCGAGCTCTTAGTCGAAGGACGCGCGCTCGATCCGTCGTCCGCGCACGGCGACGGCCTCGAGGCACACGTCCAGCTCGGCCAGCTCAGGGTGCCGCGCGAGCCATGCGACGGCCGCCTCGGCGACGCGGCGCGCCTTCTCGGGGCCGACCGCTTCCAGCGGATGGCCGTAGCCGGGCCCGCTCCTCGCCTTCACCTCGCAGAACACGAGCCGGCGGCCGCGGCGGACGACCAGGTCGAGCTCGAAGCGGCCCGCGTGCACGTTCGCGTCGAGGATGCGGTAGCCGCGGAGCCGGTAGTGGCGCCTGACGCGCCGCTCGGCGTCAGGCCCGAGCCGTCGCGACGGCGGCCGGTTCGTCCGTGCCGATCTCGAGCTCCGCATAGCAGCGAGCCTCGAACGAGCGCCGGTGGATCGCGCTCGGCCCCAGCCGCCGCACGATCGCGGAGTGGCCCGGCGTGATGTAGCCCACGTGCGAGGCGAACTCGTATTGGGGGAAGAGGGCGTCGAGGCGGCGCATCGCGCGGTCGCGGACGACCTTGGCGACGATCGATGCTGCCGCGATGGCGGCGCTCTTCGTGTCCCCGTCCACGACCGCCTGGTGCTCCGGTGCGAGCGGGCCCAGTCTGAACCCATCCACGAGGCAGGCCTCCGCGGGCGGCGCGAGGGCGGCGAGCGCCTCCCGAAGCCCGCGCAGGTTCGAGCGGTGCAGGCCGTCGCGGTCGATCGCCTCCGGGGGGATCACGCGGACGGAGATCCGGGTCGCGCACCGCGCCACCGCGCGGAAGAGCTCCTCCCGGCGGGCCGGGTCGACCTGCTTGGAGTCGTTCAGGAGCGCCAGGGGACGTACGGCATGGTCGCGCAGCCGCCCGTAGTCGAGCAGGACCCCGGCCGTGACGAGCGGACCGGCGAGGCTGCCCCTGCCCGCCTCGTCCGCGCCCGCCACGAAGCGGACGCCGAGGCGGCGGTCGAAGGCGAGGAGCTTGCGGCCCGGGCGGCGGGTGGTCGCCACGGGCGCGAGGATATCGGTCAGGTCCGCTGCTTCTCGCGCACGCGCGCCTTCTTGCCCACTTTTGAGCGCAAGTAGTAGAGCTTGGCGCGGTTGACGTCGCCGATCGCACCGACCTCGATCCGCTCGATCTTTGGCGAATGGAGCGGGAAGGTGCGCTCGACCCCGACCCCGAACGAGTTCTTGCGCACGGTGAAGGTCTCGCGCACGCCGCCGCCCTGGCGCTTGATCACGATGCCCTCGAAGACCTGCGTACGGCGGCGCGTGCCCTCCACGACCTGGAAGTGCACGCGCACCCGGTCCCCCGCCTGGAAGGAGGGGACGCGGCGGAGCTGGGCACGCTCGATGCTGTCGATTACGCCTGACATTGGGCACAAAAAACGCGACCGTCGAAGCCGTCGCGCGTGGACGGGCAATGGTAGCGAAGGGGATCGGACCCGCCGTGCGCGAGGCCGCGGGCCGTGCCCGCGGCGAAGCGATGCTATCCCGCTCGCCGCTCGCGGCTCTGCTCAAGCCTCCACTCGCGGATGCGGGCGTGGTCGCCGGAGAGCAGCACATCCGGAACCTCGTGCCCGCGCCAGTCGAACGGGCGCGTGTAGTGCGGGTACTCGGGGGCGCCCTCGAGCGCCTCGCTGAACGACTCCTCCACGGCGCTCTCCTCGTGCCCGAGCGCGCCGGGGAGCTTTCTGATCACCGCGTCCGCGACCACCATCGCGGCCAGCTCGCCGCCCGAGAGCACGTATGGCCCGATCGACACGACGTCCGTGGCGAGGTGCTCGTTGA
>JBOHAM010000069.1:0-6222 GCA_050697735.1 Gaiellaceae bacterium | reverse complement strand
GGCCGGGACAGGGTCCCGTCGCCCACCATCCCCACCAGTTCGGCCAGGCCCTCAGGGGACAGCGCCAGCCCCCCGACGGGTGTCCCCGAGTCGTTGACGAAGGCCATCAGCTCCCCCACCGCCCAGTTGGTGGCTTCCCGCCCCGGCGCCCCCGCCGCCACGGCCGCTTCCACGTAGTCGGCCAGCCCGGCCGTGCCGGCCAGGACGCCGGCGTCGCGCTCGGATATCCCCCAGGCCTGGGCCAGGCGGGCCCGGCGGGCGGCCGGCAGCTCGGGCATGGCGGCGGCCACCGCCGAGCGCCACTGCGCCGAGGGCTCGACGGGCACGAGGTCAGGTTCGGGGAAATAGCGGTAGTCGAACGCTTCCTCCTTGGAGCGCAGCGGCGAGGTGCGCCCCGCCTCCTCGTCCCAGTGGCGGGTCTCCTGGGCGATCGTCCCACCCCCGGCGAGGACGTCGTGCTGGCGCCGCTGCTCGTATTCCAACGCCCGGCCCAGGGAACGGATGGAGTTCATGTTCTTGATCTCGACCCGCGTCCCGTAGGCATCGGTGCCCGCCGGCCGCAGGGACACGTTGGCGTCGACGCGCAGCGACCCCTCCTCCATCTTCACGTCGGAGACGCCGATGGCGGCGAGGATGGAGCGCAGCTCGGTGACATAGCTGCGGGCTCCCTCGGCGGAGCGGATGTCGGGCCGGGAGACGATCTCCATGAGCGGGACGCCGGCCCGGTTGTAGTCGACCAGGGAGTGGTGGGCGTCGTGGATCCGCCCGCCGCCGGACCCGACATGGGTGGTCTTGCCGGTGTCCTCCTCCAGGTGGGCCCGTTCGATGCCGATCCGGCGCGTCCCGGCAGGTGGCTCGGGGACCTCCAGCCACCCGTCGACGCAGATCGGCTCGTCGTACTGGGAGGTCTGGAAGTTCTTGGGCATGTCCGGGTAGAAGTAGTTCTTGCGGTGGAAGATCGACCGTTCCGGCACCCCGCAGTGCAGGGCTTCCCCGACCCGCAGGGCGAACTCCACGGCCGCCTCGTTGAGGACGGGCAGCGCCCCCGGCAGCCCGAGGCACACGGGGCAGACCTGGGTGTTGGGCTCGGCGCCGAATCGGTTGGGACAGGAGCAGAACAGCTTGGTCGCCGTGGCCATCTCCACGTGGACCTCCAGCCCGATGACCGTCTCGAAGGTCGCCATCAGCCTGCTCGGGTGACCATGCCGGGCCGGGCGGTGAAGCCGAAGGCCCGTTCCAGGGCCCGGGCGGCGCGGAACATGGTCGCCTCCCCCAGGGCGGGGGCGAGCACCTGCACGCCGACGGGGAGGCCGCCCGAATCGAGGCCGGCGGGGACGGAGATGGCGGGGATGCCGGCCAGGTTGGCGGTGATGGTGCACACGTCGGACAAGTACATGGCCAGGGGGTCCTCGGTCCTGGCCCCGAGCGGGAAGGCGGTGGTGGGCGAGGTGGGGGCGACGAGGACGTCGAAGCGTTCGTAGGCTCGGGCCAGGTCGTCGATGATCAGGGTGCGGACCCGCTGGGCCTGGCCGTAGTAGGCGTCGTAGTAGCCGGCCGAGAGGGCGTAGGTGCCGAGCATGATGCGCCGCTTCACCTCGGCGCCGAAGCCGGCCGCCCGGGTGGCGGCGTTCATGGACGCCACGTCGGCGCCGTCGACCCGCAGGCCGTAGCGGACCCCGTCGTAGCGGGCCAGGTTGGAGGACGCCTCCGCCGGAGCGATCAGGTAGTAGGCGGGCAGGCCGTACTCCACGCTGGGGACCGAGACGACGTCGGTCTTGGCGCCGGCGTCCTCCAGCAGGGACCGGGCCCGGCCGAGCGCGGCGGCTACATCCGCTTCGATACCGTCGACTTCGCTCAATTCGGAAACGATACCGACGCGCAGCCCGGACACGCCGTCGTCGATGGTGGGCCTGATGGGCTCGGGAGCACCGGGAATCGAGGTGGAGTCGCTGGGGTCGTGTCCCCAGATGGCCTCCAGGAGCAGGGCGGCGTCGGCGACGTTGGTGGCGAACGGCCCGATCTGGTCGAGGCTGGAGGCGTAGGCGACGAGGCCGTAGCGGGACACCCGCCCGTAGGTGGGTTTGGCTCCCACCACGCCGCACAGGGCGGCGGGCTGGCGGATCGACCCGCCCGTGTCGGTGCCCACGGCCAGGGGCGACATGCGGGCGGCGACGGCCGCCGCGCTGCCCCCCGAGGAGCCGCCCGGCACCCGGGCCAGGTCCCAGGGGTTGGCGGTGGGGAAGAAGGCGGAGTTCTCGGTGGACGATCCCATGGCGAACTCGTCCAGGTTCGTCTTGCCGATGATCGGCAGCCCGGCCGCCTTGCAGCGCGCGGCCACGGTGGAGTCGAAGACGGGCGTGTACCCCTCGAGGATCCGGGAGCCCGCCGTCGTGGGGATCCCCTTCGTCGTGATCACGTCCTTGTGCGCGATGGGGACGCCCTCGCCCCGCTCGCCGACCACGAGCAGGTAGGCGTGCAGCTCCGGGTCGCGCTCCTCGATCGCCTCGAGGTAGGCGCCGGCGAGCTCGTCCCCCGACACCTCCCCGCGCTCGAGAAGGCCGGCAGCCGCCTCCGCGGTGAGCCGGAGCGTGTCGATCACGCGTCTTCCTCTCGGGGCACCCCAGCCCACCACCCGCTTACGAGCCTAACGCCGACAACCGCGCGCGTGGCGCGCGAAACGTGTCGAGTTCGTGCCGGACCCGTCATGGGACTCATCCGCCGACCGCCGGCACGCGAAAGCTCCCGTCGGCGGGGTCCGGCGCGTTGAGAAGTGCCTCCTCGCGCGGAAGCGAAGGGCGCGGCTCGTCCTCGGCCCAGCTGTTGACGAGGTCGAGCGGGTGCGAGGTCGGCTCGACGCCGGCCAGGTCGAGCTCGGCCACCTTCCCAACGGCTTCGAGGATCGCGCCCAGTTGCTCCCGCACGGCCTCCACCTCGCCCTCGGGAATCTCGAGCCGCGCGAGGCCCGCCACGTGCAGTACGTCTTCTCTCGTGATCGCCATACCGGCCTCCGACAAGTCTAGGAATGCGACGGGCCCCGCGGCGGGGGCCCGTCACGGCAAGCGAACCTTGGCCTCTACAGCAGCTGAACGTTCTTTGCCTGCAGGCCCTTGTCGCCCTGCTCGACGTCGAACTGGACGCGCTGGCCTTCGGTCAGGGTGCGGTACCCGTCCATCTCGATCGCGCTGTGGTGGACAAACACGTCGTCACCGCCCTCGCGCTCGATGAACCCGTACCCCTTCTCGTTGGAGAACCACTTCACGGTGCCCTCAGCCAACGATCTACTCCTCCTTCACAAGCAAACGACGGCCCGGCCTGGAGCCGTCGTGACCCTTCATCGGCCGCTCTCCTCGCGGCGCGGGCAGCGTATACATCACCCGCCGGGGAAGGCAAGGACACCCGCCTGGTAGCGCGCAGCGCGAACCGTGTTGCGCAGCAGGCTGGCGATCGTCATCGGCCCAACGCCTCCCGGGACGGGCGTCAGGTGCCCGGCGACCTCCCTCACATCCTCGGCCACGTCGCCGACGACCTTGCCCTCGACGCGGTTGATGCCGACGTCGATCACGGCCGCTCCCTCCTTGACCATCTCCTTGGTGATCATCGCTGCGCGGCCCACCGCCGCGACGACGACGTCCGCTTCGTGGACGACCGCGCCGAGGTCGCGCGTGCGGCTGTGGCACGTCGTCACGGTGGCGTTCTCGGCGAGGAGGAGCAGCCCCATCGGCTTGCCGACGATGTTCGAGCGTCCGACGACGACGGCCCGCGCGCCTTCGAGCGGGATCTCGTACGCGCGCAGGATCTCCATGATCCCGGCCGGCGTCGCCGCGACGAAGGTCGGCTCGCCCTGGAGGAGGTGGCCCGCGCTCGCGGGGTGGAAGCCGTCCACGTCCTTCACTGGGTCGAGGGCGCGGATGACGCGCGACTCGTCGACGTGCTCGGGCAGCGGCAGCTGCACGAGAATGCCAGTCACGCGCTCGTCCGCGTTGAGCTCGGCCACGAGGGCCAGGAGCTCCTCCTCGGACGTCTGCGCCGGGAGTTCATGATGGATCGGCTCGATGCCGACCTCCGCGCACGCCTCCTGCTTGCGCCGCACGTAGAGGGCCGAGGCCTCGTCCTCCCCGACGAGCACCGTGGCCAGGCCGATCGGCCGCCCGAGCTCGGCCACCTCCCGCGCCACCTCCGCCCGCACCTGGGCCGCCAGCGCCTTCCCGTCCATGAGCGTGACCGCCACGGGCGGGGAGCGTAACGGAAGCCGACAGCCGGGAGTTAGGCTGCCGCCGTGGAGCTCCGGCGCTGGCCGCGGAAGAACGACCCGGACTCGATCCGGGCCCGCCAGGACGAGCTTTCGCCGCGGCTGGACGGGGCGGGCGAGGTCTTCGGCCACGACCTCGAGCCGTTCTCGAAAGCGACCGAGGCGCTCACGGGAGTCGCCGTCGTGCCCGTTGCTGTCGTCGGGCCGATCGACGTGGAGCTGGGCGACTACGCTCTCGAGGAGCCGGACGGGCACCTGGTCGAGCGCGGCCGCGCGCAGGAGGGCGTCTACGTCCCCCTCGCCAACACGGAGGGCGGCCTCTCGATCTCGCTCTACCGCGGCGCCCGCGCCGTGGGCGAGTCGGGCGGCTTCCGTACCTACGTCCTCAGGGACCGGATCACGCGCGCGTCGGCGTTCCTCTTCGAGGACTCGGCGCAGGCCGTCGGCTTCGCGCAGTGGATCGAGGGCCAGCTCGAGCCGATGCGCGAGTGGCTCGCGTCCGAGCCGATCCCGGGGCTGTCCACCTACGCCCGCCTGCGCGAGCTCGAGACCCACGTGGTCGGCGCCATGTGCCACGTCATGTACGCGTTCACGACCGGCGATGCCTGTGGGATGAACATGATCACCCGTAACTCCTACGCGCTCAACCAGGGCTTCGTCATGGAGCGCGCGCCCACGCGCCCGCGGCGCGCGATGCTCGAGGGCAACATGGGCGGCGACAAGAAGCCCTCCGCGCGCTATTTCGAGCGTGGCGGGCACGGGAAGACCGTGCTCGCGGAGTGCACGCTCACCGAGGACGCCATCCGGCGCGTGCTCAAGACGACGGTCGACGACCTCCTCGAGCTGACCCACGTGGGGACGCACGGCGCGATCGCCTCCGGCATGCAGTCGATCGCCTTCACGCCGGCGACCGCAGTCGCGGCGCTCTTCACGGCCACGGGGCAGGACATCGGCATGGTGGGGACGAGCTCGATGGCGCACGGGACCGCCCTGCGGGTCGAGGGCGGCCTCCACGTCTCCATGCGGCTGGCGAGCCTCGAGGTGGCGACCGTCGGCGGCGGCACGACCCTCCCCTACGCCCGCTCCTGGCTCCGCCTCATGGGCTGTGAAGGGCCGGGGCGCGTCTACCGCCTCGCCCAGATCGTGGCCGCCGCGACCCTCTCGCTCGAGATCTCGGCCTCGGCGGCCATGGCCACCGCCGGCTCCGAGAACTTCTACCGCGCGCACTTCGAGCGCGGCGGCCTTCGTTGATCCCGCCGCACCACGACCCCGCCTGCTGGGGCTGCGGGGACAACGCCGAGGGCTTGCACCTGCCCCAGCCGACCGAGGAGGGCATCGAGCGCTACGAGACGGAGGTCACCTTCGGGGAGCGCCACCAGGCGGGCCCGGGGATCGTCCACGGCGGCATCGTGGCGGCGGCGCTCGACGAGGCGTGCGGCCTGCTCGCGACCTGGCACCGCTTTCCGACCGTGACGGCCCGCATCTTCGTCCGCTTCCGGCGTCCGGCGCTGATCAACCGCCCGCTCGACCTCGCCTCGTGGGTGACCGACAGCCGCGGCCGCCGGATCCACGTCGACGCCGAGCTCCGCGACGGCGACGAGGTCGTGGCGGAGTCGCGCGGCGCCTTCCTCCACGTCCCGCTCGAGCACTTCCTGACGACGCCGGAGGGCCGCGCCGCCGGCGAGGCCTGGCGCCGGCGGCTTCACTCGAACCGGGACTAGGGAATCCGCCCACTCCCGTCGAAACAGGGCGCATGGAGCGCTGCGAGGGCTACTACCGGCTGGAGAACCGTCGCTGCGACCGCCCTGGCGCGCGGCGGGTGACCGCGGCCGACGGCGGCTCCTACCTCGTCTGCGAGTACCACGCGCGACAGGACTGGGCGGCGAGCGTCGCCCGCTGGCACGGCGAGTCGGACATGCGCGCCTCCGCGGCCGCGTCCCTCCGCTCGGGCGTGCAGCCGGCCGCCTAGCGCC
>JBOHAM010000068.1:0-3729 GCA_050697735.1 Gaiellaceae bacterium | reverse complement strand
GTCTGGCAGCCTGGATCGCACCTGACGATGCAGCGCGGCGGCGAGGTCGGCGACTGGTCGTGGGCCCGCACGGCGCGGCGGATCTCGACGCTCGCACGGCTGACGGCTCCCTACAAGCTGCGTACCGGGCTCGCCGTCGGGTCGCTCGTCGCGGCGACGCTGACCGCGCTCGCGCCGCCGTTCCTGGCCAAGCTCGCGATCGACGACGGGATCAATCAGGGCGATCTCGACCACCTCACGCTCATCGTCGCGCTCTTCGTCGTCGCCGGGCTGGCCAACCTGGGGACGAGCGTCTTGCAGACGTACTTCACTGGCTGGACCGGCGAGCGGATCCTCGCCGACCTGCGCAACAAGCTCTTCCGGCACCTCCAGCGGCTTTCGCTCGGCTACTACGAGCGCAACCGGGCCGGCGTGATCATCAGTCGGCTCACGAACGACGTGGACGCGCTCGACCAGCTCGTCACGGACGGGGTCACGAGCCTCTTCCAAAACTCGCTCATGCTCGTCGGCTCGGCCGCCATCCTCTTCTACCTCGACTGGCGCCTGGCCCTGGCGGCGCTGGCGGTGTTCCCGCTCATGGCGATCGCCACGAGTGTCTTCCGCGTGCGCTCCTCGCGCGCCTACCGCGCCGTGCGCGAGCGCCTCGGGCTCGTGACCGCGACCCTCGCCGAGGACATCGCAGGCATGCGCGTCGTGCAGTCCTTCACCCGCGAGGAGGCGAACCAGCGCCAGTTCCGCGCGGTGAACAGCCGCTACCGCGAGTCGAACCACGAGACCGTCGTCCTGAACGGCCTCTACTTCCCGTTCGTCGACTTCCTCTCCGCCGTCGCCACCGCGACCGTGCTCGGCTACGGCGGCTGGCTCGCGGTCAACGGCGACGTCACGGTCGGGACGCTGTTCGCCTTCCTGCTCTATCTCTCGAACTTCTTCGACCCCGTGCAGCAGCTCTCCCAGCTCTACAACACGTTCCTCTCGGCCGTGGCCGCGCTCGACAAGATCATGGAGGTCATGGACGAGGAGCCGCAGGTCGTCGACGGCGAGGGCGCGCGCCCGCTCCCGCCGATCGAGGGCCGGGTACGGTTCGAAGACGTCCGCTTCGGCTACGGCGACGGGCCGGAGATCCTGCACGGGATCGACCTCGACGTGCCGGCCGGCACGACCGTGGCGCTCGTCGGCCACACCGGGGCCGGCAAGTCGACGATCGCCAATCTGCTCGCGCGCTTCTACGACCCGCGCGAGGGCCGGATCACGATCGACGGCCTCGACCTGCGCGAAGTCACGCAAGAGAGCCTCCGCCGGCAACTCGGGATCGTTCCGCAGGAGGGCTTCCTCTTCGCCGGCACGGTCCGGGAGAACATCGCGTTCGGGCGCGCCGACGCGGACCTCGAGGACGTCGCCGCCGCGGCCGGCGCGGTCGGAGCGGAGGAGTTCATCTGCGAGCTCGAGGACGGCTACGACACCCAGGTCGCCGAGCGGGGCACCCGGCTATCGCTCGGCCAGCGTCAGCTCGTCGCCTTCGCGCGCGCGCTCCTCGCCGACCCGCGCATCCTTGTCCTCGACGAGGCGACCTCGAGCGTCGACATCGGCACCGAGCGCCGCATCGAGCTGGGGCTCCGGCGGCTCCTCGCCGGCCGGACGGCGTTCATCATCGCCCACCGCCTCTCCACGATCCGAAGCGCCGACCTGATCGTCGTGCTCGAGCACGGCTGCATCGTGGAGCAGGGCACGCACGACGAGCTCGTCGCCCTGGACGGGCGCTACCGCGCGCTCTACGGCGACTGGGCCGCGGCCGCGTAGAGCCGACCGACGCCTCCCGTATGCTGCCGCGCGTGAATCCGCTGAGCGGAGTCTTCGGCGAGGCCTGGGAGATGTACAAGGCGCACTGGCGTCACTTCTTCTTCATCGCCCTCGTCATCTACGCGATCGTCGCCGTGATCTCGATCCTCCTGACCGCGATCTTCGGGTGGCTCGGATTCTTCCTCGCCGCGCTCGTCGCCATCGCGGGCTCGTTCTGGGTCCAGGGGACCCTGATCGAAGCCGTGCGCGACGTCCGCGACGGACGCGCAGATCTCTCGGTCCGCGAGACGCTGAACCGCGTCATGCCCGTCCTGAACCGCATCGTCATCGCGGGGATCGCGCTCGGCCTCGTCATCGGCCTGGGCCTCATCCTCTTGATCGTCCCCGGCCTCGTCTTCCTCACTTTCTTCATCTTCGTGATTCCCGCGATCGTCCTCGAGAACCGGGGGATCAGGGAGTCGTTCGGGCGGAGCCGGGATCTCGTGCGCGGCCACGGATGGCAGGTCTTCGGCGTGATCGTCCTCACGTTCCTGCTGCTGCTCGGCGTCTCCATCGTCCTCGGGCTGATCCTCTCGCCGCTCGAGGAGTGGCTCGCGTCCCTCCTCCAGCAGCTCATCGGCAACACCCTCGTCGCGCCGTTCGCGGCCGTGGTGTGGACCCTCGCGTACTACCGCCTGCACGCGCTCGAGAGGCCGGCGGAGACGCCCGCGCCGGTCGGCGAGCCCGGCCTCGAGGGCTGACCGACCGCCCCGAGCAGTAGCGAGTACCCTCCGCCCCATGACCGACCTCGACCCGGGGACCGAGGAGCGGATCGACGATCCGGTCGCCGAGGAGGCCGAGCGCGAGACCCTCCTCACTCCCGCTCAGGCGACGCAGCGGATGCGGATCAAGGTCCCGCCGCGGGCGAACCGCAAGCTCCGACTGCTCGTCGAGCGGGTCAACGACGACCCGCAGCTAAAGGCCTGGTGGCACGTCGCCAACGTCAACGCGGTCAAGCGGCTGGAGATCAACGACCACTCGTGGGTGCACATCCAGATCGTGGCCAACATCGGTCTCAAGCTCCTGCGCCAGCTCGTAAAGAACGGGGTCGAGCCGGGCGTCGTGCGCGACTACGGCCTGAGCCGGGACGACGCGGAGGTGGTCGTCGCGCTCGGAGCCTTCCTCCACTGCATCGGCATGGCGGTGCACCGCGACCGGCACGAGGACTGGAGCCTCTTCCTCGCGGAGCCGAAGATGCGCGAGCTCCTGGAGGGGATCTACGAGGAGCCCGACCTGACTGTGATCACGGTCGAGGTGCTGCAGGCGATCACGAGCCACCGAGAGTACGGTCGGCCGCTGACCCTCGAGTCCGGCATCCTCCGCGTCGCCGACGCGCTCGACATGGCCGAGGGCCGCTCGCGGATCCCGTTCCAGCATGGCCGCGTCTCGATCCACTCGCTCTCGGCCGCCGCGATCGAGGGCGTCGAGATCAAGGACGGCGAGAAAGCCCCCGTCCTGATCGAGATCACGATGAACAACTCCTCCGGCATCTACCAGGTGGACGAGCTCCTGAAGGCGAAGCTCCGCGGCTCGGGACTCGAGCCCTACGTCGAGGTCGTCGCGCGGATCGACACCGAGGCCGAGAAGAGCCTGATCCCGCTCTACCGCCTCGAGCTCTGAGCGGGTTCGGACACCCCCGGACGGCTACAATGGCCGGGCTTTGCGGGGTCGTCTAACGGTAGGACGCCCGGCTCTGGACCGGGTAGTCTAGGTTCGAATCCTAGCCCCGCAGCCTCCGAAACCCCTGCTCAGGCGGGGGTTTTCTTGCGCGTTAGGCGAGGCCGCGACTGCGTTCGTACTGGGCGATGAAGTCGTCCACCGACGTCCTGGCGATCGCCTCGCCCACCACCTCGAGGGGGACGTCCTCGAGCCTGCGAAAGCGCACGCAGCTCT
>JBOHAM010000067.1:0-9322 GCA_050697735.1 Gaiellaceae bacterium | reverse complement strand
ACCATCCGCTGGACGTTCATGACGTCGTCGTACTTGAGGACGTTCTTCCGCGAGACGAAGTTCTGCTCCTCGACCTTCTTCTGCGCGTTCTCGATCTGCTTCGAGAGGATCGAGGCCTCCATGGGCTGGTCGTCCGGGAGCTTGAAGCGCTCGATGATGTTGTAGATGCGGTCGCCGGCGAAGAGCCGCACGAGGTCGTCCTGCGCCGAGAGGTAGAAGCGGGATTCGCCCGGGTCGCCCTGGCGGCCGGAGCGGCCGCGCAGCTGGTTGTCGATGCGGCGCGACTCGTGGCGCTCGGTGCCGAGGACGTAGAGCCCGCCGGCCTCGACGACGCCTTCGCCGAGCTTGATGTCGACGCCGCGGCCGGCCATGTTCGTGGCGATCGTGACCGCGCCCGGCTCGCCGGCGTTGATGATGATCTCGGCCTCGCGTTCGTGCTGCTTCGCATTCAGGACGTTGTGCGGGATGCCCTGGCGCTCGAGCAGGCGCGCCAGGTGCTCGGACACCTCGACGGAGATCGTGCCGACGAGGATCGGCTGCCCCGCCTCGTGGCGCTCCTTGATGTCGGCGATGACCGCGTCGTATTTCGCTTCCCTCGTCTTGTAGATGAAGTCGTTCGCGTCGTCCCGGGCGACCGGCTCGTTCGTCGGGATCTCGACCACGGCGAGGTCGTAGATCTCCTTGAACTCCTTCTCCTCGGTCTTGGCCGTTCCGGTCATGCCCGCGAGCTTCTCGTACAGCCGGAAGTAGTTCTGGAGCGTGATCGTCGCGAGGGTGACGTGCTCCTCCTTGATCGCCACGCCCTCCTTGGCCTCGACCGCCTGGTGAAGGCCCTCCGACCAGCGCCGCCCTTCCATGATCCGGCCCGTGAACTCGTCGACGATCTTCACCTCGCCCTCCTGGACGACGTAGTCCACGTCCAGCTGGTAGAGGGACTGCGCCTTGAGCGACTGGATGAGGTGGTTGACGAGCTGCGCGTGCTGGGGCTCGTAGAGGTTCTCGACTCCGACGGCGCGCTCGACCGCCTCGATGGCCGTCTGGCGCGGCGAGACCGTCTTGAACTTCTCGTCGAACTCGTAGTCGGCGTCGTCCTCGTCCCTGGCGACGCCCTTGGGGACGAACTTCGTCGGCACGCCTCTGAGCGTCCGCACGATGCGGGCGAAGTCGTAGTACGTGCGCGCCGCCGTCTGCGGCTCGCCGGAGATGATCAGCGGCGTGCGCGCCTCGTCGATCAGGATCGAGTCGACCTCGTCCACGATCGCGTAGCGGTGGCTGCGCTGAACCGTTCCCTGGAGCGCGGTCGCCATGTTGTCGCGCAGGTAGTCGAAGCCGAACTCGGAGTTCGTCCCGTAGGTGATGTCGGCCTCGTAGGCGACCTTGCGCTCGGCGAAAGGCATCTGGTTGCGGATGAAGGAGGCGCGCATGCCGAGCGCCTCGTAGACCGGCCCCATCCACTCCGCGTCGCGCTTCGCCAGGTAGTCGTTCACCGTGACCAGGTGAACGCCGTCGCCCGGGAGCGCGTTCAGGTAGAGCGGCATCGTGGCGACGAGCGTCTTGCCCTCGCCCGTCTTCATCTCGGCGATGTCGCCCTCGTGGAGTGCGATCGCCCCCATCGCCTGGACGTCGAAGTGGCGCATGCCGAGCGACCGCTTGGCCGCCTCGCGCACGGCCGCGAACGTCTCGAAGGCGAGCTCGTCGAGCGACTCGCCGTTCTCGAGCCGCTGCCGAAACTCTGCAGTCTTCGCCGCCAGGTCGGCGTCCGAGAGCTTCTCGAAGTCCGGCTCCAGCGAGGCGATGTAGTCGGCCTGAGACGCTAGGCGCTTGAGCCGACGGCCCTCGCCGACGCGGAGGACCTTCTCGAGCGCGCCGTAGTTTTGGGACATCGATACAGGCTAGCGACTGATGATCAGAGGGGGTCGACGGTCAGCTGCCAGCGACCGTCCCCCACCCTATCGGCACGCGCGACGAAAGCCTGAAAGCGCTCCCGTCCGGCACGCTCGAGCTCGCGGAACGCCGTTTCCACGTCACCGGCCGGCTCCCCGTCCACGTGCTCGCCGTCCACGAGGAACGCGGTCTCCCCGTCCGGCGGCACCGCCACCTCGAGCGACGACGCCGCGAGCCCGGGCGGCAGCTCGATCTCCTCCGCGGCGATCTGGAGCGCCCCGACCGCCCAGCGCCCGCCCTCCTTGCGCACCGCGCGCGCGGCGTACGGCGGGTCGAGCCCGAGCTCCGCCGTCAGCTCCGGCACCGCCTCGGCCGGCACGTCGCCCAGAACCGTCCCGTCCGCGAGCACGCGGAACTCGAGCTCGGAGGTCTCGTAGCCCCGCAGGGCGTCCACCTCGACGAGGGCGGTCGCGTCCCACTGGCGCGGCCGCGCGAGCCCGGAGACGCCGGCCTCGACCCAGCGTAAGGCCCCCGGGTCGTGGATCGGGTCTCGCTCGGGCGGCACTACTTAGGGCACCTGGGGCTCGATCAGCCCGTAGTTCCCGTCGCGGCGGCGGTAGACGACGTTGACGTCGTTCGTGTCGCCGTTTTGGAAGACGAAGAAGTCGTGTCCGATCAGCTCGAGCTGGAGCACGGCCTCCTCCGGCGACATCGGCTTCACCGCGAACTGCTTCGTCTTCACGATCACCGGGCTGTCCTCGTCCGGGACGACCGGGATGGCGGACGTCTCGTTGCCCGCGTTGCGCACCGGGCCACGCTTCCGCTTGTCGCGGTAGCGCCTTGCCTGGCGCTCGAGCTTCTCGACCAGCAGGTCGATGGACGCGCGCATGTCCTGCGAGCTCTCGCGGGCCCGCAGCACGGGTCCCTTCGTCCACACGGTGGCCTCGGCGATCTGGTTCTCGGAGATGGACGGGTTCTTCTCCACCGCCAGCTCGAGCTCGAGGCGCGTGGCGGCGTTCAGGTGCTTGTCCAGCTTCCCCAGCTTCTCCTGGGCGTAGGTCTTGAGGGTGTCGCTGACCTCGACGTTCTTGCCCTTAACCTGAAGTCTCACGGGAGCCTCCCTCGTCGCTGCCCTCAGGCTACTGGACGAGCAGCTGCAGCGGCTCGCCGGGGGTGATGTTCGAGCGCTCGAACTCGAGCGGTTGTCCCTCGGGAAGACGCAGCCGGTAGCTCGGGCGCTCGGGCACGTCCTCCAGCTCGAGCAGAAGGACGCAGACGGTCGGAATCCGCTCGACGCCCCAGTCGATGCTCGGGTCGGCGTTCACGGCCTCGCCGGCGGGGAGCTCCCCCTCGGCGAGGACGGTCCCGTCCCCCGCCTCGAGCGCGAACGGAGCGCCGGCCCGCATGTAGCCGAAGGGCCGTGCACCGGCGCACTCGATCCCCTCCTCGCGGATGTTGTTGTCCGCGACGACCACGCGCAGGCTGACGTCGATCCCGTCGTCGCCGCCGCAGCCGGCCAGCAGGAGGAGCGCCCCGGCGAGGCAGCCGAGAGCGACCCGGAGCGAGCTCATGGGCCCTGCGAGCCGGGGTTCCGGACGAGGTCTTCGAGGTGCGCGGCGAGGAGCGGCGGGTCGACGCCGCCTGGCCAGCCGCGCAGCACCTTGCCGCCCCGCCCGACGAGCACGACCGCCGGAGGCTCGCGGACGGCGTAGCTGAGCCAGACATCGTCGCCGGCGACGGCGAGCGGATGCCCGAGCTGCAGCTCGTCCGCGTATTCGCGCGCCCCTTCTGCGTCGTCGGCCGGGACGACGCCCAGGAGGCCGACTCCCTCGTGCTCGTCGACCACGTCCGCGGTCTCACGATGGACGTCGGCGCACCGGTCGCACCAGCTCGCCGTGAACACGAGCACGACCGGGCGGTCGTCCCAGAGGTCGCTCGCGTCCACAGGCGTTCCGTCCACCAGCTCCGCGGTGAGCTCAGGGGCCGGGACGGCGTTTGCGGGCGCCTCCTCGAAGGCGATGTCACTCGGGAGCGCGCCCGGCAGGTCGGCTGCCCCTCCGTGGGAGCCCTCGTCCCCCGAGTCGCCGCCCGCGCAGGCGGAGGCGACCAGGACGACGACCAGGCCGGCCAGCAGCAGGCGGAGCGGTTCCCTCATTGCGCCCGTAAGCATGGCAGCGGCGAGCGGGGCGAGTATGCCTCGCCCCGCTCGCTCACCGCGTCAGACGTCTAGAGCTTGCACGTCCTCGTCGCCGACTTGCTCGGGTCGGACTCCGAGGTCGCGGTCAGGGTGACCGTCGTGCTCGCGTCGCCCTGCGGGTCGCGAAGCGCGAGGACCGAGACCTTGACCCGCTCGCCGGCCTTCGCGTACGCGAGAGCGTTCGGGAGCGTGACCTCCCAGTCGTCGCTGCTCGAGCTCGCGGAGAGCCGGTAGATGTCCGAGTCGAGGATCCCTTCGCCCGCTTCGCCGGAGTTCCTGAGCGGGAACTCGCAGTTGGCGAGGAGCGGGTTGTTGGTTCCCCGCTTCCGCGCGTTGGCCATCTCTACGCCCCGCTCGAACGGGCCGGCACCGTCGAGGTGCCGCACGCCGAGGTCGTAGGAGAGCACTCCGTCCTCGTCCCGGTAGGTGTCGAGGACGTAGAAGTGCAGCCGAGCAGTCTCGTCGACGTACTCGTAGTCGCTGCCCGAGTTGGTCCCGGCGTGGAACGTCGCGTCGTTGAGCTGCCGCGGGTCGCCCCGCACGACGGGCGCCGGCGTGCCGTCCGGGCGGAAGAAGTCGATCATCCCGATGTCCTCGGGGTTGGCGTCGACCGTCCACACCCGCGGGGTGCCGGAGGTGCGGCTGTGCGCGAGGAGCACGCCGTGGCCGGGGGCGAACGAGTCGTTGCCGACCCGGTCGACGACCTCCATCCGGTAGTGGTCCCAGTTGTTGCTCGGCGGGCAGTAGAACGGGTCGATGCCGGTGGCCTCGCAGGCGTCGTTGAGCGCGACGTCCTCGCCGAACTCCACCGTGAAGCCGGCTACCTCGCCGTCCTCGGGCACCGACGAGCGCGCCTGCACCGACGCCACCGCGACGCCTCCGGCAACCAGCTCGTCCCGCGTCACCGTGACCTGGTCGTCGGCCTCGAGCACCCCGAGCTGGTTCTTGAAGTGCAGCATGTGGTGCGGGCCGAGCGCCGAGCCGCCCGCGTTCGGGATCTGCCACCGGTTATGGGTGCCGCCCGGGCCGTTGAAGGTCCCACGGCTCATCATCTCGAAGTAGCCGGTGAAGTTGCGGATGTTGTCCGCGAACGGGTTGTTGTAGTTGTCGGGCAGCCCGCGCAGGTGGCTGAACTCGTGGGCGAACACGCTCTGCCCCGAGCTCTCGGCCTGCGTCGACGTGCCGCCGCTGGCGTTCGGCCAGTGGTTGGCTGCCGCCGCCCAGGACGTCCAGTCCACGTAGCGGGTGGCCGACCAGTTCTCCATCACCTCGCCGTTCTGGTTCAGCGGAGGGCTGCCGTCCGGGTTGCGCGGAGGACCGAACTCGTCGGGGATCTCCTCCGGGGCCATCCAGAGCATCTCGCCGAACTCCTGCCACGTCGACGACTCGTCGTGGCCGGCGGTGACGTAGAAGCCGTTGTCGAACCCGCAGAGGCCCGAGGCGCAGCCGATGTCGGCGCGCCACAGCGCGCCGCCGTCGGTGCGGATGCTCTTGCCGCAGGTGTCGCCCTGCGGGCAGAACTCCGCGATCGGCTGGTTGAAGCCGCCGTCCGGCATCCCGTACTCGTGCAGCTTGCCGGGCAGCTTGTAGGGCCCGAACACCTCCACGTCGATGCCGATCTTCCCGTGGCTGTCCTCCATCCAGTAGCCCGAGAGGGTCCGGAAGCCGTTGTACTCGTTGGGCACGGCGTAGTAGTCGTGCATCCACTGGCTCACGTCGCTCTGCGGCACCGGCGTCCAACCCGGCTGCGGGTTGCCGAACGGGTGGGTTTCCGGCGGCTGCGTGATGAGGAACGGCTGGTCGGTGAACTCCAGCAGGATGACGGCCGTCTGGTACTGGTTCTGCGAGCCGTCGGCCGAGCCGTCGTAGAACTCGGGCCGCTCGTCGGGGACGGGCGCGTAGGCGTCCCAGGTGAGGTCCTCCTGGTCGACCCAGTTCTGCGCGTCGATCGGCGCCAGCGGGTCGTCGCCGGCGGCTCCCACCGGGCCGGTTCCGAGCACGGCCGTGAGGGCGAGCGCGAGCGTCAGGGCCGCGGCGAGCGTCAACCCGCGGCGCTTCCTCGCGCGAGATCGTCCTGTTTGCTCGGTCATGCCGGCTCCTCCCCCGAGCCGCTGGTCGAACCTCGTGCGTTCACGTCCTCTCCCTTCCGTTCGGGCGCCCGGAGCCCGAGCATTCGTGTCGGTGGGGCTGAGCGGACGCGCGCGATGCATCACGTCCGTGAGACCTCCCGGGCCGAAGCGGCGTGCCTGCCTGCTCGTAGATCCCCCTCATGTCCGCGGAACCGGCCGGAACGACTGCCCGGCCCTCCGGTCCCGAGGGCGCAACTATACGACGATCCGCCCGCCGGGTGTAGCTCTCAGCGCCGCACCGTACGGGCGAACGTCACCACGTGCACGAGGCGCGCTCCGGCGCGCCGGAGCTCGGTCGCCGCGGCCGCCACGGTGGCGCCGGTCGTGTAGACGTCGTCGACGAGGCAGACCGACCGGGGTGCCGCGGCGCGTGCCGCGAAAGCGCCCCGGACGTTGGCGCGGCGGTCGGCGCGGGAGAGGCCGCGCTGCTGCGCAGCCCGGCGGGCGCGGGCGAGGAGCGGCAGGACGGGTAGCTCCCAGCACGCGCCCAGCGCCTGGGCGAGACCCTCGGCGGTGTTGACGCCGCGCCAGCCGACGCGGTCGCCCTCGCCCGGGACGAACGCGAGCGCCTCTACGGAGGGCCGCGGCACGACCGCGACGACGAGCTCGGCCGCAAGGTCCGCCACCCGGCGAACGCCGCGCTCCTTCCACGCGCCGACGAGGGCCCGCGCGGGGCCGTCGTAGGCGACGCCCGCGCGAGCCGAGGCGAACGCGAGCCGCCGGCCGGCGCACTCGCCGCACCGCTCCACCGGCCACGCGGTCGGGCATCCGCAGCGCCCGCAGAGCGTCCCGCGGAGGACGAGCAGGTCCGCCCGGCAGTCGGCGCAGAGAAGCTCCTCCCCGACTCCGCAGGCGAGGCAGCGCTCGGGCAGGAGGAGGCCGAGGAGAGCCGTGGCGAGACCGCCCATGCCGTCCGAATGGCTACCGGAGGCCGCCGCGCAGGTGACGCGCGGAGTGCGCACGTAGGCGCTCGGGACCGTGACGAGCCGCTACCCGGCGGCCGAGGGGTAGCGGAGGATGCTCTCGGCGAGATTCGACGCGTCGCCGAAGATGCCGGCGATGGCGAGACCCTCGTCGGGGACGACGCTCCCCGGGAGCAGCGCGGCCCGCCGGATGGCGGCCGCCTTGCCGACCTGGCAGTCGGCGCCGATCGCCGCGGGCCCGCGGATCTGGGCTCCCTCCTCCACCTGGACGTTGCGGCCGAGGACGACGGGGCCGTCGATCGTCGCCGACGGATCGATGCGGCACCCCTCCTCGGCCCAGACGCCAGGGGCGATCTCCTCGCCGGGGACGTCAACGCGGACGTGGCCGAGAACGGCGTCGAGGATCGTGTTGCGCAGCTCGTCGAGGTCGCCGACGTCGTTCCAGTAGGCCATCGTCGTGTACGCGTAGACCTCCTCGCCGGCCGCCACGAGCGACGGCCACACGTTCTCGCCGAAGTCGTAGAACGTGTCGGGTGGGATGCGGTCGAGCAGCTCCGGCTCGATCACGTAGATGCCGCAGTTGGCCAAGTCGCTCCGGGCCTCGTCCCGGCGCGGTTTCTCCTGGAACCCGCGTACGCGCGTGTCGCGGTCGAGGATGACGACGCCGTAGGAGGAGGGGTCGCTCACCGGCTTGACCGTAAGGGTCGCGAGCGCCCCCGACCGCTGGTGGTGCCCGAGGAGCGCGGTGATGTCCACGTCGTGGAGCCCGTCGCCCGAGGTGATCAGGATCGCCTCGTCGCCCCAGTGGTCTTGCAGCTTCTTCGTCCCGCCGGCGGTGCCGAGGAGCTCGGGCTCATGCGACCAGAGGATGCTCATGTCGAGCGCCGAGCCGTCGCCGAAGTAGCTCTGGATCATCTCCGGGAACGCGTGCAAGTTGACCCCCACCTCGCGCACGTCGTGGCGGCGGAGAAGGTTGAGGAGGTGGTGGAGAACCGGCCGGTTGGCGACCGGCATCATCGGCTTGGGCAGGAAGTCGGTCAGCGGGCGCAGCCGCGTCCCCAGGCCGGCGGCCATCACCATCGCCTTCACGAGCGCACCTCCTCGCGGCCGCTGCGGAGCGCGCCGAGCGACTCTTCGAAGGGGGCGCGGTGGACGCCCTCCTCCGTGACGATCGCCGTCACGAGCGCCGCCGGAGTCACGTCGAAGGCCGGGTTCGCGGCCGGGAAGCGCTCCGTCACCTCGGCGGGGTCGCGCTCCTCGATCGGGATGTCCGCGCCGCTCGCCGCCGCGAGGTCGACCGTCGAGCTCGGCGCGACCACGTAGAACGGGATCCCGTGGTGGCCAGCGAGAACGGCCAGGGTGTACGTGCCGATCTTGTTGGCCGTGTCCCCGTTGGCGGCGATCCGGTCGGCGCCGGTCAGCACGGCACCCACCTCGCCACGCGCCATCAGGGAGCCGGCTGCGGCGTCGGCGAGGACGGAGTGCGGGATGCCGGCGCGCTCGAGCTCCCAGGCAGTGAGCCGCGCGCCCTGCAGGAGCGGGCGCGTCTCGTCGACCCAGACGTGCTCCACGAGCCCGCGCGCGAACCCCTCGCGGATGGCGCCGAGGGCGCTGCCGATCCCACCGGTGGCGAGGGCGCCCGTGTTGCAGTGCGTGAGGGCGCGCGTGCCGGGGGCCAGCAGATCCGCGGCGTGGGCCGCCATGCGCCGGCAGCGCTCGACCTCTTCGTCGTGGAGCTCGCGCGCGCGGGCCGCGAGCGCCGCGGGGTCGCCACCGGCCGACCGCATCTCGGCGATCGCCCAGGGCAGGTTGACGGCCGTCGGGCGGGAGGCGAGGAGCAGCGCGGCTGCCTCGTCGAGGTCGTCCCCGAGCGCGGCGGCGAGCGCGTAGCCGTAGGCGGCGGCGACGCCGATCGCGGGCGCCCCGCGAACGGAGAGCGTGCGGATCGCCTCGGCCACGTCAGCGGCCGAGCGGCACTCGAGGTACACGACCTCGTCGGGCAGACGGCGCTGATCGAGCAGGACGACCGCGTCTCGCTCCAGCCGAACGATCTCGCCCGGTGCTAAGTCCCTTCGTCCCAGGACGCCAGGTACCTCGCCTGCTCCTCGGTGAGCTGGTCGATCTCGACGCCCATGCTCTCGAGCTTCAGGCGTGCGATCTCAGAGTCGATCTCCTCGGGCACGGTGTAG
>JBOHAM010000066.1:0-18795 GCA_050697735.1 Gaiellaceae bacterium | reverse complement strand
ATCGAGCTCGGCGGCGACGAGTTCCTCAGCCAGGTCGACGACGTCGGCCTGGCCATCGTCGGCCAGACCGCCGACCTCGTCCCGGCCGACAAGAAGCTCTACGCGCTACGGGACGTCACCGCAACGGTGGACATCATCCCGCTGATCGCCTCCTCGATCATGTCGAAGAAGATCGCCGGGGGCGCCGACGCGATCGTCCTCGACGTGAAGGTCGGAGACGGCGCGTTCATGAAGACGCTCGAGGAGGCGCGCGAGCTCGCCCGGACCATGGTCGAGCTCGGCCGGGCGGCCGGCCGGGAGGTCGTCTGCGAGCTGACCGACATGGACCAGCCGCTCGGCCGCGCCGTCGGCAACGCGCTCGAGATCGCCGAGGTGCTCGACACGCTCGAAGGCACAGGCCCGCCGGACCTCGTCGAGCTCCTGCTCGGCGCCTCAGGGCACCTCCTGGCCCTCTCGGACCTCGGCGTGGACGAGTACGAGGGCCGCCGGCGGGCCGAGGAAGCGCTCGCGACCGGCGCCGCGCGAGACCTCTACGACCGCTGGGTGCGGGCGCAGGGCGGTGACCCGAGCCGCGACGCGCTTCCGCAGGCAGGGGCCGTCGTCCCCGTGCCGGCGCCGGCATCGGGGTACGTCCAGGCCATCGCCACGACCGCGATCGGGCTCGCTGCGCTCCACCTCGGGGCGGGACGCACTCGGAAGGAGGACGCCATCGACCACGCCGTAGGCGTCGTCTGCCTGGCGAAGCGCGGAGACCGCGTCGAGGCCGGCGAGCCGCTCGCCGAGGTCCACGCCCGTGACGGCGTGTCCGCGGAGCGCGGTGTGCGCGAGGTGGCCGCCTGCTACCGGATCGGGGACGAGCGGCCCGAGCGCGGGCCGATCATCCTCGACGTGCTCTCCTAAGCGCTGCTGGAGGCTGTCCAGGATGCCGGAGCTGCCCGAGGTCGAGACCATCCGCTCACGGCTCGCGCCGGGGCTGACGGGGAGGAGGATCGTGCGGGCCGAGATCCGGGATCCCCGGTTGACGAGACCGGAGCCGCCCGAGGCGGTCGCGGACTCGCTCGTGGGCGAGCTGATCGTGGACGTGCGCAGGCGCGGCAAGTATTTGGTTGTCGTCTTCGAGAGCGGGCGGCACCTCCTGATTCACTTGCGCATGACGGGGAGCGTCCTCCATCCGGCGGAGCCGGGGACTGCGGACGATCCGCACGTGCGGGCAATCGTCAGTCTAGACAACCGGTCGGACGTCGCCTACCGCGACGTTCGCCGCTTCGGCACCTGGGAGCTGCTCGAACCGGGCGAGCTGGACGAGTACTTCGCCGCTCGGCGGCTCGGTCCCGAGCCGCTCGCGCGAGGATTCACCTCTGCCCGCCTCGGCCGGGCCCTCGCCGGCAGGAGAGCGCCGGTCAAGGGAGCGCTGCTCGACCAGCGGGCCGCCGCGGGCATCGGCAACATCTACGCGGACGAGGCGCTCTGGTACGCCAGCATCCACCCGCTCCGTCCCGGGGGCTCGCTCGGCGAGGCGGAAGTTGCGGCGCTTCGGGACGGGGTTCGCAAGGCGCTACGTCTCGGCATCCGCCGGCAGGGGGCGACGCTCCGCGACTACCGTGGCGCCGACGGCGAGCGAGGACGCATGCAGGAGGAGTTCCGCGTTTACGGCCGCGGCGGAGAGCCGTGCCCGCGCTGCGGGACGCCGATCGCCAAGACGCGCGTCGCGGGTCGCGGCACCTGGTACTGCCCGAGCTGCCAGCGACTCCATTGACGCCTGACTAGCATCAGCCGCATGGAGCCGTGGACCTATGAGCCGCGCGGGCGCTTCGAGGAGACCGTGTTCGAGAGCGAGGCTCTCAGAGGCAACCCCCTCGGCGACCCGCACCAACGGCCGCTGTGGGTCTACGTGCCTCCGGGCTACGACGACGATCCGGATCGCCGCTTCCCCTCCGTCTACATGATCCAGGGGCTCACCGGCCAGCTCGACATGTGGCGGAACCGTGCCGCCTACCGCCGCAACTTCCCCGAGCTCGCGGACGAGCTGATGGCGGGCGGCGAGGCGCCGCCGTGCGTGCTCGTCTGGGTGGACTGCTGGACGTCCATCGGCGGCAGCCAGTTCCTCGACTCGCCCGGCACCGGGAACTATCACACGTACCTCTGCGACGAGGTCGTCCCGTGGGTCGACGCCAACTACCGCACGCTCGCCGCGCCCGAGCACCGGGGCATCGCGGGGAAATCGAGCGGCGGCTACGGCGCGATGGTGACGCCGATGCTCCGCCCCGATCTCTTCGGCGGTCTCGCGACGCACGCCGGCGACGCGCTCTTCGAGGCCTGCTACCTGCCGGAGTTCCGCGAGGCGGCTCGGGCGCTGCGCGAGGACTACGAGGGCTCGTACGAGCGCTTCTGGGAGAGCTTCCGGACGCGCCCGGCGATGTCGAAGGCCAGCGACAGCGTCCTGCTCAACCAGTGGTGCATGGCCTCGTGCTACTCGGCGGACCGGGACGGAACCGTCCGCCTGCCGTTCGACACGGCCACCGGCCGGCTCGTTCCGGAGGTCTGGGAGCGCTGGCTCGCCTGGGACCCGGTCCGCATGGTGGAGCCTCGTTCCGAGGCGCTTCGCTCGCTCAGGGCTTTCTACATCGACTCCGGCACGAAGGACGAGTGGTACCTCGACCTCGGCGCCGAGGCGTTCAGGCGCGCGCTCGAAGCGATCGGCGTCACCGACGTCCACTTCGAGCTCTTCGACGCGGGCCACATGGCGATCGAGTACCGCTATCCGCTGAGCCTGCGCTACCTGGCCGAGCGCCTCTCGCCCGAGGTCGCAGGACCCTCCTAGGCCGCGAGCCCGTCCAGGAGTCCCCGCCGGTCGAGCTCCGAGAGCTCGGCGAAGCCTCCGATCGGCTGTCCGTCCACCGTGATCTGCGGCACCGTCCAGCGGCCGGTCAGGTCGACGAGCTGAGCGCGAAACGCCGGGTCGTCGTCCAGGCGGATCTCCTCGTACTCGAGGCCGCGCTCCTCGAGGAGCGCCTTGGCGCGGAGGCAGTAGCCGCACCAGGCGGTCGTGTACACCTGGATCCTGGGCATGAGCAGGACAGAAGGTACCCACGCGAGCGGATTCCTCCACCGGACACGTCTCTAGACTTGATCGCAGTGTCGTCGCGCACGCTCACGACCGAGGCGGTCGTCCTCCGGTCGATTCGCTTCTCGGAGGCCGACTGCGTCCTCCACCTGTACACGCTGGCGAAGGGGCGCGTGGGTGGGATCGCCAAGGGCGTCCGTAAGACGCGCTCGCGCTTCGGGGCGCGACTCGAGCCGCTCTCGCACGTCGAGCTCCTCCTCCACGAGGGACGGGGCGACCTGCACACCGTCCGGGGCGCGCAGCTCGTCCGCTCGCACGACCGCTCGCGCACCGATCCGTACCGGCTCGCAGTCGGGCACATCGGGCTCGAGGCCGTGCTGCGGCTCTTCGTCGAGGAGGAAGCGCAGCCGCCGGCCTTCCACGCGCTCACCCGCTTCCTCGACCTCTTGGACGACGTTTCCGCGACGCTCCCCGCGCAGCCCGCGCTCGAGCCGCTCGTGCTCTCGTTCCAGCTCAAGCTCCTCTGGCTCTCCGGCTATCTCCCGCATCTCGCAAGCTGTGCGGCCTGTGGCGAGGCGAAGCCGCTCGTCGGCTTCTCCGCCCGCGCGGGCGGGGCCGTCTGCGGGGAGTGCGGCGACGGCGCGGTGCCACTCTCCGAGGCGGGCTTTCTCGCCGTGCGCGGCCTGCTCGAGCGGCCGCTCGCGGAGGCGCGCGACGCGGGCCTCGCGGAGGACGCGCTGCGCCAGTGCCTGCGCGTGATCGAGCGCTCCTACGAGGAGCACGGCGGCTTCCGGCTCCGGACGCTTAGCGCGTAGGCCCCGGTTCCGCCGAGCGGAAACCTCGGCGAGCGGCTCCCGTAGCATGTCCGCTTCGGTGGCTGCGCCGAACTACCAGGAGATGATCGCCCGGCTGGAGCGGTACTGGGCCGACTACGGCTGCGTCGTGATGCAGCCGTACCACACGGAGGTCGGAGCGGGCACCTTCAATCCGGCGACGTTCCTCCGCTGCCTGGGGCCACAGCCGTGGCGGGCCGCCTACGTGGAGCCGTCCATCCGCCCGACCGACGGCCGCTACGGCGAGAACCCGTTCCGCTTCCAGCACTACTTCCAGTACCAGGTGATCCTCAAGCCGGCGCCCGAGGACGTGCTCGATCTGTACTTCGGCTCCCTCGAGGCGGTTGGAATCGAGCTCGCCAGGCACGACGTCCGGCTCGTCGAGGACGACTGGGAGGGGCCCACGCTCGGCGCGTGGGGGCTGGGCTGGGAGGTCTGGGTGGACGGCATGGAGGTAACCCAGTTCACGTACTTCCAGCAGCTCGGCGGCCTCGAGCTCGACCTCATTCCGGCGGAGATCACGTACGGTCTCGAGCGGCTGGCCATGTTCCTCCAGGGCAAGCAGACCGCCTTCGAGCTGGAGTGGGCCCCCGGCGTCACCTGGGGCGAGGTCTACCGCGAGAACGAGCGCCAGTGGTCGATCTACAACTTCGAGGAGGCGCCGGTCGACGTCCTGATGCGGCGCTTCGCCGAGCATGAGGCCGAGTGTCGCCAGCTCGTCGAGCGCGGCCTGCCCCTGCCCGCCTACGACCAGGTGCTCAAGTGCTCGCACGCCTTCAACCTGCTCGACGCACGGGGGGCGATCTCGGTGACCGAGCGCGCCTCCTACATCGGCCGGGTCCGCAACCTCGCCCGCCGTGTTGCCGAGCTCTATGTGGAGTCCCTTGCCCTCGCTCCTGCTTGAGATCGGCTGCGAGGAGCTGCCTGCATCCGCCTGCCGCGAGGCGGCCGACCAGCTGCGGGAGCAGTGGCTCCCGGAGCTCGGGCCGGGCGTGGTCTACGCGGGGCCGCGCCGGCTTGCCCTCCACGTCTCCGACCTGGCCGAGCGGGAGCCCGACCAGTGGCTCAAGGGGCCTCCCGAGCAGCTGCGCGACAAGGCAGCGGCCGGCTTCGCGCGCAAGCACGGAGTCCCGGTCGAGGAGCTCGAGGTGCGCGACGGCTTTCTCGGCGTCCTCGTGCCCGGCCGCGCTCTCGAAGAGACGCTGCCGGAGCGGCTCGCGGCGATCGTCGAGGGGCTCGCCTTCTCGAAGTCGATGGTCTGGGAGGCCGACGGGATTCGCTTCTCCAGGCCCGTTCGCTGGCTCTGCGCGAAGCTCGACGATCGTGACCTCGAGGTCGGCGCGGCCGGCCTCCGGTCGGGCGGCCGGTCGTACGGCCACCGTTTCGCGCACGGGGAAGTGGAGGTTCCGCGCGCAGATGCGTACGCGGAGGTCCTGCGCGCCGCCGGTGTCGAGCCGGATGCCGAGGAGCGGCAGCGCCTGATCGTCGAGGGTCTCGACCGGATCGGCGGCTGGAGCGACCCGGTCGGGGTCCTGGAGGAGGTTGTCTACCTCGTCGAGAGCCCGGTCGTTCTCGAGGGCCGTTTCGACGAGCGCTTCCTCGAGCTGCCCGTCCGGGTCGTGCAGACCGCGATGCAGTCCCACCAGCGCTACTTCCCGCTCGAGGAGGCGCGGTTCGCGTTCGTCGCCAACGGCGGTGAGCCGGCCACCGTGGTGGCGGGCAACGAGCGGGTGCTCGAAGGACGCCTGGAGGACGCGCACTTCACCTTCGAGCGCGACGTCGCCAGGGGCATCGAGGCGCTCGCGGGCGCATTGGGCGCGGTCACCTTCGTGGCCGGAGCGGGCAGCTTCGCGGACAAGGCCGCGCGCCTGGCCGAGCTCGTGAGCGACCTGGGCGGAGGCGAGGCCTCGCGCGAGGCCGCGCGACTGGCCAAGGCCGACCAGGCGGCCGAGCTCGTGCGCGAGTTTCCCGACCTCGAGGGCCACGTCGGAGCGGAGTACGCGCGCCTCGCCGGCTTCCCCGAGGCGGTGTGCGCGGCGATCGAGGAGCAGTACCTGCCGGACACGGCGGACGGCCCCCTGCCGCAGACCGAGCCCGGTCGGGTTCTTGCCGCGGCGGAGAGGATCGACAACCTAACCGTCGCGTTCGCGCTGGGTCAGCACCCCACCGGCTCCCGCGACCCCCACGGCCTCCGTCGGGCCGCCATCGGCCTCTGCCGCCTCGCCGTGGAAGGGGCGCTCGCGCTCGACGTGCGGCCGCTCGTCGCGCGGGATCTCACGCTCCTGGTCGAGCAGGGGGCCGAGGTCACGGACGACCCGACCGACGTGGCCGACTTCGTCCTCGAGCGGCTCGAAGGCCTCCTCGACGTGCCGGTCGAGTTCGTCCGCGCGGCGCGGGCCGGCGCCGTGTCGGAGCTCGGCGCGGTGGCGCGGCTTGCCGAGACGCTGGCGACCGAGGCGTCCTCGGATGAGTTCGAACGGGCGTACGTCGCCTACGACCGCTCGAACCGGCTCGCCGGCAAGGCCGACGGCGCAGCTGCCTCGTTGGAGCCGGCCCTCGCCACGGACGACGCCGAGCTCGCCCTCATCGACGCGCTCGGGATCGCCTCCCCCCGGATCGACGCGGCGCTCACCGAGAGAGACTTCACGGGCGCGATCGACGCCGCGGCGCTGCTCGGCCCGCCCGTCGACCGCTTCTTCGACGAGGTCCTCGTGATGGCCGAGGACGCCTCCGTCCGGGCCAACCGCCTACGGCTGCTGCTGGACGTACGAGACGCCGTCGGCGCCCTCGGTGACCTGTCCCAGATCCCGCGCTGACGATGGCGGATCCCGTCGAGCTCCACGTCCTCTCCGATTCGAGCGGGGAGACCGCTGCGCGCTTGTCCGAGGCCGTGGCGGCGCAGTTCCCGGAGCAGGAGTTCGAGATCGTGCGCCATCCTCGTCTGTCGTCGGTCGAGGACGCGCACCTGGCAGCAGCGCGTGCCCGCGGGAGACGCGCCGTCGTCATCTTCACGCTCGTCGAGCCGGAGCTTCGCGAGGCCATGCGGGGCCTCTGCAAGCGCTACCGCCTCCACTACTGCGACCTCCTCGGACATCCGATCGAGGCGGTCGCCCGGGTCTCGGGCTCGCCCGCGACTCGACGGCCGGGTGCCCGCACCGTGCTCGACTCGAGCTACTTCCGCCGGATTGCGGCGATCGAGTTCGCGGTGCGCTACGACGACGGCGCCGGGGCGCACCGCCTTCGCGAGGCGGACGTCGTGCTGGTCGGCGTCTCGCGCAGCTCAAAGACGCCGCTCTCTATGTACCTCGCGTACCTGGGGTACAAGACGGCGAACGTGCCGGTCGTGAAGGGCATCGAGCCGCCGGAGGAGCTCTGGCACCTGGATCCCGCCAAGGTGGTCGGCCTGACGATCGACGCCGAGGCGCTTGCGGCCATCCGCGGGGAGCGGGTGCGCGGCATGGGCGGCGGGGGCAGCTACGCGCAGCTCGCCGAGATCTACGACGAGCTCGAGTACGCGGCCGCGATCCACAAGCGGCTCGGCTGCCCGGTGATCGAGGTCTCCAACCTCGCCATCGAGGAGACCGCCCGGCGGATCGTGCACATCGTCGAGGAGCGGCGGCTGCGTGTGGAGGCAGGTCGATGAGGGGCAAGCCGCCGATCCCCTGGTACTACTGGCCGGCCTGGCTGCTCACGCTGGCAGCGGGCCTCTTCGTCTTCTATGTCCTCTTCACGCCGGTTTGGATCGGGATCCGGCTCGTCTCGTGGTTCGCGGAGCGGCGCAACCACGCGGCCGCGGGCGCCGGAGACGCGAGCGATCCGAGTGGCGCCGGGCGCGGGTCCGGATAGACGCGCGCGTCAGACAGGGAAGACCCCACCTCCCCAACCCGATGGCTCGAGCCTAACGCGGAAAGGCGCACGTGTGGCGCGCCGATCGGGACGGATCTGTGCCGTCGCCCGAGTCGCGGGCCGAGTCCGAGCTCGCCGCCCCGGTGGTGTGGCCGGGCACAGGGACAATGCGCCAAAAGCAAGAGGCGGCCGTGGTGCGAGCCGCCTCTACTCGGGCCGAGACGTAGGCTGCGGCGCCCCGCGTCTGCCTAGCCCGTGCACTCACGATGGGCGATGCCGCCGATGCGCGCCATTCCCCTGCCGGGGGATTCGTCATGACGCGCTCGCATGGCGCGAACAGGGGCCGGGATGGGACAATCGCCGCACCGGATGGGTGCGCGGTACGTCTACGACTTCTCCGAGGGAGCGCACCTCGGTCGCGACCTGCTCGGCGGCAAGGGGGTCGGGCTGGCGGAGATGACCGCCATCGGGCTGCCGGTTCCCGCTGGCTTCACCGTCACGACGGAGGCCTGCCGTGAGTACCTGCGCAGTCGCGGGGAGCTCCCGGCCGGGCTCCGCGAGGAGATCGAGGCCCATGTCGCCCGGCTGGAGGAGGCGACCGGCAAGCGCTTCGGGGACACGAGCGACCCGCTGCTCGTCTCCGTCCGCTCCGGCGCGGCCGTCTCGATGCCGGGGATGATGGACACGATCCTCAATCTGGGCCTGAACGACGCGGCGGTCGAGGGTCTCGCGCAGGCGACCGAGAACGAGCGCTTCGCCTTCGACGCCTACCGCCGGCTGATCCAGATGTACGGCGAGGTCGTCGAGGGCGTCGAGGCCGAGCGGTTCGAGTCCGAGCTGTCGGCGCTCAAGGCCCGGCGGGGAGTGTCGCAGGACGTCGAGCTCGAGGCGGGCGACCTGCGGGAGCTCGCGGGGCGCTTCCGGGAGGTCTACCGCGAAGGCGCCGAGCGTGAGTTCCCGCAGGACGCCGGCGACCAGCTCGAGCGAGCGGTTCGCGCCGTGTTCGACTCGTGGAACACGCCGCGTGCCCAGGTGTACCGGCGCGCGAACGCGATCCCCGACGACCTGGGCACCGCGGTCAACGTCGTCCAGATGGTCTTCGGAAACACGGGCGAGAGTTCCGGCACCGGCGTCGCGTTCACGCGCGACCCCTCAACCGGCGAGCCGGGCATGTGGGGCGAGTTCCTCGTCAATGCGCAGGGGGAGGACGTCGTGGCCGGCATCCGCACGCCCGAGCCGATCGCCGGCATGGAGGAGCGGTTGCCCGAGCCGTACGAGCGCCTGGCGGACACCATGGCGCGTCTCGAGGAGCACTACCGCGAGATGCAGGACATCGAGTTCACGGTCGAGGACGGCGCGCTGTACCTCCTCCAGACGCGCACCGGGAAGCGGACGGCGGCGGCGGCCGTCCGCATCGCGGTCGACATGGTCTCGGAGGAGCTCCTCAGCCGGGACGAGGCCGTCGCGCGCATCGACCCGGGGCAGCTCGACCAGCTCCTCCACCCGATGATCGACCCGTCCGCCGAGTACGAGGTCGCCGCCCGCGGCCTCAACGCCTCGCCCGGTGCGGCCACGGGAGCCATCGTCCTCGACGCCGACCGGGCCGAGGAGCAGGGCAAGGCGGGCGAGCGCGTGATCCTGGTCCGTGCGGAGACGACCCCGGACGACATCCACGGCCTCATCGAGGCGGAGGGAGTCCTGACCGCGCACGGCGGCATGACCTCCCACGCCGCCGTCGTCGCCCGCGGCATGGGCAAGCCGTGCGTGGCGGGCTGCGAGGCGCTCGTGATCGATCTCGGCGCCCGCCGCGTCCGCCTCGGCGAGCAGGAGCTCGCGGAGGGGGACGTGCTCACGATCGACGGCGGAAGCGGCGAGGTGATCGTCGGCGAGGTGGCCCTCGTCGCGCCTCAGATCGACGAGAACTTCGAGACGCTGCTTGTGTGGGCCGACGACATCCGCCGTCTGCGCGTCCGGGCGAACGCCGACACCCCTGAGGACGCGGCCAAGGCGCGCGAGTTCGGCGCCGAGGGCATCGGGCTCTGCCGCACCGAGCACATGTTCATGGCCGAGGAGCGGATGCCGCACGTCCGCGCGATGATCATGGCCACCGACCGCGGCGAGCGGCGCGAGGCGCTCGACCGCCTGCTCCCGTTCCAGCAGGAGGACTTCGAGGGCATCTTCGCGGCGATGGCCGGGCTCCCGATCACGATCAGGCTGCTCGACCCGCCGCTCCACGAGTTCCTCCCGCCGCTCGAGGATGCGGAGTCCGAGGAGATGGCGCGCCGGATCCGCGCCCTGCGCGAGGCCAACCCGATGCTCGGAACGCGGGGTTGCCGCCTCGGGCTCCTCTACCCGGAGATCTACGAGATGCAGGTTCGGGCTATCGTCCGCGCCGCGCTCGCGGTGGCCGAGCGCACCGGGGAGGCGCCTCTGGTCGAGATCATGCACCCGCTCGTGGCCTTCGCGGAGGAGCTGCGCCGCCTCCGCCGGCTCACGCTGGACACGGCCTCGGCCGAGCTCGAGCAGGCCTCCCGCCAGCTCGACTACCTCGTGGGCACGATGATCGAGCTCCCGCGGGCCTGCATGCGCGCCGACGAGATCGCGGGCGAGGCCGACTTCTTCAGCTTCGGGACGAACGACCTCACCCAGACCGCGCTCGGCTTCTCGCGCGACGACGCCGAGGGGAAGTTCCTCACCCGCTATCTGGAAGACCGCATTCTCGCCGCGAACCCGTTCGAGACACTGGACGCGAGCGGCGTCGGCGACCTGATGGTCGTCGCCGTCGAGCGGGCCCGGGGCGCGAAGCCGGAGATCAAGCTGGGGATCTGCGGCGAGCACGGGGGAGACGCGCGCTCGGTCGCCTTCTGCCACGAGCTCGGCCTCGACTACGTCTCGTGCTCGCCGTTCCGGGTGCCGCTCGCCCGGCTCGCCGCCGCACAGGCCGTCCTCGCCGAGCGCGGCGTGACGGCGGCCCAGGTCGGCGGTTAGGAGGGCTCCTAGCGGTTCAGCCGCGCGATGTGGTTGCGGTAGGCGGCGCGGCTGCGCGGCTTGGAGGCGAGGTCGAACGTGGAGCCCCGCTCGGCCTCGAAGAAGATCGCCAGCTTCACGCGCGGGTGGTTGCGGATGAAGGAGCCGATCCTGCGGACGAAGTCAGGGTGGTCGATTCCCCAGAGCCCGAACTCGCCGATCGCGTACGGCTTGTTCCTGTAGCGGCGGAAGAGGGCCAGGTTGGCCTTCCACTCGGCGCGGTAGCCGATCGAGTAGAGGTCGTTGGCGACCAGGTCGACGTAGGCGTCGCCCGGGTAGTACACGTGCGCGCGGTTGCCGGGGACGTTCGGGCTGCCGAAGCCCTGTGGATTCCAGACCACCCGCAGGGTGGGGTAGGGGTTCTCCGGCAGGCGCCCGCTCACGGGCGGCATCCCCGAGCGCCTGAGCTTGCGGTTGATCGCCGCGCGGTCGCCGCCGTGGAGGATCAGGTACAGGCGCTTGAACGCGCGCCTGAAGTTCCTCTGGGAGTGCGCCGCATTCCTCCGCGTGCCGTTGGCGTTGTAGGCGGAGTAGAAGTTCCAGTGCCCGTTCATCTCCGCCATGGGCCTGATGATGATGGGCCCGCCCCACGCGTTGATCGCACGTCCGAAGGCTTTCAGGTAGCGGTCGCCGTTGCCCATCGCGATGCCGCGAGGCGTGATCGCCTCGCGCTTCCAGCGGTTGTTCGTCCCCAGGGAGATGATCGGCACGTTGCCCATCTCGGGCCACCACTCGGCAAAGTCGTTGCCCCAGGTCATCCCCTTGTTCCAGCCGACGAACTTCATCTCCCCGTCCGAGCGCTGGCCGGTCTGCGAGCGCAGGCGTTCCTTGCTGCCGTGAGTCGCCAGCAACACCCTCGCGTCGGCGATCTGCGCTAGCAGGAGCGCGCAGAGCGAAGCGAGGAGGACGAGCCTGGGGAGGCGCCGCATCGATTTCCCTATCGGCGGGCGGCCGGCGCGGCCTGAGAGGGCGCTTCCCCCGTTCGGGAGGCTAGGCGTAGCCCCGGACCCGGAGGTAGGCAACGAGGACGCTCGCGCCGGCGATGCCGAGCAGGGCAAGGAACGAGAGAGCGTCGAAACGCCCGTGCACGGGATGGCGGCCGGCGGCGGACAGCGCCAGCATCGCGAGCATCCCTCCCACGAGCCCGCCCAGGTGGCCTCCGATCGAGATGTTTCCCGGCCCGAGGAAGGTGAAGGCGAGGTTGAGCACGATCACGAGCAGAGCGCCGCCTCCGAAGACGTAGATCTGGTTCCGTTCGAGCACCAGCCCGGCGCCGAGGATGCCGAAGACGGCACCGGATGCGCCCAGCGTGTAGCTGTCGGGGGTGAGCAGGAGGGCGCCCGCCGAGCCGGCGAGCGCCGACACGAAATAGACCCCGAGGAAGCGGCCGCGGCCGAGCGCAGACTCGAGCGCCTGCCCGAACCACCAGAGCATCAGCATGTTGAAGCCAAGATGGATCAGGCTCGCGTGGAGGAACGCAGCGGTGATGAGACGCCACCACTCCCCGTCGGCCACCGCCGGCGCATAGAGCGCCCACTCGACAACGAACGAGTCGGCGGGGCGCAGCCCGCCTGAGCCCTGCGCGATCGAGACGAGGAAGACGAGGATATTGGCGCCGATGAGCGTCTTCGTCACGACCGCGCCCGTCACGCCGCCGGCCACGCGGCCGACCCGCTTCGTCGCCGCCCGCGCCCCGCTCGGTTGGCCGGCGCACTCGGGGCACTTGATCCCGACAGCCGCGTAGACCATGCAGTCGGGGCAGATCGGCCGGCCGCAGTTCGAGCAGCTGACGGCCGTCTCGCGGCCGGGATGCCGATAGCACGTCTGCGCCGTCTGCGTCTGCTCGGGAGCGGCCATTCGGGCCATCGTATCGGCGGCGTGTATGGTCACGGGCCGATGCGCGTGCACGTCGCCTTCACGCCGGCGGAGACGGTGCGCGCCCGCGTCGCGGTGGTCGTCGACGTCCTCCGCGCGACTTCGACGATCGCCCAGGCGCTGGCCTCCGGCTACCGCCGAGTCCTCTGCTGCACCGAGATCGAGGAGGCGCGTGCGCTGCGCGAGCAGCTCGGCGAGGGCGTGCTCGCGGGGGAGCGTCTCGCGAGATCGATCCCGGGCTTCGACCTCGGCAACTCGCCGGCCGACTTCGTCGAGCCGCGTGGCGAGACGGTCGTTCTGACGACGACGAACGGGACGCGGGCGATCGTCGCCGCCGCGGCGGGCGCGGAGACCGTCCTCGTCGGCAGCCTGCTCAACCTCGCCGCCGTCGTCGAGGCGGCCCGGGAGGCGGGAGGCGCGGTGGAGGTCGTGTGCGCCGGCGTGGACGGCCGGTTCACGCTCGACGACGCCTACTGCGCCGGCCGCATCGCGGAGCTGCTCGGAGACGACCGCTCGGACGCGGCCGAGGCGGCCGTCCGGCTCGCCGGCTCGTTCGCGAGCGCCGAGGAGGCCTTGCGCGCGGCCGAGAACCCCCGCCAGGAGGCGCTCGGAGGGGACGTGGCCTGGTGCGCGCGCGAGAGCGTGCTCGCGGTCGCTCCCCGGCTCGCCCGGCTGGACGGGACAGCGGCCGAGATCGTCGCCTAGGGTCTAGCTTGCCGCGCCGGCGAGAGCCTCGCGCCGCACGTCGGCGCAGTGCTCGCAGATGCAGCGCTCGTCCGCGAGCTGCTCCCAGCCGGACGGGAGCGTGCCCGCATGCCGGCCGACCTCGGACACGGCTGCGCCGCAGCGGCAGGTGTAGACGGCACACAGCCGCGTGTACGGCGAATCGGGAGAGCTGTAGGCCACTCCCATGCCGTCGATTGTACGCCGTGCGGGCGCTGCGCGTGTGCGACGATCAGCGCGTGTTCGAAGCGACGAGAGGAGAGACGCCGTGAACGTTCTCGGGGCCACGCGTTACCGCTGGGACGACCTGCCGAAGGAGGAGCTGAAGCCGGACCTCCACCGGCGGCTCGTGGCCACGGAGCGGATGATGCTCGCGCACGTGTACCTCGACAAGGGCTGCATCGTGCCGCAGCACTCGCACGAGAACGAGCAGCTCACGTACATCCTCGAGGGCGTGCTCCGGTTCTCGCTCGGGGAGGACGAGTCCGAGGTCGTGGACGTGGCCGCCGGTGAGGTGCTGCACCTGCCGTCGTGGCTGCCGCACAAGGCGGAGGCGCTGGAGGACACGCTCGACGTCGACATCTTCTGCCCGCCGCGGCAGGACTGGCTCGACGGCTCGGACGCCTATCTCAGGCGCACGTGAACCTCGGTCTCGACGACAAGGTCGCTCTCGTTTGCGGCGCGAGCCGCGGACTCGGTCGGGCGATCGCCGACGAGCTCGCCGTGGAAGGCGCCTCCGTCGCGATCTGCTCGAGGGACGCCGACCGAGTCGCTGCCGCAGCCGCCGAGATCGGGCCGGAGGTGCTGGCCGTCCCGGCGGACCTCGCCGTTTCGGGCGAGCCGGCGCGCGTGGTCGAGGCGACCGTCGAGCGCTTCGGCCGGCTGGACGTGCTCGTGGCCAACACCGGCGGCCCGCCGGCGGGCACGCACGACACGCTCTCGCTCGAGGACTGGGACCGGGCCACGGCGCTCCTCCTCAGGAGCACGGTCGAGCTCGTGGCGGCCGCGCTTCCCGGCATGAAGGAGCGCGGCTGGGGGCGGATCCTCGCCGTCACCTCGGTGGCCGTGAAGCAGCCGGTGGACAACCTCATGCTCTCGAACAGCCTCCGGGCGGCGGTGACCGGCTACGTCGCCACGCTCGCGCGCGAGGTGGCGAAGGACGGGATCACCGCGAACACGATCCTGCCCGGCTACACGAACACGGAGCGCGTGACCGAGCTCAACCTGGCCAACGCCGAGCGCGAGGGCGTCGACGTGGGGGAGGTCCAGGCGCGCCTGGCGGCCTCCATCCCGCTGGGGCGGCTGGCCGAGCCCGAGGAGTTCGCCGCGCTCGCAGCCTTCCTCGCCTCGGAGCGCGCGGGCTACATCACGGGCGGCGCCTTCGCCGTCGACGGCGGCTGGCTTCGCGGCCTCCTCTGACCGGCGCGCTCGCGCGAGGCGTGTGCGCTTGATGCAGCGCCCGGATCGCCGTCATTCGGCGATTCGTACGCGATGAGGGCCCGCGAGGCGCGAGGCCCTTGTGCGGCGCTCCTCCGCCAGGCGGCTGGCTGGGGCGAACGCGCTCCAGGTGAACCAGTGCCCGAGTCCGCGTTGCAGCGTCCGCGGGCCGCTCATCGTCAGCTTGCCGGCTCGTATCGCGCCGCCGAGCTCGGCCCGTCCCAGGTAGACGCGGTAAAGCGTGGTGGTGTCGACGGTGACCTCGAGGTCGACGTCGAAGCCGGGATGCTGGAGGCAGACTGAGACCTCGGAGGGCTCAAGGACCATCCAGTAGCGCCGCTTGGGATTGCGAAAGTCGAACCGAACCACGGTTCGGTTGGGCGGGAGCCGCCGACGATCGACGTGGCGGGCCATCCAGACGATCAACAGGTCGGGATCGAGTTCCTCGCGGCGCGGCTCGGTGAACGACCAGGTCGCCCCCCACTCGCCGATCGCCTGCACGACCGGCTGGAGGTCACGGCCGGCCGGCGTGAGGCGATATTCGAGGGTGCGGCCTTTGGGGCCCGTCCTGCGCTCGATGACCTCGGCCCGCTCGAGCGCGCGCATGCGGTCGGTGAGGACCGATCGTGAGATCCCTGGGAGGCCGCGTTGGAGCTGGTTGAAGCCGCTCGCGCCGCCGAGCATCTCGCGCACGATTAGAAGCGTCCAGCGGTCGCCGAGGATCTCGGTGGCCTTGGCGACGGGGCAGTACTGCGCGTAGCTGCGCATCGCGCCACCATGCTAGCCGCGGATCGGGCACAGGTCTGTTACTAGAACCGGTTAGTTCGAAAGTAGAACTAGTCAGCAGGCCCCGGGCGAGCCTACGGTGCCGGCATGGCTACCCGGACGCCGATATCGGAGGCACCGACGATCGAAGTCGAGCGCCTGCGAGCCGGCATTCACGGCCCGGTGATCCTGCCCACCGACCCGACCTACGACGCCGCGCGCGCGATCTGGAACGGAGCGATCGACCGCCGCCCCGCCTGCATCGCCCGCTGTACGGGAGTCGCCGATGTCGTCGCCGCGGTTGGCTTCGCCCGCGAGCGAGACCTGCTGGTGGCGGTGCGCTCCGGCGGCCACGGCGTCGGCGGTCACGCACTCTGCGAAGGCGGCCTCGTGATCGACCTCTCGCCGATGAAGGGGATCAGGGTCGATCCGGTGGCGCGGACGGCCAGGGCGGAGGCCGGCGTGCTGTGGGGGGAGCTCGACCGCGAGACGCAGCTTCACGGATTGGCGACGGTAGGCGGGATCGTCACGCACACCGGCATTGCGGGGCTCACCTTGGGCGGCGGTATCGGCTGGCTCATGCGAAAGCACGGGGCGACGGTGGACAACCTGGTCTCGGTCGACCTGGTGACGGCCGACGGCGAGGCTCTCACAGCCAGCGAGGATGAGAACCCGGACCTCTTCTGGGGCGTCCGTGGCGGCGGCGGCAACTTCGGCATCGTCACCTCGTTCGAGTATCGGCTCCACCCCGTGGGGCCGATCGTGCTGGCCGGACCGATCTTCCATCCTTTCGGGGATGCCCGCGAGGTGCTGCGCTTCTACCGCGAGTTCATCGCCTCGGCGCCCGATGAGCTGACAACGATCTTCGACCTGCCGGGGGCGCCCCCGCTGCCGTTCCTGCCCGAGGACGTGCACGGCAAGCCGATCGTGATGGTCGGGGCCTGCTACGCCGGCGCGCCCGAGGACGGGATCGAGGTTGTGCGGCCGCTGAAGGAGTTCGGCACCCCGATCGCCGACCTGCTCGAGCCGAAGCCGTACACCGCCCTGCAGTCGATGTTCGATCCGTTCGTCCCGCACGGCTGGCACCGCTACTGGAAGTCGGTCGAGCTGCCGCCGCTCACCGACGAGGCGATCGACACTCTCGTCGAGCACGCATCGGCGCTCACCTCGCCGAAGTCGTATTGCATCGTCTTCCAGCTCGGCGGCGCCCTCGGCCGCGTTGGAGAGGACGAGACCGCCTTCGGCCAGCGCGACGCCGCCCACAACGTGAACATCAACGCGGTCTGGACCGGGGGCGACCCCGAGGGCGAGCGGCACGTCGCCTGGGCGCGCGAATTCTTCTCGGCGATGCAGCCCCACGCCGGCGGGCATGTCTACGTCAACTTCCTGGGCGACGAGGGCCCGGACAGGGTGCGGCAAGCGTACGGCGAGCGGCAGTACGAGCGCCTGGTCGGGTTGAAGCGGACGTACGACCCGACGAACTTCTTCCGGCTGAACCAGAACATCGAGCCGTAGCGCCGCCCGGGCAGGACGTGCGAGTTCGAGCCGGCGCCCGTCAGGCCTTGGATGCTGACTTACTCCAGCGTCGGGGCGAAGCCATCATCCGGCTCGTAGAAGGGGCTGAGCCTTGACAGGAGAACGTGTGTTCGTGTAGAACATACGTTCCTGTGATCGCTTGTCTCACCATCCCGGCCTTCGCTCTCCGGGTTCCGCTGCTTCGGCGGCCGGAGCTGGCAGGCAGGCCCGTGGCGCTCGCGCCGGCGCCGGGGGAGCAGCCCATCCTCGGCTCTTGCACCGGTGCCGCCGAGCGCGCGGGCATCCGGCCGGGAATGCGGCTCTCGGAGGCCCTCGCCACGTGCCCGCAGCTCGAGCTCGTCGAGCAGGACCCGGCGGGGGTCGAGGAGGAGTGGGAGCGCGTGCTGCGCCGGCTCGAGGAGGCCGGCTACGCGGTCGAGCCGGCCGAGCCCGGGTGCGTCTACTTCGAGACGCGGGGGGTGGAGCGGCTCGCGGGGGGAATCGAGCAAGCGCTTCGCCGGGCTCTCGACGCGGTCGGGCCGGAATGGAAGGCACGCGTGGGGGCGGCCTCCCGGCGCTTCGCAGCGCTCGCGGCTGCGACCGTGGCTCCGGCGGGGCGTGCGCTCGTGATCGACGACGGCGAGACACGCCTCTTTCTCGAGCCGCTCCCGCTTGATCTCCTGCCGCTCACGCCCGAGCGGCGCGAAGAGTTATCGGAGCTCGGCGTCAAGCGCCTGGGGGAGCTGGCACGCCTCCCCGGGACGGCGGTCGCCGATCGGCTCGGCATGGACGGCGCGGACGCTTGGCGGCTCGCCCAGGGGGAGGGCGACGCCGCCGTCCAGCCGCGCCGTCCACCGGCCGAGCTCGTCGAGACGCTTACGTTTCCGGAGCCGGTGGCGAACGAGCAGACGCTCGTGCGAGCACTGACGGCGCTTCTCGAGCGCCTGCTCGCCCGCCCAGAGCGTGCCGGCCGGGCCCCGCGTCAGCTCGCCCTCACGGCGAGGCTCGTCGGTGGAGGCTCGTGGCGGCGCTCGCTCACGCTGCGCGAGCCGACGGCGGAGCCCGACCGCCTTCGGCTCGCGCTCGCACCCAGGTTGTCGGAGCTGCCGGCTCCGACGGCGGAGCTGCGCCTCGAGCTGGGCGAGCTCACCGAGTCGGTCGGGATGCAGACCGAGCTCGTCCGTCCTCGCGGGAGCCGCCTGCGGGAGCGCCTGCGCGGAGGGGTGCGGCAGGTGCGCGCGGCCGTGGGGATGGATGCCGTCTGCACCGTCGTGGAGGTCGCGCCGTGGTCTCGCATCCCCGAGAGCAGGGCCATTCTCGTTCCGCGCGACGACTGAACGAGCCGCGACCGGTGCACGTCGTCTGTGAGGGGCGCGTGCCGGCGGCCGTCGACCGGGTGTGCGTGATCGAGCACCGGGACGAGTGGCACGTGGCCGACCGCTGGTGGACGGAGGAGCCGGTGCGGCGGAACTACTACGAGGTCGTGCTCGAGACGGGGCGGAACGTCGTCGTCTTCCGGGACGGGGCGAGCGGCACGTGGTTCCGGCAGGCCTCCTAGCTCGAGACGACCACGTCGTGGCGGGCGAGGACCTCGCCCATGAGCCGTGGGTCGGGCGGACCGTCGGCAGGCGTTGCTGCCGCGAGGTCGCGGATGTAGTCCTCCCAGCCCCCCGGCGTGTTCAGATTGAGGAAGCGGACGGGCTCGTCGCT
>JBOHAM010000065.1:0-4469 GCA_050697735.1 Gaiellaceae bacterium | reverse complement strand
CGGCGCGGCCGCCGACGTGAGACGCCGACCCGGGGCCTGAACATGAGCAACGAGAAAGAGCGCGTCTACTTCAAGCGGTACAAGCAGGACGTCGAGCGGGAAGGGAAGCCGTTCTTCCCGTACGCGATCTTCCACGACACGGTCATGAGCCTGGTCGTGGTCTGCGTGATCGTCGGGCTCGCGTGTGTCTGGTACTTCACCTCGGGCGAGGAGGCCGGCGACGCAGGCATCCTGGGGCCGCGCTACACGAACGAAGCCGATCCGGGGACCACCTCGTTCGTGCCGCGACCCGACTGGTACTTCTACTTCCTCTTCTACCTCCTCCGGATCTTCAAGTGGCCGGAGTCGGTGGTGCTCGGCACGGTCGGGATCCCGACGATCGCGCTCATCCTCCTCCTCATGCTCCCGTTCATGGATCGGCGCCGCGAGCGGCGGGTCCTGCGCAGGCCGGTCGCCGTCGTCGGCGGCCTCCTCGTGATCGCCTCGATGGGCATCCTCACCTACAAGGGCGCGACGGCCGAGGAGTCCCTCGCCTCCGAGAACGTCGAGCTCGTGGACGAGTGGGTGGAGGTGCAGGGACTCTCGGAGGAGGGCCGGCAGGGCGCCGAGCTCTTCGCTCAGTCGGGCTGCCAGAGCTGCCACACGTACCTCGGCGCCGGGTCGTCGAACCTCGGCGCCCCAGACCTCTCGGACATCGGCGCGTCCGGTCAGAGCGCGGAGGAGTTCGCGGCCTACGTCGCCAACCCGGCCGAGTTCGGGAACACCGTCATGCCGGCATACGAATCGCTCGGCGAGGAGAACCTCATGCTCCTCGGGACGTTCCTGGCGGAATCGACGGGCGAGGGCGGCGGCGAGTAGCCGCCGGGCCCGTGCACGTCTTCCTCGGCATCACCGGCGCCTCGGGCGCCCCGTACGCGCGCCGGCTCCTTCAAGCGCTCTCCTCTGCCGGCGCCGAGGTCGGGGTCTGCATCTCGGACGCCGGGGTGCAGGTCTGCGCGACCGAGCTCTACGGGGACATCTCGCTCCCGCGGGAGGAGGTGACCGCGCGTCTCACCGACGGGCTCGACGGGGTCACGGTCGCCGGCCTGCGCGACTACACGACGCCGTACGCGAGCGGCTCGGCGCGCGTGGACGGCTACGTCGTCTGTCCCTGCTCCATGTCCACGGCGGCGAGCATCGCGGCCGGGGCGATGGCGAACCTCGTCCACCGGGCCGCCTCGGTGGCGCTGAAAGAGGAGCGCAAGCTCGTCCTCGTCCCCCGCGAGACGCCGCTCTCGATCATCCATCTGGAGAACCTGCTGCGCCTGCGACGGGCTGGGGCGACGGTCGTCTTCGCGGCGCCGGGGTTCTACCATGCTCCCCAGACCGTCGACGATCTGGTGAACTTCGTCGTGGCTCGATGTCTCGACCAGCTGGGAATCGACCAGACGCTCGTGGGCCGGTGGGGCCAGTGACCTCCGGCACGCTTGCCCCCGCCGCCGTCGAGGCGATGTTCGACCGCATCTCGCCGGTCTACGACGCGATGAACCGGCTCATGACCGCCGGCCTCGACCGGCGCTGGCGGCGGTTCGCCGCCGAGGCGGTCGTCACCCGTGGAGACGAGGTGCTCGACGCCTGTTGCGGCACGGGTGACCTCGCGCTGGCCGCGGAGCGCGCCGGCGGCACGGTGACCGGACTCGACTTCTCCGAGCGGATGCTCGAGCGGGCGCGGCGGAAGTCCTCCTCCGTCTCCTGGGTGCGCGGCGACGTCATGGCGCTGCCCTTCGAGGACGGGCGCTTCGACGCCGCGACGGTCGGGTTCGGCATTCGCAACGTGGCCGACCTGGAGGGCGGCCTCCGCGAGCTGGCGCGGGTGCTCCGCCCGGGCGGGCGACTGGGCTGTCTCGAGATCACGCGGCCGCGCGGCGTCCTGCGGCCGTTCTTCCGCCTCTGGTTCGACGGCCTCGTGCCGCTCGCCGGCAAGGTCCTGCCGGGCGGTGCCGCCTATACCTACCTTCCCGCGAGCGTCCGCCGCTTTCCGGGACCCGAGGATCTGGCCGCGATCATGCGCCGCGCCGGCTTCGCCGAGGTCGAGTGGCAGCTCTTCGGCGGCGGCATCGTGGCGCTGCACACGGCGAGAGTCGGCTCGTGAACGCGCTCGCCACCGTTCGCGCTGCGCCCGGGCTCGACGAGTACCTCGACCGCCTGGAGGACCGCTTGCAGGAGTCCGTGGCCTCGCACCCCGGGCTCGTCAGCGCGATCGGGGCCGAGACCCTGTCCGCGGGCGGCAAGCGGCTGCGGCCGGTTCTCGTCTTCCTCTGCACCCCGCGCACACGCCGCGACGACGACCGCGCGGTCGCCGGCGGGGCGGCGGTCGAGCTCGTGCACATGGCGACGCTCGTCCACGACGATCTGCTCGACGGCGCCGACCTCCGCCGCGGTCGCCCCACCGCCTGGGCCGAGCACGGCGGCGGCGCGGCCAAGGCGGCTGGGGACTACCTCTTCGCGCGCGCGTTCGCCGAGCTGGCCTCCACGGGCGACGCCGGGGCCGTCGCCGTATTAGCCGACGCGGCGCTCTCGCTCGCGCGCGGCGAGGCCCTCCAGCGCAAGCAGACGTATCGGCCGGACACGACCGTGGAGGACTATGTGCTGCGCTGCTCGCTCAAGACGGCGAAGCTCTTCGAGGCGGCGTGCGTCCTGGGCGGCGGCCGCGCAGAGCTGGGCGCGTTCGGGCTGGCCCTCGGCGTCGCCTTCCAGATCGCCGACGACATCCTCGACTGCACCGGCGACTTCGACACGACCGGGAAGGCGCCCGGCGTCGATCTCCGCGACGGGACGCCGACGCTGCCGCTGCTCCTCGCCGCGCGCGAGGACCGCACCGTCTGGAACGCGCTCGCGGGCGCCGACGTCCCCGACGCGCTCGAGCGCGTCTCCTCGACGGGCGCGATCGCGGCCGCGCGCGGCTTCGCGCTCGAGTACGCCGCGCTCGCACGCGCGGCGCTCGACGGCGAGCCCGACCACGCCTCGCTGGAGGCTCTCACTCATCTAGTCGTGGACCGAGATGGATAGATGGCAGTAGCCGCTGCCCAGAACGCACTCGATCGCATTCGCGAGAAGGTCGAAGCCGACGAGCGCCTGTCCTTCGAGGACGGGCTCACGCTGATGGAGTCGGACGACCTGCTCCAGCTCGGCGAGCTCGCCGACGAGGCACGCCGCCGGCGCGGCGGCACCGACGACGTGTACTTCGTCCAGAACCTGTACCTCAACCAGACCAACGTCTGCCGCGTGAAGTGCAAGTTCTGCGCCTTCGCGGTCACGCGCAAGCAGCCGGACGCGTACACGCACACGCCCGCCGAGCTGGTCGAGGACGCCCTCCGCCAGCGCGAGGCGACCGGCTTCACGGAGATCCACATGGTGGGCGGCGAGAGCCCGCACGTGGACTTCGCCTACTACGTCGACATCGTCGCGCAGCTTCACGCGGCGATGCCGGACGTCCACCTCAAGTGCTTCACGGCGAGCGAGATCCACCACATGACGAAGCTCTCGGGACTCACCCACGAGCAGGTCCTCGTCGAGCTGCAGGCCGCCGGGCTGGGCTCGCTCCCCGGCGGCGGCGCGGAGGTCTTCGCCGACCGTGTCCGCCGCCTGATCGCCCCGGGGAAGGAGCACCCCGACTTCTGGTTCCACACGCATCGCACCGCGCACGGGCTGGGAATCCCGACCCACTGCACGATGCTCTACGGGCACGTCGAGACCTACGAAGAGCGGGTCGACCACCTCCTCCGCCTGCGCGCCCTCCAGGACGAGACGGGCGGGTTCCTCGCCTTCATCCCGCTCGCGTTCCACCCGGAGAACACCGTCTTCGAGCGGCGTGGCTGGCGGCATACGACGGGAACCGACGACTTGAAGATGCTCGCGTTCTCGCGCCTCATGCTCGACAACGTCCCGAACGTCAAGGCGTACTGGATCATGATGGGGATGCCGCTCGCGGCCGTAGCGCTCCACTTCGGGGCGAACGACGTGCAGGGAACGGTCGTGCGGGAGGAGATCTTCCACGCGGCCGGCGCCCGGACGGAGACGGAGCAGAAGGTCGAGCAACTCGTCCGCTTCGTCCGCGAGGCAGGCCGGATCCCAGTCCAACGAGACACGCTGTACCACGAGCTCCGGCGTTGGAGAGCATGAGCCAGACGATCCCGTTCTTCGGATGGGTGTCGCAGTGAGCCGGCTTCCCCGCCGAGCTCCTGCGATGGTGGCCCGTCGTACCCCGGCGTTCGTGTGGGTGGTGTACGCACTCGGTATCCTCGCGGCCGCGCTCATCGTCTTGTCGGCCCTCTTCACGGCGGGTGCCTACTTCTCGTCGGACTCTGTCGGTGTCGCTTACGACCTCTCGAGACTTGCCGTCTTGGTGGGGCTCGTGATTCTCGCCGCGGCGACCTGGCTCAAGCGTCGACGTCGGGTTCGGCGATGATCCGCCTCGGTCGGATCTCGTA
>JBOHAM010000064.1:0-5149 GCA_050697735.1 Gaiellaceae bacterium | reverse complement strand
CGGTAGAAGGACGCCTCGCCCGGGACGAGGTCGGCGCCGAACGGGATCTCGACCGTGACGCAGCGCCGCTCCACGTGCGGCCGCAGGCTGCAGAGATCCGCTGAGAGCTCCTCCGGCAGCATCGGCTCGACGCGGCCCGGGACGTAGACCGAGAAGCCGCGCTCGGCCGCGTCGTCGTCGAGAGGCGAGCCGGCGGGCACATGGGCGGAGACGTCCGCGATGTGCACCCAGGCGCGCACGCCCTCGCCCTCCCGGCGGAGGCTGAGCGCGTCGTCGAAGTCCTTGGCCTCGTCCGGGTCGATGGTGAAGGCGAAGAGCTCGCGCAGGTCGACCCGGTCGGCCTCGTCCTCGGGCGGGGACTGCGGCACCGGCGCGTGCTCCCGGCGCACCCCCTCGTGCCAGAGAAGCCCCTCGAGGACGGCGTCGATGCGGCTCGCCGGTCCGAGGAGCTTCCGGATCCGGGAGCGGCCGCGCGCCGGGATGGCCACGACGGCCAGGTCGCCGGGCGAGGCCTCCCCGGCGCCCTTGCGGTCGAGGACGACCGGGACGCCTCCCTCGAAGTACGGCTCGCCGACGAGGAGCTTGCCGCGGCGGGCCAGCTCGCAGACGACCAGCTCCGTCAACTACTGCTCGGTCAGGACGTCGACGAGCGTCCGCCGGGCGATGCGCAGGGCCTCGTCGCCGTCGGTGACGGGGTTGTCGACTGCGACGATGCCGGGGTGGATCCCGCGGCCGGTGATGTCGGCCCCAGCCGGCGTCACGTACTTGGCGGTCGTCAGCTTGAGCGCGCCGCCGTTTCGCAGCGCGGCGATCGTCTGCACGGAGGCCTTGCCGAAGGTCTGCTCGCCGACGAGCGTCGCCCGGTCGTTGTCGTGGAGCGCCCCCGCCACGATTTCGGCCGCGCTCGCGGTGCCGTTGTTCACGAGGACGACGAGGGGGATCTCCGGATGGGTCGGGAAGCCGGTGACGCTGTACGTCCGCGGATCCTCGTGGACGCCGTCGGTGCGGCACACGACGCCGTCGCCGAGGTACACGGAGGCGGTGGAGACCGCCTGCGAGAAGAGGCCGCCCGGATTGTCCCGCAGGTCGAGGACGGCGCCTTTCGCACCCCTTTCGACGAGGCGCGAGGTCGCGCGCGCGATCTGATCGTCCGCGCCCTCCGGGAAGGAGTAGATGCGCAGGTAGGCGATCTTTCGGTCGCCCACCTCGATCATGCGGGCACTGAGAGGCACGAGGTCGATCTCCCGGCGGACGACGGTGAACTCGATCGCCCCGGAGCGCGGACGCTTGACCGTGAGACGTACTCGCGAGCCGGTCTCGCCCTTGATGAGCGCGAGCGAGCGCTCGAACGGCAGCTCCTCGGCCCGCTCGCCGTCGATGCGGACGATGATGTCGCCCTTGCGGATGCCCGCCTCCCGCGCCGGTCCTCTCAGCGCCGAGGTCACGAGGAGACCCCTGCGGGCCGGCCCGACGGTCAGGCCGATGCCCGAGTACGTCCCCTCGGTCGTCTCGCGGAGGCTGAGGTACTCCGCCTTCGTGAGGTACCTGGTGTGCTGGTCGTCGAGACCTTCGAGCACCTCGTCGACCGTCTCCGCGCGCAGCACGTCCGGCTCGATCCAGCGGTAGTACGACGAGAGGAGGACGGCGCGAACCTCGTCGACCACGCGGACGGGCCGGTCAGGGCGAAGCGGCGCGGTGGCGGTGGAGGCGCCGGAGTCCGCCCTCGTGATCATGAAGCCGAGGAAGAACGCGCCCACGACCAGGACCGCGGCCGCGAGGGGTCCCGCCCTGCGTCTCACGGGCCGCCCGCCGAGTCCGGTGCCGGGCTTCCCTGCCGCACCGTGCTCAGATCCGCAGGAAGCGCCGCATTGTGATGCCCGAGCCGATCGCGCCCACGAGGAAGCTCACCGCCACGAGGACGAGCGCCACGATCGGAAAGCTCCACGCCTGGATGTCGTCCGGGCTCTCGATGCGCCCCATGATGCCCGGGAGCGCGAACTCCTTCGCCAGGAGCAGGAGGACGACCGCGAGGATGGAGCCGGCGAGGCCGCAGAGAATGCCCTCCAGCATGAAGGGCGCGCGCACGAACCAGTTCGTCGCGCCGACGAGCTTCATCACCTCGATCTCCCGCCTGCGCGAGAAGATGGACAGCCGGATCGTGTTGGCGATCAGGATCGTGGACGCGACGAGCAGGATGAGGCTGCCGACGAGGAAGATGGCGCCGATGATGGTCGCCACCTGGAGCACCCGTTCCGCCTTCTTCTCGCCGTAGGTGACGCGCTCGACGCCGACCGGAGCCGGTTCGAGCGTGCCGGCGATCTCCTGCACGCGATCGGCGTCGACCGGGATCACCTCGTAGGCCGGCGGCAGCGGGTTGCGCGCGAGGTCGCTGGTCAGCTCCGGGAAGCGCTCCTTCATCTCCTCGAGCGCCTGCTCCTTCGTGATGAAGGAGAACTCCTTCACGTCCGGGTTGCCCGCGAGCTGCCCCCGCACCGTCTCGATCTGCTTCTCGCTCGCCTCCCGGCCGCAGGTCAGCTCGGTGCAGAAGTAGACGTTGACGACGAGGTCTTTCTTCACGTGGTTCGTCCACGAGATGACCCAGCTCCCCAGCGCGATGAAGAGCCCGAGCAGGAACATCCCGATCAGGACGGTCATGACCGCCGCGACGGTCGTCGAGATGTTGGCCGCGATCGAGCGGAACGCCTCGGAGACAAAGAGCCTGGCTCGCAGCATCAGCGTCGCTTACCCGTAGCCGCCGCGGCGCTCGTCGCGGATCACTGTGCCCTCCTCGAGCGCGATCACCCGCTTCCGCATCTTGTCGACCATCTCGCGGTCGTGGGTGGCCATCACGACGGTCGTGCCCGTGCGGTTGATGCGATAGAGGAGCTGCATGATCCCGACCGACGTGTCCGGGTCGAGGTTCCCTGTCGGCTCGTCGCAGATGAGGAGGGGCGGGTGGTTGACGAACGCGCGCGCGATCGAGACGCGCTGCTGCTCGCCGCCGGAGAGCTCGTGCGGGTGGTTGTTCATCTTTCCGCCCAGGCCGACGAGGGCGAGGATCTCGGGCACCTTCGAGCGGATGTCCCCCTTCGACTCGCCCTGCACCTTGAGCGCGTAGGCGACGTTCTCGTACGCGGTGCGGTCGGTGAGGAGCTTGAAGTCCTGGAAGACGCAGCCGATGTTGCGCCGCAGCATCGGCACCTTCGAGCCCTTGAGACGGGCGAGCTCGCGGCCGCCGACGAGGATTCGGCCGTCGGTCGGGTCGAGCTCCTTGAGCAGGAGCCGCATGATCGTGGACTTCCCGGAGCCGGACGGGCCGACGAGGAAGACGAACTCCCCCTTCTCGATCACGAACGTCGCCTCCCGCAGGGCGACGACGTTCGGGTCGTAGACCTTCGTCACCGCCTCGAACACGATCATCGGCGAGCCCGACGGCGTGTACGCGAGCGGCTCCGTCTCCGGGTCGGTGAGCGGACCGGCGGTACCGTCGCCGTCGCCGCCGTTCAACGCGCCGGGCGGCCCTGTGGGCTCTTTGGGTGTCTCTTTCAGGTCGGCTTCGTGCACCGGTCTAGTGGGGGGCGCCCGTCCCGAGGGCGCACCGGTCGAGGCTTGGGCAGCAGTCGAGTCTAGCGGAAGGCACGGCGGACAGGAGCCTTTCTGGTGCCCCTTCAGGTGATGCTGCCCCGCTTCTGCGTCGCGAGCACCAAGCCGGAGTGCGCACTCGTCCGCAGCCAAGGCTAGAAGCCTTGGTAAGGACGAGGGTGCGCTCCGGCGCCGTGTGATCGCGGCGCAGAAGTGCGGCGGGCATTGCCTGATGGGGCACTAGCCCACCGCGCCCGTCGCCCGGGCGAGCAGGTAGGCGCGGATGAAGCCGTCCAGGTTGCCGTCGAGGACGCCCTGGGCATTGCCCTCTTCGACGTCGGTGCGGTGGTCCTTCACGAGCTGGTAGGGGTGGAGGACGTAGCTGCGGATCTGGCTCCCGAAGCCCGTGTCGAGCACCTCCCCGCGCTCGTGGGCGAGCTCGGCCTCGCGCCGCTCGAGCTCGTGCTCGGCGAGGCGGCTGCGGAGGATGCGCATGGCCGTTTGGCGGTTCGAGAGCTGGGAGCGCTCGTTCTGGCATTGCACGACGATGCCGGTCGGGACGTGGGTGATGCGCACGGCGGAGTCCGTCTTGTTGACGTGCTGGCCGCCCGCGCCGCTTGCGCGGTAGGTGTCGATCCGCAGGTCGGCCTCGTCCAGCTCCACCTCGACGTCGTCGGAGACGAGCGGGCTGACGATCACCTGCGCGAAGGACGTGTGGCGGCGGTGCGCCTGGTCGAAGGGCGAGAGCCGTACGAGGCGGTGCACCCCGCGCTCCGCCTTCAGCGTCCCGTAGGCGTTCTCGCCCTCGACGGTGAAGGTGGCGGACTTGAGGCCCGCCTCCTCCCCCGGGGAGACCTCGATCAGCTCCGTGCGGAACCCGCGCTCGTCCGCCCAGCGCAGGTACATGCGGAGGAGGATCTCCGTCCAGTCCTGGGCGTCCGTCCCGCCCGTGCCGGCGTGGATCGAGACGACGGCGTCGCCCGCGTCGTACTCGCCCGTGAAGAGCGAGTCCTCCTGGAGGCTGTCGAGCTCGCCACGGAGCCCGAGGACGCTCCCCTCGATCTCGTCCAGCTCGCCGTCGTCGGACGAGATGGCGAGGAGCTCGCCCAGGTCGTCGGCCTCCCCACTCAGCCGCTCGTAGCGCTCGAGGCGCCGCGAGAGGCGCGCGTGCTCGGCGGAGGTGCGTGCGGCCTGCTGCTGCTCGTCCCAGAACCCCGGCGCGCCCATCGCCGCCTCGAGTTCGTCCAAGCGCGCCCTCAGGGCGTCGGGGTCAAAGGTAATCACGGACCCAGGCGAGCTGGGTCCCGATCTCGGCGAGCTGTCGCTCCACGGCGCTCCGTTCGGCCATGCGTGGATGGTATCGCCCACGTCGAACGGCCCCGGCAGCGCCCATCGACCTCTCCCCGAGGGGCCACCCCGGGCCACCACCCGCTTTCGACGCTAACGAGAGCAGACGCACGCGTGGTGCGCGGATCGTGCCGAGAGTGTGAAAGCGGCTGTAGTGGACGCGGCGCTCAGGCGCCGTGGCACTTCTTGTACTTCTTGCCCGAGCCGCAGGGGCACGGGT
>JBOHAM010000063.1:0-24206 GCA_050697735.1 Gaiellaceae bacterium | reverse complement strand
TGCGCTCGTTCAGAAGTCGCGAGTAGATGTCGAAGGCGCGCTCGCCTCTCGACGTCTGCTCGACGACCATCGGGATCAACGGACTCATGTGCCTCCCTCGCTTCCTGGCGTCCATAGTGTTTTCTCGGTAGGGCCTTTCTCCTTCTCGGGAGTCCAGAGCTTTTCGCGCGCACGGGCGAGCTCGACCGGGATTCGCTTGACCCCGGCCACGACCTCGTCGAGGGCCTTGCGCATGCGCAGATCGCCGCGCAGCTGCTCGAAGCCGCGGCCCTCGCGCACGGCGGCGAGCACCTGGTCGGGCTCCTCTCCGGCCGCCTCTGCCTGCTCGCGGACGAGCGCCTCGATCTCCTCGTCGGCCACCTCGAGGCCGAGGTCGGAGGCGACCGCCTCGAGCACGAGCTCGCGCTTGAGCGACTGCTCGGCCTCGGCGCGGAGCCGCTCCACGAGCTGCTCCTGCGTCTGGCCGGTCATGGACATGTAGACCTCGAGGCTCAGGCCCCGGCTCTCGATCGAGCGCACGAAGCCGGAGGCGAGCTCCGACGTGCGCCGGTCGACCATTGGATCGAGCCCCTCGAAGGACGAGGAGGCGACGAGCGCGTCGACGGCGTCCCCGCGCAGCTGGGCGTCGAGCTCCGCCTCGAGTTGCTCGCGCAGCTCTCCTTCGATGGAATCGCGCAGCTCCGCGAGCGTCTCGAACTCGCTCGCTGCGCGGGCGAGCTCGTCGTCGAGCGGCGGCAGGACCTTTTCCCTGATCTCCTTGACGGCCACCCGGACGGAGGCGCTGCGCTCCTCGGTCAGCTCGAAGTCCACCTGCTTCGACTCACCCGCCGACATGCCGACGAGGGCCGCCTCGATCTCGTCGACGAGCCGGCCGCTGCCCACCTCGACGACGTAGTCGCGCTGGGTCGTCCCGAGCTCCTCGCCGTCGAGGTCGATGACCACTGCGTCTCCCGGCTGCACGGGGCGATGGTCGACGGGAGCGAGCTCCGCGACCGTCTCGCGGACGCGCTCGAGCTCCCCCTCCAGGAGTTCTGCGGGCACCTCGGCCTCCGCCGCGGGGACCTCGAGCTCACGCCAGTCGCCGACCTCGGGGATCGGGACGACGGCCACGGTGGCGGTGAAGCTGAAGCTGCCGCCGTCGTCGGGCGGGCCGTTGCCCACCTCGACCTCGGGGTTGGCCACCGGGCGGACGCCCGAGTCCGCGGCGGCCGTCCAGAACCACCCGTCGACGTGGCTCCGCACCGCCTCCTCCCAGAGCGCCTCGCGGCCGATGCGCGCAGTCACGACCTGGATGGGGGCCTTTCCCTTGCGGAAGCCGGGGATCTTCAGCGCGCCGGCGAGGTCCGACGCCGCGTGCTCGAGCGCGTGCTTGACGTCCTCCTCGGGCACCTCGATCTCCAGGCGCACGCGGCTCTCGGGGAGCTCTTCGACCTTCGTCCTCACCCGGCCCATTGTGTCAGAACTGGGTCAGACTCCCGGGCGGTGGCCAGGCTCGAAGTCACGGTCTCTCCCGGCGCCGCGAGAAGCGAGCTCGTCGGTCGCCACGGGCCCGGCTGGAAGGCGCGCATCGCGGCCGCGCCCGAGCGCGGCAAGGCCAACCGTGCGCTCGAGGAGCTCCTCGCGGGCCTGCTCGGGGTGGGCCGCGACCGGGTAGCGGTCGTCGCGGGCCGCGCCTCGCGGCGGAAGGTCGTGGAGGTGGAAGGCCTCGACGCACGCGACCTCGAGCGTCGACTGGAGGCCGCTCTCCCGCTCTGAGTTGACACTCCTATAAGAGTGCTATATCACTCCCACTCAAAAGGTAGAGAAAGTGGGGTTCCTAGTGACGCACTCTCGCATCGCCCTCCGCGCCGTGCTCGCGGCGCTCGCAGTCCTCCTCCTCGTGCTCCCGGCCGCCGGCTGCGGCGGCGGGGACTCGGCCGGCGCCTCCGGCGGCGACCACGGCACGCTCTCGCTCGTCGCCTACTCGACGCCGCGCGAGGCCTACGAGGAGATCATCCCGGCCTTCCAGGAGACGGACGCCGGCGCCGGGATCGAGTTCGACCAGTCCTACGCCTCCTCGGGAGAGCAGAGCCGGGCCGTCGAGTCCGGACTGGCGGCGGACGTCGTCGCCTTCTCGCTCGAGCCGGACATCACTCGGCTGGTCGACGCGGGCCTGGTCGCCGAGGACTGGAACCGGGACGCCTACGACGGGATGGTGACCGACTCGGTCGTCGTCTTCATGGTCCGCGAGGGCAATCCGGAGAACATCCAGAGCTGGGACGATCTCCTGCGGGACGGGATCGAGGTCATCACGCCGAACCCGTTCACCTCGGGCGGCGCCCAGTGGAACATCATGGCCGCCTACGGCGCCCAGCTCGAGCAGGGCAAGTCCGACCAGGAGTCGATCGACTACCTCCGCGAGCTCTTCGTCGAGCACGTCCCCGTGCAGGACAAGAGCGCCCGCGAGTCGCTGCAGACCTTCGCCGCGGGCAAGGGCGACGTGCTCCTCGCCTACGAGAACGAGGCGATCTTCGCCCAGCAGGCAGGCCAGCCCTTCGAGTACGTCGTGCCGGACGAGACGATCCTGATCGAGAACCCGGTCGCGGTGGTCAGCTCCGGCAAGAGCCCGGCCGCGGCGCGGGAGTTCGTCGACTACCTTCGCTCGGCCGACGCGCAGCGGGTCTTCGGCGAGAAGGGGTACCGCCCGGTGGTCGAGGAGGTGCTGGCCGAGTTCGACTACCCGACGCCCTCCGGCCTCTTCACGATCGCCGACCTCGGCGGCTGGGCCGACGTCCGGACGCGCTTCTTCGACCGCGAGGACTCGATCTTCCTCGACATCGAGAACGAGCTGGGAGTCCCCACTGACGACTAACGCCGAGTCCGTTCGGCTGCCGGCGCGCCCGGGTCGCAGGACAGGGCGCGCCGGCGGCCTCGCGCTGGGACTGTCGACCGCGTACCTCGGCCTGATGGTGCTCGTGCCGATCGCGGCGGTCGTGGCCGCGTCCCTGGAGGGCGGGCTGGACGCGTTCTGGCGGGAGGTGACGTCTCCCACGGCGGTCGCGGCGCTGAAGCTCACGTTCGCCGCGTCGCTCTTCGTCGTGGTGGTCAACGCGGTCACGGGCACGCTGATCGCCTGGGTGCTCGTGCGCGACGACTTCCGCGGCAAGAGCGTCGTCAATGCCCTCATCGACCTCCCCTTCGCGCTGCCCACGATCGTCGCCGGCCTGACGCTGCTCGCGATCTACGGGCCGAGCAGCCCGCTCGGCGTGAACGTCTCCTACACGCGGGCGGCGATCGTCCTGGCGCTCCTCTTCGTGACGCTCCCCTTCGTCGTGCGCTCCGTCCAGCCGGTGCTCCTGGAGCTCGACCGCGAGATGGAGCAGGCGGCCGCCTCGCTGGGCGCGAAGCCGCTGACGACATTCCGCCGGATCGTCCTGCCGAACCTCATGCCGGCCGTCCTCTCCGGCGCTGCCCTCTCGTTCGGCAAGGCGGTCGGCGAGTTCGGCTCGGTCGTGCTCATCTCGGGGAACATCCCGTTCTCGACCGAGGTCGCCTCGGTGCACATCTTCAAGGCGATCGAGAGCGACGACCGCGCCGCCGCCGCGGCGGTCTCGGTCGTGCTGCTCGTCCTCTCGCTCGCGATCCTGGTCGCCGCCGACGTGCTCGAGCGGCGCAGCCGGAGACACGATGCCTAGCGCGGCAGTCACCCGCTACGGGCTCCGCTTCGCGGCGCTCGGCTACCTCGCGGCCATCCTCGTGCTCCCGTGCTCGATGATCGTCTACCACACGTTCGAAGACGGCTGGGCGCCGGTCTGGGAGGCGCTCACCGACCCCGCCTTCGTCCACGCGCTCCAGCTGACGCTCGTCGCCGTGGCCATCGCGGTCCCGGCGAACACGGTCTTCGGCGTCGTCTGCGCGCTGGCGCTGGTGCGGCGGAAGTCGAGCCGCGGCACGTGGTTCTTCAACTCCGCGATCGGCTTGCCGCTCGCCCTCTCCCCCGTGGTCGTCGGCCTGGCGCTCATCCTCGTCTACGGCCAGGACGGCTGGCTGGGCGGCTGGCTGACCGACCACGGGATCCAGGTCATCTTTTCCACGCCGGGGATCGTGCTCGCGACGATCTTCGTCACGCTGCCCTTCGTCGTGCGCGAGGTCGTCCCGGTGCTCCGGGAGGTCGGCACCGACCAGGAGGAGGCCTCGTGGACGCTGGGCGCCACGCGCATGCAGACCTTCTGGCGGATCACGCTGCCGGCGATCCGCTGGGGCGTCGCCTACGGCATCGTCCTGACGACGGCGCGCGCACTCGGCGAGTACGGCGCCGTTGCCGTCGTCTCCGGCCGGCTCGCCGGCAAGACGGAGACCATGACCATCCACGTCGACGAGCAGTACCTGCGCTTCGAGGAGGTGGCGGCGTACACGACGTCGCTCGTGCTCGCGCTGCTCGCGGTGCTCACCCTCGTCGCCATACACGTCTTCAAGCCACGCACGCACAGGGAGGTCGAGCATGTCGATCGCGGTTCGCCGGGTCACGAAGCGCTTCGGTAGCTACGTCGCGCTCGAGGAGGTGTCGCTCGCCATCGCGAGCGGCTCGCTCACCGCGCTGCTCGGGCCGAGCGGGAGCGGGAAGTCGACGCTCCTGCGCGTCATCGCCGGCCTCGAGGCGCCGGACGAGGGGGACGTCTCGATCCTCGGCGAGGACGTCACCGGCATCCCGCCGCAGAAGCGCGGCGTCGGCTTCGTCTTCCAGCACTACGCGGCCTTCAAGCACATGACCGTGCGCGACAACGTCGCGTTTGGGCTCAGGATCCGCAAGCGGCCCAGGAAGGAGATCGCGGAGCGCGTCGACGAGCTCCTCGGCCTCGTCCAGCTCGACGGCTTCGCCGACCGCTACCCCGCCCAGCTCTCCGGCGGTCAGCGCCAGCGGATGGCGCTCGCGCGCGCGCTCGCGGTGGAGCCGAAGGTGCTCCTCCTCGACGAGCCTTTCGGCGCGCTCGATGCTCGGGTGCGCAAGGAGCTGCGCGCATGGCTCCGCCGCCTCCACGAGGAGGTGCACGTCACGACCGTGCTCGTCACCCACGACCAGGAGGAGGCGATGGACGTCGCCGACCGTGTCGCGGTCATGAATGACGGACGCATCGAGCAGACGGGCAAGCCGCGCGACCTGTACGAGCATCCGGCCAACGAGTTCGTCATGAGCTTCGTCGGCCCGGTGAACCGGCTCGGGGACACCTGGATCAGGCCGCACGACCTCGAGCTGCGCCTGGAGCCCAACGGGACCACGAGCGAGGCGATGGTCGAGCGCGTCGTGCACCTCGGCTTCGAGATCCGCGTCGAGCTCGTCCTCGACGACGGCCGCCACGTCTCCGCGCAGGTCACCCGCGGCGAAGCCGAAGAGCTCGAGCTGCGCGAGGGTCAGATCGTGTTCGTCCGCCCGAGCCGGACGACGGTGTTCAGTGGTCCTAGTGCGGTTGCCACGCCTCCGGGTCGCTGGTGAGCCCGGCGATCTCGGCGGGCAGCTCCCCTGAGGCGACGTCGGCGAGGGTGACGGTCTCGAGCACCCCGCGCAGGCTCGCGCGGACGGCGATCCAGACATCCTGCAGGCCGGCCGCGGGGCCCGCGTACTCGAGCGCCTCCGGGCGCGCGCCGCGCACGTTCGCGAGCGGGCCTTCGACCGCCCTGATGACCTCGGCCAGCGTGATCTCCTCCGCCGGGCGGGCGAGCCAGTAGCCGCCGTCGGCGCCGCGCTGGCTCTGGACGAGCCCGTGGTGGCGCAGCTCGAGCAGGATGTTCTCCAGGAACTTGAGCGGGATTCCCTGCGCGTCGGCGATGCGCTCGCCCTTCGTCGGCCCGTCGCCGGCCGCCGCCAGCTGCACGGCCGCCCGGAGGGCGTAATCCACCTTCGCCGAGACGCGCACGGCCGCATTGTCGCGGCTGGCCCGGCTGCGGGGCTCCTCCCGCGGGAGGAGGCGCTTCCTCCGCGCGGACGACGCCGTGCACGAGTGGCGGCGCTACGCTCGCTCGCAATGCATGAACGCGCACAGCGGGTGGGGGTCGACCTGGCGATCGCACTCGCCGTCTTCGCCTTCAGCCTCGTGTTGCTCGCCAACATGGGCGAGGAGGGTGACCGGGCCCTCGATGCCCCCGGCATCGTGCTGGCCGGCCTCGCGGCGTTCCCGCTCGTCTTCCGGCGCCGGTTCCCGCTCGGCGTCTTCGTCCTCACCGCGAGCGCGACCGTCGCGCTCAGCGCGAGCGGCTATCCGCCGGGCCCGCCGCTCGGCCCCACGCTCGCGCTCTTCTTCCTCGGGCTCCACCCGGCCGACACGCGGGGCGGCCGGCGGCTCACTGCGGCCGTCGTGGTCCTCCTCTACCTGCTTCATGTCGCAGCGGTCACGATCGGGTCGGACGGCGACGGTCCCGGCGTCGAGCCGCTATTCGGGATCATCCTGTGGGGCGGCGCCTGGGTGGTCGGCGACCGCATCAGGCTCAGGCGGGAGCGGATGGCGGAGCTCGCCGAGCGCGCGCGCCGGGCCGAGCGGGACGCCGAGCGCGAGGGCCGCCTCGCGGTCGCGGAGGAGCGAATGCGCATCGCCCGCGACCTGCACGACTCGGCCGGCCACGCGATCAACGTCATCCTCGTCCAGGCTGGCGCCGCGCGCCTCCACGCCGAGCAGGACCCGGAGCGCACCCGCGTCGCGCTCGCCACGATCGAGGACGTCGCCCGCGAGACGGTGGCGGAGATCGACCGGCTCGTGGGCAGCCTGCGCGAGAACGGGGCGCCCGAGGCCGCCGAGGACGGGGTCGATCCGCCCCTGAGCCTCGCCGCCGTCACGGCGCTCGTCGCGCGGCACCGCGCCAACGGCTTCGAGGTCGAGCTCCGCCTCGAGGGCGAGCGGCACGCGCTTCCGCGGGCGGTCGACCAGGCGGCCTACCGGATCCTGCAGGAGGCGCTCACGAACGCCGCCAAGCACGGCGGGGCGCCCGCGCACGTCGAGATCGCCTACGAGCCTCGCGCCCTGACGCTGGAGGTCGCGAACCCCGCGGGCGAAGGAGCAGACGCGCCGCCCGGTCACGGGATCGTGGGGATGCGCGAGCGCGCCCTCCTGCTGGGCGGGGGCTTCGAGGCCGGGCGCGGCGAGGGCACCTTCCGCGTGCGGGCCGAGCTCCCCTACGCGGCGGAGGAGCGGTGAGCGCGACGCCCGTCCGCGTGCTGCTCGTGGACGACGACGACCTCATGCGGGCCGGCCTCAGGTCGATCCTGGCTACCGACTCGCTGATCGAGGTGGTCGGCGAGGCGAACGGAGGCCGGGCCGCGCTCGACGAGGCGCGCTCCCTCGCTCCGCACGTCGTGCTCATGGACGTGCGCATGCCCGACCTGGACGGCATCGCCGCGACGCGGGAGCTGCTGGCTACCTCGCCGGACGCGAAGGTCGTCATCCTCACGACCTTCGAGAACGACGAGTACGTCTTCGGCGCTCTCAGCGCCGGGGCCTCGGGATTCCTGCTCAAGCGGACGAGCCCCGAGGACCTGATCGACGCGATTCACACCGTCGTCGCCGGCGACGCCCTCCTCTCCCCCTCCGTGACCCGCCTGGTCATTGACCGCGCCGCCCGTCAGCCGACACCCGCCGCCGACGCGGCGCAGGGCCTCGAGCGCCTCACACCTCGCGAGCGCGATGTCCTCGAGCTCGTCGCCCGCGGCCTCTCGAACGCCGAGATCGCCGCCGAGCTCGTCGTCGAGGAGACGACCGTCAAGACGCACGTCAAGCACGTCCTCGGCAAGCTCCGCCTCCGCGACCGCGTGCAGGCCGTGATCTTCGCCTACGAGAGCGGGCTGACGCGCCCGGGCTCGGCGGACTAGCAACCAGGTTCACAAGGAGATCGAGCTGGCGGCTCACGAGCTCTTGCAGCTCCTGGACAACTCCAGCGCCTGACGAGCGGCGATTCGAGCACCCCCGTGTGGCTCGGCGATCTAGCCGGCATACGACAGGAGGGGACGGGCATGGCGCCCCAGCGTCACGCCGTCCCCTCCCGCGGGGCAGCTACAGGACCGTCAGCAGAAACGGGGTGTGATGACGGTCGGGGGCTTGCCGACATGCACGTTGAAGTGGAAGTTCAGGAATGCGCGTTGCAGCTGCTCGTTGCCGCATCTCGGCGGTCCGACGTCGACTGGACCGTTCGGCGTCATGAGCACGTGCTCGTGCGGCGGCGGTGGCGCTTGCGCGCTTCCAGGGAGAACCAGGAGGGCCGCACTCGCGAGCGCCAGCGCCAGCAGGACTACGACTTTCCGCATCGCTCCACCTTTCGCCGGGGGCTGGGACGAGCTTCTTTACCGCAAACGAAGGTCGTGCGCAACTGCACTATCGTTGCAGTTCCCACGTAACGGTGAGGGCGCAGCCGATACGCCCGCGTGGTCGCGGCTTCTATGAGCCCCTGATTGATGCGGGCGAGAGGACTCGAACCTCCAAGGGCTTTCGCCCAACGGGTCCTAAACCCGTCGCGTCTGCCAGTTCCGCCACGCCCGCGTGTCCGAACGATAGCCCGCGGGTACAAAGGATTCCCATGCGAGTCCTACGCCGGAAGCGGGATCCGGACCCCGAGCTCCCCGCCGGCGCGACCCCGCCGCAGCCCGAGCGGCAGGAGCCGAGGCTCGCCGACCCCAAGCTCTCGGACCTCACCCGGCGCGACTGGAAGGCGCTTTTCCTGCGCGCGGTGAAGGAGGCCAAGGCCGACAACGTCACCGACATCGCCGCGACTCTCGCCTACTACGCGTTCCTCGCCATCCCCGCCGCGCTCCTCGTGGCGCTCGGCGCCTTCAGCGTCCTCGCCGGCCCGAGTGCAATCGAGACGGTGCTCGACAAGCTCGGCACGGTCGTCCCCGCCGAGGCGGTCGACCTCCTGGAGGAGAGCCTCACGCGCGCGACCGAGAACCAGGGCGGCGGGCTCGTCCTGATCGTGCTCGGCCTGCTGCTGGCCCTCTGGACGGCGTCCGGAGCGATGAACGCGCTCATGCGCGGGCTGAACCGGGTCTACGACCGCGACGAGACGCGCGGCTTCCTGCGGCAACGGGCCGCGGCGCTCGGGATGCTCGCCTCCATGCTGGTGGCCTTCGGGCTCTCGTTCGGCCTCCTCGTCCTCGGCCCGGTCATCTCGGACTGGCTCGGCGGCCTCCTCGACCTCGAGGGCGTCTTCGGCTGGATCTGGTGGACGCTCCAGTGGCCGATCCTGGTGGCCGGCCTCCTCTGCGCCTTCGCCAGCGTGCTCTACCTGGGGCCGAACGTCGACCTCCCGCGGTGGCGGTTCCTGACGCCGGGCTCCTGCGTCGCGGTGGCGATCTGGATCGTGGCCTCCGGGCTCTTCGCCGTCTACGTCAGCCTGTTCGCCTCCTACAACAAGGCCTGGGGCTCGCTCGCCGCGGTCATCATCATGCTGACCTGGCTCTGGCTCTCCGCCCTCGCACTCCTGCTCGGCGGCGAGATCAACGCGGAGGCCGAGCGAAGCCGCGAGCTGCGCCAGGGGAAGCCGGCCGAGGTCGACCTTCAGGCCCCGGCGAAGGCCTGACCGCAAGCGCGGCTACACTCGACCGCGGGCCCCGTAGCTCAGCGGATAGAGCGGCGGACTTCGAATCCGCGTGCGGAGGTTCGACTCCTCCCGGGGCCATGCCGGTTCATGCAGGGCGTGAGCTCAACGCCTCTCGAACTGCGTCGTCGAAGGGCGTGAGCTCGATTCGGACGAGATTGCGAATCGCATCGTCTCGCACGATCGTTGGGCTTCGCAGACCTTCGATCAAGGGCCGCGCCACGGCGGCGTTGACGGGCGTCACGAGGTGAAGCCACCACGACGAGAGCCGTGGAGTGAGAATCGGAACCTCGACGACGCGCCGTCGCTTCCCCCGAATGCGCGCGATGCGCTCGATCATGTCCCGGTAGGTCATCACGTCGGGCCCGCCGACGTCGAAGGCACGGCCGTAGGCTGCTTCACGTCCGCACACCTGGGCCAGGTAGCGGACGGCGTCGCGGAGCGCGATCGGCTGCGTGGGCACCGCGACCCACTGCGGGCAGACCATCACCGGCAACCGGTCGACGAGCGCGCGGATCGTCTCGAACGCTGCGCTGCCGCGCCCGATCACCATCGCCGCGCGCAAGGTCGTCACCGGCACGGGGCCCGACGCCAGCGCGTCGGCCGTCTCGTGTCGGCTCCGCAAGTGCGGCGACAGCTCCGGGCTCTCGTCACCGAGGCCGCCGAGGAACACGATCTGCCGGAGGCCGGCTCGACCTGCGGCGCGGGCGAGATTCTCCGCGGCAGCCCGATCGACCGCTCCGAAGCTCGGAGACCCGAGCGAGTGCACGAGGTACACGGCGATGTCCATGCCGCCGAGGACGTCGAGCGAGGATTCGTCGGTCGCGTCGGCAACGAGCCAGCGCACCGGGCCGTCGTTCTCGTGCGATCGACGGGAGAGCGCGACGACCTCGTGCGCTTTCGCGAGTTCGGGCAGGAGCGCGGAGCCGATCACGCCGGAAGCGCCGAACACCACGATCTTCACGGAGACCTCCCTGCTGTGCGGGTGAGGAAGCGACGGCTCACCGAGCGATGAAGCGGCGCCTGCAGCGCCGTGTAGAGAAGCCCACGATGAAACCTCGAGCCTCTGCCCGCGAGGCTGGGGTGATAGCTCGTCACCGTCACCTCGAGCTGCGGGACGGGGTCGGCGCGCTGCGCGATCGTAAGCGAGCCTCCCGGACGAGAGGCGAGAGCGCCTCCGAGAATCGGGTATCGAGCTTCGACGCTCCGCTCGGCGACGCCGATCTCGGGCACGCCGAATCGCAGCAGCGTCAGCGAGCGGCCGAGCACGAGCCGAGTCCCCTCCCCTTCCGCTTGGGCGCGGACGAGTCCTCGCGTGGAACGCTCGAGCTCCTCCCAGTACCAGCGCGCAAGCTCTCGCGCACCTTCTCGAGTCGCAGCGACGAGCTGCCGACGCAGCTCGACCCGCTCGACGGACTCGCGCCCACCGCCGATGTGGTCCCGTTCGTCCATGCGACTTAGATGATCCGACATTGTCGTCGCGTCCGTAAAACTGCGAGGTCTCGAGATCTTGCGGAGGAGCTCCCCATTCGGATCACTGACAGGGTCCTGATCGACCGGTCGCCGAGCGACGTGTGGGCGGTCGTGACCGATCTCGACTCGCATCCACGCTGGCGTCCCGCCCTGCAGGAGTTCCGCCAGATCTCGGACGGACCGCTGGGCGTCGGCTCGCGCATTCACGAGAAGCTCCGCTGGCGGGGGCGGGAGATCACGCTCGAGGACGAGGTGACGGCTCTGGAGCCGGAGCGTCGCCTCGGGATGCGAGGTGGTTGGAAGGCCGCCGACTTCGACCTCGAACTGCTTCTCGAGCCGAGCGGACAGGCAACGACGGTGACCTTCGATTGGACGTTGCAGCCGAAGTCGCTCCTGATGCACGCGGTCGCGCCCCTCCTCAAGAGAAACCTGAAGCGAGTGACGGCCGAGGAGCTGGAAGAGCTCCGGCGGTATGTGGAGGGCCGATAGCCGCGCGTCAGGAGCTACGGCGCGGCCGGCTCGAATGCACCGCCGGCGAGGCTCCGGCCGGAGTGCTCGGCCGGTCCGCCGTCGGGCTCGACTGAGACGTCGACCGCCTCGTAATCGCCGGGGCCAGGCAGCCTGAAGTCGAGCTCGACGGCCGAGTCCGTGGGCGAGAAGACTCCGACTGCCTCCATCTCGCCGCCCGCGCCCTCCCGGAGCACCCAGACCTCGTAATGCTCGCCCGGAGCAGGCGCGGGTACCTCGTTCAAGTCGAGGACGAGCACGCCGTCGTCCTCGTCGACTCCGCGGAGCGTCGCCTCGCCGTGGACTCCCGAGAATTCCGGCGTCCCGCTGACCGCCGCGCGCGCGTCCACCGGCCCGAGCTCGTCGCTTCCGGAGAGGACGAGGACGAGGACGATTGCGGCAGCGGCCGCCACGGCCAGCCCGCCCGCGAACGCCGGCCACCAACGCCGCTGGCGCTCGCTCGGAGCGCGCTCTCCGGGCGGGCGAGATTCCGACGGCTCGCCCTCGATGCGGGCCAGCACGCCGTCGAACAGGTCGTCCGCTGCGCGCTCTCGCGCGACCCCGCTCTCGAGCATGGACACCGTCGCCTGATACTCGTCGAGCGCTCTTGCCAGCTCGGCGCTCTCCACCGCCTCCTCGTCGAAGCGGGCCTTTTCCTCGGGTGAGAGTCCGCCGAGAGCGCGGCCGGCGGCCTGGTCTCTCTCGTCCTCTCTCATTCCTGTCTCTCCGTGTCGAGGGCGTACGTAGGCGCCAGGTCCCGCAGACGGTCGAGGGCCAGACGGATCCGGCCCTTGACGGTGCCGAGTGGAACGACCAGGCGCTCTGCGATCTCGCTGTGCGACAGCCCGTGGAAGTACGCGAGCGTGAGCGCCTCGCGCTGAGCGGCGGGGAGCTCGGCCAGCGCCGCAGCGATCCGGCGCGAGCTGTCGGCCGCGGCCGCCAGCTCGGCGGCGTCCGGCGACTCGTCGCCCTGCCGAAGCTCGGCGTACGGCTCGACGGGGCGCGCGAGCCTCCCACGACCGATATCGACGACGCGATTCCTCGCGATCGCGATCATCCAGGAGCTCACGCGCGCCCGCTCCGGGTCGTAGGCTCCCGCTGCTCGCCAGACGGCGACGAAGACATCCTGCGTGCACTCCTCGGCCGCCTGACGATCGCCGAGGAGGCGGTACGCCATTCCGAACACGATCGACCCGTACCGCTCGTAGAGCGCGCGCAGCGCCTCGGTATCGCCGTCGCCGATGCTGCGGACGAGCTCGGCATCGTCCCGTTCCTCGGGCACGTCGGAATCATCGCAGGACCTAGTACGTACGGGTCCGGCCTCTCCGATCAAGGACACGTTCGCTCGCGGTTGATCCACCGCTCGCCTCCGTGCGTATCAACCGCGTCCACCAACGATCTCGGAAGGGGAGGGATCCATGTTCAAGCGTGTCGGTGTGATCCTGGCTCTCGTCGCGACTCTGGCGTTGACGCTCGCGCCGCTGTCGGAGGCGAAGGGCTGGCGAGGCGGCAAGGACCGCCCGGTCAGCGGTGTGAAGTGCGTGAAGAACGGCGTGCGCTTCCTGATCAAGAACGACCTGCTCGTCGCGGCGGCGAAGCAGGAGATCGACTACGACACGATCGACTCGGACTCGGGCGGCAACGAGGGTCTCATCAACACAAACCTGCCTGCCGAGTCGTTCCTTCCGCTCGGCACGGTGATCCTGCTCCACTACACCAACCCCGAGCTCTTCGACTGGTGTCTGCGCTGAGCGGGCGCAAGGAGAGGCCGATGCACAGAGCGAAGATCCTGATCCTCGCCAGCCTGGCCGCTCTGACGGTCGCGTTCGGCGGAGCCGCCCAGGCCGGCGCCGCGACCGTGACGGTCGTGCACGGCGTGCCGGGGCTCGCGGTGGACGTCTACGTGAACGACGAGCTCACGCTCGAGGGCTTCGAGCCGGGGACCATCACCGACCCTCTGGAGCTCCCGGCCGGCGAGTACGAGATCGCCGTTCGCGAGGCGGGCGCCGCTCCCGATGCCGATCCGGCGATCTCGGGCTCGGCGGCCGTCGAGGACTCGACGAACGCCTCGATCGTGGCGCATCTGGACGCCGGCGGGCAGCCGGTGCTCTCGGTGTTCGTGAACGACACGTCGGCGATCGCGGCCGGCGAGGCACGCGTGAGCGTCCGTCACACGGCGGCGGCCCCGGCGGTCGACGTGCTCGCGAACGACCAGGCGCTCATCCAGGGCCTCGAGAACCCGAACGAGGAGACAGCGACCGTACCGGCCGGCTCGTACTCCGTCGCCGTCGCGGCCGCGGGCACGACCGATCCGGTGATCGGCCCAGCCGACCTCACCCTGGAGGACGGCACCGCCTACGCCGTCTACGCGATCGGCTCGCTGGAGGAGGACAACCTGGATCTCCTCGTCCAGGCGATCCCCGGGATCGGCTCGGCTCCGGGAGGGGCGGCGGCCGGCGACAGCGGCCTCCTGAGCGACGGTGGCTTCCCGATCTGGGCGATGGCGCTCGTCGTCCTCGCGGCGGCCTCGGCCCTGGCCTCCGGAGCGGCGCTTGCCCGGGCGCGCTCGCGGATCTGAGCCTGCGGCCGAGCGAGGAGGGAGGCTCCCGAGGGCCTCCCTCCTCGTGCCGGCTTTCGCGGTCAGCCTGACGACGCTCGTCGCCGTGCCCGCGCTCTGGTACGCGACGCGGCCCGGAGTGCCGGACGCGAACGCCGGCTCGCTGGCAGGGCTCGGAGACGTCGTCGACGAACGGGCCGAACTGCGGCAGCTCTCCGCCCGGCAGGCGAGCAGATCGCGCCCGCCCGAGATCCGGGTGCGGTCGGCCCGGATCTCGGGCGTCCGCGTCGCGCCCAGGCCGCGGCCGCGCGCCCTCGCCGTACCGGCGCTCGACATCCGGGCTCCCGTGGTGCCGGTCGGAGTCGACAAAGACCAGGTGGAGATCCCGGAGGACGCCCGCACCGTCGGGTGGTACCGCCACGGGTCGTCGCCGGGCCAGCCCGGCTCGGCCGTTCTCGTCGGCCACGTCGACTACGACGGCACGCGCGGAGTCTTCTATCGCCTGCGCGAGCTCGAGCCGGGCGCCGTCGTTCGCGTGGGGTTTTCCGGTCGCGAGCGGCGGTTCCGCGTCGTCGCCCGCCGCTCCTTCCCCAAGGGGCGACTCCCGGCCCGGCTCGTGTTCGCGAAGCGCGGCCGTCCCTACCTCACGCTGGTCACCTGCGGCGGCGACTACGACCGCTCGGCCCGCGAGTACGCGTCCAACGTCGTCGTGTTCGCGGTGCCGGCCAGGGCTGCGAAGGCCAGGTCGTGATGAACCAATCGAGGACGATGCGCGAACTCCCTAGTCGTGTTTGGCGAGAAGCCAATCGGAAATTCCAGATGACCATGAGGCAACGGCGAGACCACCTGCCCGTCGACGCGCGGCTCGGTGCCGTCGTCCTCGGCGCGGGCGCACTCGGCTTCGGCCTGCTCGGGATCCTGGCGCCCGGGCGCCTGGCGCGCATGATGGGCATCGACGACGACGCGGCGCGCGCGGTCGGCTTCCGGGACGTCGGAAACGCGATCGCCTTCGCCCTCGCCCCGACGCGGGCGGCGGCGGCGCAGCGGATGCTCTACGACCTGGGCGACGCGCTCGTCTTCGGCCGGCGCAAGCCGGCCGTCGCCGTCGGCGCCACCTCCTTCGCCGCCCTCGCCGCCTGGACCGCGTGGCGGGCTCGGTGATCCGCCTCTCCACGGGCGCAGAGATGCGCCTGACCGGCCCGACCGACCGGGCCGCAGTCGTGTGCGTGAACGGCGGCGAGAAGTCGCCGGTCGACGGAACCTGGAGCGCCTCGCTCGAGTGGCTCGTCGGCCGGCTCGCGCCCCGCTTCCCGACCCTCGCCTTCTCGGAGGTGCGGTACCGCATCAAGTCCTGGGACCGGCTCGACCTGTGCGAGGAGGACACCCGCGCCGCCGTCGCGAAGACCGGCGCTCCCCGCTCGCTCCTGCTCGGCTTCTCGATGGGCGGCGTGGTCGCGGCCCGCGCGGCCGACGCGCCCGGGGTCGAGGGCGTCCTCGGCCTCGCTCCCTGGCTGCCGGAACGCGTGGCGCTCGACCGGCTGAGGGGGAAGCGCCTCGACGTCATCCACGGGACGCTCGACCGCTGGCTCCCGGGCATCCCGGGGGTGAGCCCGTCGAGCTCCCGGCGGGGCTTCGAGCGGGCGCGTAGCCTCGGAGTCGAGGGCACCTACCGCCTGATTCCCGGTGCTACGCACGGTGTCGCGCTCAGGACGCCGCTCGGGCTCATCCCGCTCCCTCGCGCCGGTCGCTGGGCCGACCTGGCGGCGGAGCGGATCGAGGAGTGGGCCGCGTGAGCTCCGCGAACGTCGGCACCGTCCGCCCGGGCACCAGCCGCATCAGCCAGATCGTGACGCTGATCGCCGTGGTCGTCCCGCCGCTGGGAATCGTCGCCGCGGCCGGCCTGCTCTGGGGAATCGCCTTCCACTGGGTCGACGTGGCGATCCTGGTCGCCTTCTACGTCGTCTGCGCCTTCGGGACGACGATCGGCTTCCACCGCTACTTCACCCACAAGGGCTTCGAGGCGCGGGCGCCGGTCAAGGCTGCCCTCGCCGTGCTCGGCTGCATGACGATGCAGGGCCCGCTGATTCAGTGGGTCACCGACCACCGGAAGCACCACGCCCTCTCCGACCAGCCGGGCGACCCGCACTCGCCGCACGTCGGCCACGGTGAGGGCGCGTGGGGCGCCGTCACGGGCTTCGTCCACGCCCACGTCGGCTGGCTCTTCAAGAGCCTCGGCATGGAGGAGGGCCGCGCGTACGGCAAGGATCTCTACGACGACCGCCTGCTCGTCTGGATCGACCGGCTCTACCTGCTCTGGGTGGCGCTCACGCTCGGGCTGCCGTTCCTGATCGGCTTCGCCGTCGGCGGCACCTGGGAGCGCGGCGTCGAGGCGATGGTCTGGGGCGGCCTGATCCGGATCTTCCTCTACCAGCACGCGACCTTCTCGGTGAACTCGATCTGCCACATGTTCGGGAGGCAGGACTTCCGTTCCCGCGACGAGGCCCGCAACAACTGGCTCGTCGCGGTCCTAGTGTTCGGCGAGGGCTGGCACAACAACCACCACGCCTTCCCCGCCTCGGCGCGCCACGGCCTCAGCCGCTTCCAGATCGACGTCTCCTGGTGGGTGATCCGGGCCCTCGAGAAGCTGCGTCTCGTCTGGAACGTGCGCGTCCCCTCGCCGGGTCAGCTCGAGCGCCGCCGGGTGGAGCCCGCCTGATGCGCGTCGCCGTGATCGGGAGCGGCGTCGCGGGGCTCGGGGCCGCCTACGTGCTCTCGCGCGCGCACGAGGTCGAGGTCTTCGAGCAGGACGAGCGACCCGGCGGCCACGTCAACACGGTCTCGGTGGACGGTCTCGCGCTCGACACAGGCTTCCTCGTCCACAACGAGCGGAACTACCCGCTGCTCGGGCGCCTCTTCGCCGAGCTCGGCATCCGGACGCAGGAGTCCGACATGTCCTTCTCGGTCACCTGCTGCGACTGCGGGCTCGAGTACGCGGGCCGGCGGCCGTTCGCGCAGCCGCGAAACGCCGCCAGCGCCCGCTTCCACACCCTCCTCTGGGAGATCGGCCGCTGGTTGCGCACCGCCCGCCGATCGCTGGATCAGCGGGACCTCGACGGCTGGTCACTGCTCCGCTACCTGGACGAGTACCGCTACTCGGAGCGCTTCCGCCGCCACTTCCTCGTCCCGCTCACCTCGGCGCTCTGGTCGACGGCCCCGGCGCGCGCGCTCGAGTTCCCAGCCGTGCACGCGATCCGATTCTTCGACAACCACGGGATGCTCGGATTCCGCCGCTTTCGCTGGCGCAGCGTGGCGGGAGGCAGCCGGACGTACGTCGACGCGGTCGTCGAGCGCCTGGGCGGGATCCGCACCGGTCTTCCCGTGCGGAGCGTCCGGCGCAGGCCGGACGGCGTGTTCGTGCGGACGGCCGACGGGGAATCGGACCGCTTCGATCGCGCCGTGGTCGCGACGCACGCCGACGAGGCGCTCGCCCTCCTCGAGGACGCGACGGAGCGGGAACGGCGCCTGCTGGGCGCGTTCCCATACACGGCGAACGACGCCGTCCTCCACACCGACCGGTCGTTCCTGCCCCGCGCCCGGAGCGCGCGCGCCTCCTGGAACTACCGCGTGAACGGCGCCGTGCGGCCGACGATCACCTACTGGCTCAACAGCCTCCAGCGGCTCGACGCCGAGACGGACTACCTCGTGACGCTCAACGAGCAGGTACCGGAGGAGCACGTGCGCGGGCGCTTCCGCTACACGCACCCGGTCTTCACGGTCGACGCGCTCGCCGCTCAGGAGCGGTTGCCCGAGCTCGCCGGCGGCACGACCGTGTTCGCAGGCGCCTACCACGGCAACGGCTTCCACGAGGACGGCCTCGCCTCGGGGGTGCGCGCGGCCGCCGCGCTGGGGGTGCGCTGGTGATCTCGGCGCTCTACGAGGGGACGCTCGTGCACACACGCCACGAGCCGACACGCCATGCCTTCCGCTACCCGGTCGCCTACTGGCTGCTCGACCTCGACGAGCTCCCCGAGCTCGACCGGCGCTTCCGGCTGCTCTCGGTCAACCGCCGAAACGTCCTCTCCCTGCGCGACCGCGACCACTTCGACGGCGGCGAGGCGCCGCTCAAGAGGGCCGTGATCCGCTTCGCCGGCGACCCGTCGATCGAGCGCGTGCTCGTCCTCACCCAGCTCCGGGTTCTCGGCTACGTGTTCAACCCGGTCTCGTTCTACTGGTGCTACCGCGCCGACGGGTCGCTCGCGTGCATGGTCGCGGAGCTCAACAACACCTTCGGCGAGCGGCTCCCGGAGCTGCTTCCGGGCGACGCCCTCGAGTACGAGCACGAGAAGCGCCTCCACGTCTCGCCGTTCATGGGTCTCGACCAGCGCTACCGCTACGCGTTCTCCGAGCCGGGCGAGAGGGTCTTCGCGCGGATCGAGGTGCGCGAAGGCGACCGGCTGCAGCTCCAGGCCGTGCTCGCCGGCCGCCGACGCGAGCTCTCGCGGACCGCGATCGCCCGCTTCCTCCTGCGCTACCCGCTGATGCCCGTCCAGGTGATCGCGCTCATCCACTGGCAGGCGCTCCGGCTCTTCGCGAAGCGCATCCCCTTCAACCACAAGCCCCCCTTCGAGCCGGGAAAGGGATCCCTGCGGCCGTGAGCGTCGACGCCCTCCGCCACGAGCCCCCCGTGCGCTTTCCGCTCGTCGACCGCCTCGCCCTCCGGGCGCTCGGGCGTGTCCTTCCCGGCCTCGAGGGCGGGACGCTCCGCGTTCGGCTCCCGGACGGAGCGGAGGCCTGCTTTGGCTCGGGGCCGGACGTAGGCATGAGGATCGACGAGGGACGCTTCTTCCGGCGCCTCGCCACCCGCCCGCGGCTCGGCCTGGGCGAGTCGTACCAGGCGGGGGAGTGGCGCGCCGACGACCTACCGGCGGTGCTCGAGCTGCTGGCTCGCAACGCGACGCGCGCCGCGGCGAGGCATCCGCATCTCCGCGGCCTCGTGGCCGGTCGACCTCGCGTCAACCGCCGCACCGGCCTGCTCGCGGCCCGCCGGAACGTCCGCTACCACTACGACCTCGGCAACGACCTCTTCGCGCTTTTCCTGGACGAGACGATGACCTACTCGTGCGCGGTGTTCGAGGATCGCGACGAGCCGCTGGCCGAGGCCCAGCGGCGAAAGCTGCGCATGGTCTGCGAGAAGCTCGAGCTCGGCCCGGAGGATCACGTGCTCGAGATCGGCTGCGGCTGGGGCTCGTTCGCCCTCACCGCCGCCCGCGAGCACGGGGCCCGCGTGACCGGGATCACGCTCTCCCCCGCCCAGGCCGAGGTCGCGCGCCGCCGCGTCGCGGAGGCCGGGCTCGCCGACCTCGTCGAGATCCGCGTGCAGGACTTCCGTGAGGTCGAGGGGGTTTATACGAAGGTGGCGTCGATCGAGATGCTCGAGGCGATCGGGGAGAAGCTCTTCGCCTCCTTCTTCGCCACGCTCGACCGCGTCCTCGTCCCGGGCGGCCGCGCCTGCATCCAGACGATCCTGATTCCGGACTCGCGCTGGAAGCGGTACCGCTCGAGCGGCGACTGGATCGAGCGATACGTCTTCCCGGGCTGCCTCATCCCCTCGCTGGGAGCGGTCGCGCACGCGACCGACCGGCTGCGCGTGGACGAGCTCGAGGAGATCGGGCAGCACTATGGCGAGACGCTCGCGCGCTGGCGGCAGGCGTTTCTGGCGCGCGCCGACGACGTGCGGGGGCTCGGCTATGACGAGCGGTTTGTGCGCACGTGGGACTTCTATCTCGCCTCCTGCGAGGCGCTCTTCCGGGCCGGCCTCCTTCGGGACGCGCAGCTGGTCCTGACGCGATGATCCTGTATCGCGCGCTGGACGCGGTCGGCTTTCGTCCCTTTCTCCGCGCTGCCCTCCGCATGGAGATCGAGGGCCGGGAGCACGTGCCCTCGACCGGGCCGGTGCTCCTGGCTGCGAATCACGAGTCGATCTGGGACCCTTTCGTCCTCGGCGTCCTCACGACCCGGCCGATCCGCTACATGGCGAAAGCAGAGCTCTGGCGCTATCCCGTGCTGCGCACGGCGATGGAGGCCTTCGGCACCTTCCCGGTGGAGCGTGGCAACGGCGATACTGCTGCACTCTCGCGTGCCGTGCGCCTCCTCGAGGAGGGCGAGGCGATCGGCGTCTTCCCCCAGGGCACCTCGAAGCAAAGCCATCCGCGCCGCTACCACCGCGGCGTGGCCCGCCTCGCGCTCTTGACCGGGGCGCCGATCGTCCCCGTGCGCCTGGTCGGGACCCGCGGCATCCTCCGCCCCGGCCTGCCGATGGTGCGGATCGTGACCAGACCGCCGATACGCGTCGAGCCGGCTCGCCCCACCGTGGCGGCGGCGAAGGCGCTCACCGCTCGCCTGGAGGAGGCGATCGCGGCATGATCGAGTCGCGCTGGCTGCTCTTCCTGCTCGCGTGGGCGCTCGCGGCCGCGATCCAGCTGGTTCTCTACCTGCGCCAGCGACGGACGCGCGACGCGACGGCCGTGGACGCGGGCTGGGCCGGCTCCCTCGTGGCGATCGCCGCGCTCTACGCGCTCCTCGCCGACGGGAGCATCGCCCACCGGGTGCTGATCGCCTCGCTGGCCGGCCTCGAGAACCTCCGCGTCGCCTGGCTCGTCCTCGGGCGGGTCGGCAAGGGAGAGGACGAGCGCTACCGGGAGCTCCGGGAGCGCTGGCGCGCACGGGGCCGCGAGCAGGCCGGCTTCTTCGTCTTCTTCCAGGCCCAGGCGCTCCTCGCCGCCGTCCTCTCGGCGCCGATCCTGCTCGCCGCCTTCGACCCGGACGATCGTCTCGGGGCGCTCGCCTGGGCCGGCGCGGCGCTCTGGGTCTTTGCAGCGCTCCTGGAGCGCGCGGCCGACCGGCAGCTCGGGCGATTCAAGGCCGACCCGGCGAACAAGGGGAAGACGCTCAGGACCGGCCTCTGGCGCTACTCGCGCCACCCCAACTACTTCTTCCAGTGGCTGACCTGGGTCGCCTATGCCCTCGTCGCGCTCGAGGCGCCGTATGGCTGGATCGGCCTGCTTGCGCCGGCGATCATGCTCTACCTCATCCTCTTCGTCACCGGCGTGCCCGCCGCCGAGGAGAGCTCGCTCCGCTCGCGCGGCGAGGAGTACCAGCGCTACCAGCGGGAGACGAGTGCGTTCGTGCCGTGGTTTCCGCGGGAGCGGCGCGCGTGACACTGGTGGATCGGGTCATCACCGCGGACGCGCTTCCGGAGCCGCTCCTCAGGCTCGGGATCCGCGCCAACCTCGCGACCCGTCTGCGCCGCGAGCGCGCGAAGGGCCCCGGCGCGAAGGAGGCGTTCGTCGAGGAGCTGCGCCGCTCGCCGATCGCGCTCGTCCCGGCGAAGCCGAACGAGCAGCACTACGAGGTTCCGCCCGAGTTCTTCGAGCTCGTCCTCGGGCCCCGGCTCAAGTACAGCTCCTGCTACTGGCCCGCCGGCGTCGAGACGCTCGCCCAGGCGGAGGAGGCGATGCTGGCGCTCACGTGCGAACGCGCTCGGATCGAAGACGGCCAGGCGATCCTCGATCTCGGCTGCGGCTGGGGATCCTTCGCCCTGTACGCGGCGGAGCGGTTCCCCGAGGCGCGGATCACCGCGGTCTCGAACTCCCGGTTGCAGCGCCGGTGGATCGAGGCGCGAGCCCCCGCCAACGTCGAGGTGGTCACGGCCGACGCGAACGGGCTCGAGCTCGACCGCTCGTTCGACCGCGTCGTCTCGGTCGAGATGTTCGAGCACGTGCGGAACTACGAGGCGCTGATGGGGCGGGTGGCCGCGCTGCTCGAGATCGACGGCCTCGCCTTCGTCCACGTCTTCTGTCACCGGGAGCTCGCCTATGCCTACGACGAAGGCTGGATGGCCCGGAGGTTCTTCACGGGCGGGACGATGCCCTCCGCCGACCTCCTGCCCCGCTTCGACCGCGACCTCCGCCTCGTCGAGCACTGGGTCGTTGACGGAACCCACTACGCCCGCACGGCCGAGGCGTGGCTCGAGCGGTTGCGCGAGCACGAGGACGAGATCGCCGAGCGGTTCGGCCGCACGTTCCTCGCCGAGTGGCGCGTCTTCTTCCTCGCCTGCGCCGAGCTCTGGGGCTACCGCGAGGGCGCGGAGTGGCTCGTGGCCCACTACCTCTTCGAGCGATGAGAGGCGCCGCCGCCGGGATAGTCGCCGCGGCCGCGTGGGCGGCGGCGGAGCCGGCGCTCGGGCGGGCGCTCGGGACGCCGTTTTCGGACATCCGGCTCCTGGGCAGGCTCGTCACACGCAGCTCCGCCTGGCCCGCCGCCGGCCTCGCGCTCCACCTGGCGAACGGCTCCGCGTTCGGCTGGGCATTCGAGCGCGTGGGGCTTCGAGGCGTCAAGCACGGACTGCTCGCCGCTCAGGCGGAGAACATCCTCCTCTGGCCGGGGATGCTCGTCGTCGACCGGCTCCACCCCTACCGCCGCGACGGGAGCTGGCCCAGGCTGGCCACGAACCGGCGGGTGGTCGCGCACGAGATCGCGACGCACGCGATCTTCGGCGCGGTGCTCGGATCCCTGGTTCGCAAGTAGTGCGGACGGCGATCGTCCTCTTCACGCGCGACCTGAGGGTGCACGACAACCCGACGCTCGCGGCCGCAGCCGACGAAGCCGAGCGTGTGCTGCCGCTCTTCGTCCTCGACGACGCCGTTCTCGATCGCTTCGGCGCGCCGAACCGGCTCGCTTTCCTCGGCCAGGCGCTGCGCGACCTGCGCGAGTCGCTGGGCGGGCTGGCGATCCGGCGCGGGGACGCCGTGGGCGAGACGGTTCGCCTCGCCGGGCAGATCGAGGCGGAGTCGGTGTTCCTCGCGGAGGACGGGAGCGCGTTCGCCGAGAGGCGCGAGCGGCGCCTCCGTGAGCAGCTCGACGTGCGCACGTTTCCGTCGACGTCGGTCGTCGATCTCGACGACGTGCGGACGTCGGACGGCGGCGCCTACAAGGTCTTCACCCCGTACTGGCGAGCCTGGCGGAAGGCCGAGCGGCGTTCGGTGCTGGCGCCGCCGCGGATCCGGCTGCCGGAGGGTGTCGACCTCGGCGAGCCGCCCGACCTCGGCCCGGCCGACTCGCCGGGGCTCCCACGCGGCGGCGAGACAGAAGGTCGCAAGCGCCTCGAGCGCTTCCTGGACGGCCCGCTCGCCGGCTACGAGGAGCTCGCCGACCAGCTCGCTGCCGACGCGACGTCGAGGCTGAGTCCGTACCTCCACTTCGGGTGCCTCTCGCCGCTGGAGGTGGCCGAACGCGCCGCCGAAAGCGAGGCCTTCGTCCGGCAGCTCTGCTGGCGGGACTTCTTCCTCCAGCTCCTCGTCGCCAACCCGCGGACTCCTCGGGAGGACTACCGCGAGCGACGCATGGGCTGGCGCGACGACCCCGGGTCGCTCGCGGCCTGGAGGGAGGGTCGCACCGGCTATCCGATCGTCGATGCGGCGATGCGGCAGCTCGCCGCCGAGGGCTGGATGCACAATCGCGCCCGGCTCATCGTCGGGTCGTTCCTCACGAAGACGCTCCAGGTCGACTGGCGCGAGGGTGCGGCGCATTTCTTCGAGCTGCTGGTCGACGGCGATCTCGCCAACAACGTCGGCAACTGGCAATGGGTCGCCGGCACCGGCGTCGACCCTCGCCCCAATCGAGTCCTCAACCCGATCCGACAGGCCAAGCGCTTCGATCGGGACGGGGAGTACGTGCGCCGGTACGTGCCTGAGCTGGCCGAGGTCGAGGGCAACGCCGTCCACGAGCCGTGGAAGCTCGCGTCGCCGCCGCCCGACTACCCGAAGCGGATCGTCGACCACGACCAAGCGTCTGCCCGCTTCGCGGCCGCTTGAGCCGCCGGTGCGAGCGTCCTGTCGTGCGGGAACCTCACCGGTCGCGCGAAGTAGACTGGCGCCTCTGCCACGCGCACCGCTTCCCGCCGAGCTCGTCGAGTTCCTGAAGCGGCCGCACGCCGCGGTCATCTCCACGGTTCGCTCGGACGGCGCTCCGTATTCGGCTGCGACCTGGTACGACTGGGACGACGGCCGGGTCCTCGTCAACATGGATCACGAGCGGCTGCGCCTGAGCCACATGCGGC